>NZ_JAMAUV010000005.1:0-328612 GCF_023714155.1 Neobacillus sp. MER 74
CCGTCCGCCGCTAGACTCCGAAGAGTCTCGCTCGACTTGCATGTATTAGGCACGCCGCCAGCGTTCGTCCTGAGCCAGGATCAAACTCTCCAAGAAAGTTGATTAGCTCATTTGTTACGTTGGCTTAACTTCTTAAAAGAAGCTAAAATTTATTGTTTGTTTGCACGATTTTGTTTGTTTAGTTTTCAAAGAACAATTTTATCATCGCTCAGAAGCGACTTTATTAATATAACATAAGTTATTAAAAACTGTCAATAACTTTTTAACCGCCACTTACGAAAACATTTTTTCAATGTCTTGCAGCGACGGTTATTAATATACCAAGTATTCCTTATTAGGTCAATACGTTTTTATTCTTTTTTACAATAATTTTTTATTAAGACGATAACCTCTATGAAAAACACCCTGGCCTTTTGTCTCTATATTCACTACATCGATTAAATGTTTATCAATTAAATATTCAAGTAATACTCCCAGGTCAACAGAGTAAGGAATTAATTCCTGTTCACTCATAATTTCATTGAATAACCAAACTTCCCTGCTGCTAAGTACTTCTAAAAAATGACCTGTCCCCATTTTAGTTCTTGAATGAATCATAAACTCACTTGCAAGGAATAATAGTTCGAGTCTTTTTTCAAGCGTTTCTTCACTATACACAAGTTCCTCGTATAATTTATAAATTTCAGGCTCTATCTGTTTTACTTGATTCCAAACCGTTAACTCTGGATGAAGCCCATTTTCTAACACAGCTAACCTTGCAAGATGATGCAAGGAATGAACAACATAATTGTAGGCATCTAAAAACTGATGACTTTCAAATAAAGCTTTTCCATCCACATAGCGTCGAATCAATTTTGCAAATTCTAAACCTATTTTTATTTTGCGCCCATTAAAAGGAAAATCACGCAATTCTGTTTTTAAATTGGCTACATATTCGTTCCGATCAAAAATGATTTTGGCCTCATAAAGCCATTCAAATATTTTCCGATTCGATCCTAATAAAATCCATTCATTCAACTGCTCTTCCGTGATGATATGCATGGCTGCCTTTTTATCGTGGTAGGTATAATGCTTAATAAATAGGGGCTGCTCTGCTTCTTTGACAAGGACTAACAAGATTACATCAAATGAATCTGTTATATGACTTAACTTTTGTTTTTTTTCTACCATCAATACTCCAAGAGTATTCAATTGGCTCGCCCGTTCTTGATAAATAGGCCGAAGGATATCTTCCATCTATTATTCCTCCATTTTTTTCAGGTAGCAATATAACTTCGACAATGATAACAAATCTCCTTCTTTCTTCGGAGACAAATTTCGACATTTCTCATCCTTGCTTTTTCCTTCTTACCATAATTATGGTATAGTTTCTCTAGGAGGGAGTAACATGGCAAGATATTCGAGTAAAATAAATAAAATTCGTACCTTTGCATTATCATTAATTTTTATAGGTTTCATTGTTATGTATGGCGGGATCTTTTTTCGAACTTCTCCACTTATTATGACCATTTTTATGATTTTGGGCCTTCTTTTTATTATCGCAAGTACTATTGTTTATTTTTGGATTGGTATGCTATCAACAAAAACTATCCAAGTAACATGCCCTAACTGCGGAAAGCATACGAAAATGCTTGGTCGAGTGGATATGTGTATGTATTGTCGTGAACCATTAACCCTTGATCCTAATCTAGTAGGCAAGGAATTTGACGAGTCATATAATAAAAAATAAGAAAATAAAAGAGGAAGACTAAACCATTTTGCTAAAAAGCTACTGTGGTTAAGTCTTCCTTCTTTATTCACAAAAATCTGCTACTTTAAGGTTAATGAACCTCTTTACTTGCACATTCCGGACAGGAACCATAGATTTCCATACGGTGGTTTTCAACTTTGAAACCTGTTACATGGGAAGCTAGGTGCTCCACTTCATCTAAGCCTGGATATAGAAAATCAACTATTTTTCCACACTTTTCACAGATGACATGATAATGATGAGATGTAACGAAATCAAATCGGCTTGAAGCATCCCCAAATGTCAGTTCCTTCACAAGACCTACTTCACGAAATACTCGCAAATTATTGTAAACCGTCGCCACACTCATATTCGGAAATTTTCCTTCAAGGGCTTTATAAATATCATCTGCAGTAGGATGTGACATCGAGTTTATTAAATATTCAAGTATCGCATGACGTTGTGGAGTAATGCGTACCCCTGTTTCCTTTAAGGTATCCAACGCTTCTTTTAACTGATTCATCGCCATGCACCTTCTTTCTAAAAAATATTCTTACTTTATAATTGTTATAATTAATTTTACTAAGTAAAATGTACTTTTGTCAATATTGTTATCTTATTAACAAATAATGTTTATTATCCTTTTCCATGTAATGTTTGTTCAGATGCACTTAATTGAAAATTTACATAGCGTGCAGTTACAAACAATAAGTCGGAAAGTCGATTTAAATAAGCTAATACAAGTGGATTAACCTCTTCACCTAATCCAACAGCGCATCTTTCTGCCCTCCTTGCTGTTGTTCGCGCCACATGGAAAGCAGCACCTGCAGGATGTCCCCCTGGCAAGATAAAATTTGTTAACACTGGAATTGCCTCATTCCATTCATCAATCTGTTTTTCCAATTCTTCAACATCTGATAAAGCAAGTGCCCACTTCACTTCCATTCCTTTTGGGGTGGCCAGTTCTGCACCTACATGAAAGAGATTTGTTTGTATTTTATGATATATAGTATCAATTATTTCTTTCCCTTGAAAATTTTCCTTATTTAAATAGCTAAGAGCAAGACCAATCATTGAATTGGTTTCATCACAAGTGCCATATGCTTCCACACGTAAATCGTTTTTCGCCACTCTTTTTCCGTATATTAGTGAAGTTGTTCCTTTATCACCAGTTTTAGAGTAAATTTTCATTTATTAAACCCCCTGTTAATAAGAGCGCCTACAAGGCATTATTATGCGAGCATTTTTTTCATCATAACACCTGTCACTATATTTAGAAAACTCAAAATATAAAAACCCTTTGTATCTCCATAAAAAAAAGGGCCACTATGGACCCAAAATTTATCTGAGGAGGTATGCCCTAATAAAAGGATATTCAATCTGACGTAACTTGCATTGGACAAATGCCTTCCCTTAACAAAATAGGCTTCTGTTAAGGAATTAGCTGAGCTGCTCCCTTATGTATGATAAAGCCTCATCAACATGACCCTTGACTTTGACATTTCTCCATTCTTTCACGAGCTTGCCTTCCTTATCAATAATAAATGTAGACCTTTCAATTCCCATATATTCTTTACCAAAGTTTTTCTTTAACTTCCACACTCCGAAATTTTCTGCTAATTGATGTTCTGTATCTGCTAGAAGAAGAAAAGGCAATCCATATTTCTCGACAAATTTTTGATGACGGTCAACTGGGTCTGGACTTACCCCCAAAATAACTGCATCCACTTCAGTAAATTTTTGAATTTGATCTCGAAAATCGCATGCTTCTGTAGTACATCCTGGCGTCATATCCTTTGGATAAAAATACAAAACGATATTTGTGCCTCGGAAATTTGATAGATTTACTGTCTCGCCATTATTGGCCTCTAACTCAAAATTTGGTACTTGCATTCCAATTTTAACCGTCATCATTTACCACTCCCATATAATAATTCCTTTAGGTAAGCGTAACAAAATTCACCCATATAAAACAACTATCCTGCATCACTTATAATGTTTCCCGGTCAAACATAACTCGAGCTACAAAAGCTGCCGGTAATGTATATCCAATCAACGCCTCTGTTACTGTAATAATCCTGCCTATCCCCTGTGGAATGACATCACCATTTCCGACTGAAAATAAGGTCATCGCACTAAAATAAAAACTAGTCTCAAAAATATTCCTGTTATCTTGATTATTAACTTCCATTAGTAAGGACATGCCAATTAACTCAAAAAGTAAATAAATAAGTCCAAAGCCAAGAATAACCGTCAAATAAACTGAGCCTAAATACAAAAAATTATCAATGGATACTAACTTATCTTTAACTGTATTAGGAATAAAAAGCGTTCTTAAACTCATGAAGATGCAAAAAATAACAATTGGAAGCAAGAAAAAAAACACAATAAACCACCTCAAAATTTTACTTTTTGTAGTTTATTTCTATGCTAGCTTGGACAATAAAATATCTGTTAAAACTAATTCCCTGCTCCTCTATATTTCTTTACACCTTGATTCCAAATCATTACAGCAATGAGGAAGAAAACAACACCAATAACAGGTGTTAAAAATGAATACCAAAACCATTCCTTTTTGCCAAGGAAAAAGGCAGCGGGGTAAACACCAACAAAGGCAAATGGCAGCACCCATGTTAAGACAAATCGAATGAGTTTATTGTAAATATTTACTGGGTACCTGCCATAATTGCTAATGTTGTACATCATGGGCATTAGCGACGTACGAGCGTCTGCCCAAAAACTAATGCAGGCAATCATGATGAAAACTCCTCCATAAACAAGTGCCCCACCAATGACAAAAAGGATAAATAGAAATGGATCAAACCAATGCAATGAAAGATCCAGTCGGTTTCCGGCATAAAACATCACAGCAATTCCTGTAAGAGCTCCTAATAAGGACTCTAGTTCAAGCCTCTCAAGGATGATTTGAAAGAGACTATGGATAGGTCTGGTTAAGATTCGATCCAATTCCCCCTTCACGATATACCGTTCATTAAAATCCCAAATGTTAAAAAATGCAGAAAAAACAGCAGATGGGACGAGAAAAAATCCATAAATAAAGATGATTTCATCCCTGCTCCAGCCATTGAGTAAATTGGTATGACCAAATACAACTAATATAAAAATTAAATTTATCACTTGTGATAATAGATCTGAGAAAAATTCAACAATAATATCGGCTCGATATTGAAGTCTCGTTTTTAAATACTGTGATAGGTATTGAAAAAACATCGAAATATAGAACAACTCTAACTCTTACCCCCCTTGAATAATCAATTGTTTCTTTGCCAAGGACCAAAGAATTTGGATTGGAAAAAATAACAGTATTACCCAAACAAATTGTTGAGTGATTGCATCAATGGCCTGTGCTTGAGAAAAACCTTTGGTCACAATCATACTCGGAAAATAACTAATTCCTTGAAAGGGAAGATATTTCATCACAGCCTGGGCCCAGCCCGGAAAAAAACTAATCGGCAGTAACAGCCCAGAGAACAAATCAATGACAACACGTTTGGCTCGAATCAGCCCAGAATTATTATATATGAAGAAAGTAGTAATTCCTGTTAGTAAATTCAACTCCGTATTTATAAAGAAACTCAACAAAATGGAAATGGCAAACAATCCCCACACACTTAGATCCCACGTAAATTTAACTGGAAAGACAAAATAAACGATGATCAACCCCGGTGCCGAAAAAAAGAATAGCCTGAAAATCCCTTCCCCTAACCCTTGCATAACTTTCATCCCCAAGTAGTTGTAGGGTCTAATTAATTCAACTGCTACTTTACCCTCCATAATTTCCAGGGCCATTTCACGATCAAGGTTGTTAAAGTAAAAGGCACGGGCCATCCAGGAAACAGCAACATATGTGGTCATCTGCGTAACTGAAAGACCAACAATTTGCTCTTTATTCCCGTAAATCGCAGACCATAGAAAATAATAGGCACCAATATTAATACTATAGATTAAAATTCCCGTGTAATAATTGGTCCGGTATGCAAGCATCATTAAAAAGCGGATTCTAATCATCTCAAGGTATTTATCCACTTATACCGCACCCTTTTCATAAATATTTCGAATAATTTCTTCCGTCGACGTTTCATTTATTTTGATATCTTTTATTTTAATAGCAGCTACCAACTTGGCTATGACTTGAGAAATAACTTCATCATTATCTTCCAGCGTAGCCGTAAAGATTTGCTCTTTTTCGTCCAGGTCCCACTTTACAGGAATTTCACTGGTGAGGTGATGTACAGCAGACAGTTCGACATGTTCAAGAAACTGAAATTGAATCTCTTTCCCTTCCCCCCATTTCTCCTGAAGATTCTTTAATGCCCCATCATATATGACCTTACCTTCATCTAACATGATTACTCGCTCGCACAATGCCTCAATATCTGTTAAATCGTGTGTAGTTAAAAGGATCGTAGTCTGATATTTCTCGTTAATCTCTTTTAAAAATTCACGAATTTTCAGCTTTACAAGCACATCTAATCCAATCGTTGGTTCATCCAAAAATAATAATGGCGGATTGTGAATGAGTGCAGCAGCAAGTTCGCATCTCATTCTCTGACCTAGCGATAATTTTCTTACTGGTTTATCTAGCAGCGGTTCGATATCTAACGTGCGAATCACATGACTCATGTGGCTGTTATAATCTTCATCGGACACCTTGTACACTTTTTTCAAGAGGCGAAAGGATTCTTGAACGGCGATATCCCACCACAATTGAGACCGTTGTCCGAACACAACCCCAATTGTCTGGACAAATTTTTCTCGTTCTTTATGCGGGTTCATCCCGTTTACCACGATTTCTCCTGATGACGGAGTTAAAATTCCGGTCAGCATTTTAATGGTGGTTGATTTTCCTGCGCCATTCTCACCGATATAACCTACCATTTCACCTTTTTTCACAGAGAAATTAATATCATTAACGGCAGGAACAATTTTATAATTTCTTGTTAATAAATCCCTAAATGCTCCTTTTAAACCAGTTCGGCTGGAATATGCCTTAAATTCTTTTCGCAAATTATTAACTTCTATTACATTATTCATTTTCTCCCCCCAAAACAATGACCTAGAAATTTAGTTTAGCCAAATAAGATTGATAAAACAACAAGCACGCATTCATGAAATATCCGAATAGTTAAACAGACAAAAATTAGCTGAAAAAGTGCTAAAATGGGATAGAAGTAATTGAAGGAGGGAAATATATGAAATTTATTAATTCAGAAAGATTACATAATGAAGCACTTGAACATATTGTGGGCGGAGTAAACAGTCCATCACGTTCCTATAAAGCCGTAGGCGGCGGAGCACCCGTTGTAATGGAACGGGCTCAAGGGGCATACTTTTGGGATGTGGACGGAAACCAATATATTGACTATCTAGCTGCCTATGGGCCAATTATCACTGGTCATGCCCATCCCCACATTACTGAAGCAATCAAACACGCCGCAGAAAGTGGTGTATTATATGGAACACCCACACCACATGAAGTTAAATTTGCAAAAATGTTGAAAGAAGCCATTCCTTCGATGGAAAAAGTTCGGTTTGTAAACTCTGGGACAGAAGCTGTCATGACAACAATACGCGTTGCCCGGGCTTATACTGGAAGGGATAAAATCATTAAATTCGCAGGCTGTTATCATGGTCACTCTGACCTTGTCCTGGTTGCGGCAGGCTCCGGTCCATCTACATTAGGTACACCAGATTCTGCAGGTGTCCCAAAAAGTATTGCACAAGAAGTAATAACAGTACCTTTTAATGATATTGAACCATTTAAAGAAGCATTAGAGAAATGGGGGGACCAAATTGCTGCTGTATTAGTGGAGCCCATCGTCGGAAACTTCGGGATCGTCGAACCAAAACCTGGATTTCTACAGCAGGTCAATGACTTAACCCACGAAACAGGTGCGCTTGTGATTTATGATGAGGTCATTACAGCGTTTCGGTTTATGTACGGTGGTGCCCAAAATTTATTAGGAATCGAACCTGATTTAACCGTCCTTGGAAAAATCATTGGCGGCGGTCTTCCAATTGGCGCGTATGGTGGACGGAAGGAAATTATGGAAACAGTTGCCCCGCTGGGCCCCGCCTATCAAGCAGGAACAATGGCAGGAAATCCAGCATCCATCCTATCTGGAATTGCCTGTCTCGAAGTCCTAAAACAAGAAGGAATTTATGATTATCTAGACCGTTTAGGTGCCTTTCTTGAGAATGGGATTTTAGAGGCTGCGAAAGAATATAATATCGACATAACAATCAATCGATTGAAAGGTGCTCTAACTATTTATTTTACAAAGGAAAAAATTGAAAACTATGTTCAAGCAGAAAATACAGACGGAGAAACATTTGCAAAGTTCTTTAAGCATATGCTCCATCAAGGCATAAATCTTGCTCCATCCAAATATGAGGCATGGTTTTTAACAATCGCACATACAGTTGAGGATATTGAGGCTACTTTACATGCAGTAAGAAATGCATTTTCTTTACTCTCGAACGAATAAATATACAATTTTTATGCACAAAAGGAAGTGGAAATCACTTCCTTTTATTCTTTTAAACCCTTTGAAAACGTTTACATTAACATATTCACTAATCAAATCAGTGCCTTTTATCCACTATTTTCTTATCCAAAATAATGTATATTTATTTGATTTCTGAAAATTCTTATGATACTATTAAATTACTAATTTTTTAATTTATCCTTTAACTATATACCCCGTTAAAGTGACAAACGAATACACAACCACGAATTTATACTTAAACTTTTAGTTTCATAGGAGGTGAATGGCCTTAGTAGATTACTGCTAAAGCCTAATATGATGACACAAAAATGGACCCCTTCCCTATTTAAAGATTTCCACAATCAAGAACATGATGCTTGCGGAATCGTTGCATGTCTTGAAAAATCTAAGCGTCCAACTAGAAAAAATATATTTGATTGTATAGACGCGCTTGTGACCATGAATCATCGCGCTGGATTTATAAATGGTGAAGGCGACGGTGTCGGCATTCATACCGATATCCCAGTGGAGCTTTGGAAAGAAAAATTGCTTCAAGCAGGTCAAGAACCAACACTTGCTGAAAAAGAAGAATTTGCTGTTGGGCATGTTTTTATTAGTCAAAAAGTAAACTGGAAAACTACCAAACAGGAATTACTTAATAAGCTAGAGAAATACGGCTTTGATGTAGTATTTGAATCAGATCAAGTAACGGATTCTTCTGCACTTGGCCCAATCGCCATCCAGGAAAACCCTATTTTCTGGCAATTTGCCTGTCTTTCTTCAATAACTGGCCAAGAATTAACCAAGAGCCTTTTCGAAGTATTAATTGATTTTGAATCAAATGATCAAGTTCATGTTGCTTCATTAAGTCACAACCATGTCGTATACAAGGTAATGGGTGCAGGAGATATTCTCCCACGTTTCTACCATGACCTTGCGAATCCACTTGTGGCTTCAACCATGACACTTGGACATAATCGTTATTCTACAAATACTTTATCAAGCTTCTTCAGAGTACAGCCATTTAGTGTTCTTGGACATAATGGAGAAATTAATACCATTGCCAAACTTCGAGATGAAGCAAGAATGATTGGTGTACCCCTTGTCAAAGATGGCAGTGACTCTCAAGATTTAAGCCGGACAATGGAAACATTAATTTGCCGCGAAGGTTTTTCATTATTTGAAGCAATCGATGTATTATTCCCGCCAATTATCAATGAAATTAAGGCATATCCTGAAAATCTTCAAGATTTATATACTTACCTAAGAGAAGCATGGGGGCATTTTGCTCAAGGTCCTGCAGGGATTATTTCAAGATATGGTGATGAAGCCGTATTTAGTGTTGATGCACTAGGACTCCGTCCGCTGTGGATGCTCGAGACAGAAAGCTCTTATTTATTTTCCTCTGAACCAGGAATCATTTCTTCGAGCGAATATGTTAACGAACCAAAGCCTTTAGCACCAGGTGAAAAGGTTGGCTTTAAATGGAATGGTGAAACGCTGGAGGTTTTTGAGCAAGATCGTTTTCAAACTGAAGTCTATTCCCGTTTTTCTGAAAAGCTAAATATTAGTGAAGTTAGGGCTCGTTTGCTACCTCCTTCATTAGGAAAAACAGTTACGATGACATATCCTGACAAAATCCATAATGGACAATATAAAGCATTTGGCTGGGAACGAGATCATATTCAATTAATCGAACAAATGGCGGAAAAAGGTGTGGAACCAATTCGATCTCTTGGTCATGATGCACCACTA
Source organism: Neobacillus sp. MER 74 (assembly GCF_023714155.1). NCBI lineage: Bacteria > Bacillati > Bacillota > Bacilli > Caryophanales > Bacillaceae > Neobacillus > Neobacillus sp. MER 74. The sequence goes on from NZ_JAMAUV010000005.1 coordinate 9,994, forward strand.
GCTGCACTTAATCCAGAAAGAAAAAATATTGCTGATTATTTTAAAGAAAGTGTTGCGGTTGTAACGAATCCTGCAATTGACCGGGACCGTGAGACTGAACATTTTTCAACACGTGTCATTATTGGAAAGCGTCCAACTCTATTCAATAAAGAACATAGCGAAACAGTTATTGAATTAACTACCCCTTTATTATTGGAAGGGAAAGCAGGCTATGACTTATCTGAGAGTTTAAATCAACCAAGTTTTGATCAAGTTGTCTCTCATTTTCAGGCACGGAAGCTTGTAACTTTTATTGCTGCTACATTCAGTAAAGAAGAAAAACTAGAGCAAGCGTTAGAAAGACTTGCAAATGAAGCCGTTCAGGCAGTTCAAGCAGGAAAAACTTTACTTGTTCTTGATGATGCAAAAGCACATCAGGAAGATTCTTATTGGATTGATCCGCATTTAGTAACTTCAGTCATTGATCAGGCACTTGTTAAAGCAGAAATAAGAAGAGAATGTTCTTTAGTCCTACGTTCTGCTGCAATTCGTTCACTTCATGACATCATTACGGCATTCGGATTAGGTGCAGACTTAATCAGCCCTTACTATATGTTCCTAACGGTTCTTGACGAGACATCAAAACCTCTAATAAACCTTTATAGTGCACTTACTAAAGGGCTAGAAAAAGTAATTTCAACAATTGGTATTCATGAACTACGCGGATACGGCCGATTATTCTCAAGTATCGGCTTACATGAGGATATTGCCAATCTATTAAACATTGTTAACTTTTTTGGTTCGAAAGAACTTGAAACTGATTTTGAAGCAATGAAACTTGATGCTTTATCAAGAGCCGAAGATTATCACAATGAAAAGGAAAGAGTCGGAAAGACTTTCCATCTCTTCCCACGGATTTGGAAGGCAATTGGTGAAGTAGCATCTACTGGGGATTACGATGTTTATCGTGATAAAATCACCGAACAAGAAACAGAGAATCCAACAACGATCCGTCATTTAATTCAGCTTAAACCAAGTAATAAACAGTTAGTACCAGAAGATGTCGACCTTCGTGTCGGTGACCATGATTTACCGTTCATTATTTCTTCCATGTCCTTTGGTTCTCAGAATGAAACAGCATTCAGAGCCTATGCCGAAGGTGCAGACCGTTTAAATATGGTTAGCTTAAATGGTGAAGGCGGAGAAATTAAAGATATGCTCGGTAAGTATCCAAAAACAAGAGGTCAGCAGATTGCCTCAGGAAGATTTGGTGTAAATGCTGAACTTCTTAACTCTTCTAACCTATTAGAAATTAAAATTGGTCAGGGGGCAAAGCCTGGTGAAGGTGGTCATCTTCCAGGTTCGAAGGTTACAGCAAAGGTTGCTGAAGCACGTAATGCAACCCTAGGTTCCGATTTGATCTCTCCATCTAACAATCACGATATCTACTCAATTGAAGACTTAGCGCAAATGATCTTAGAATTGAAGACGGCAAATGATCAAGCAAAAATTGCAGTTAAAGTCCCTGTTGTACCGAACATTGGAACAATTGCAGTTGGTATTGCAAAAGCAGGAGCAGATATTATCACTTTGAGCGGATTCGATGGCGGAACAGGTGCTGCAAGAATTCACGCACTACAGCATGTTGGATTACCAGTTGAAATTGGCGTAAAAGCTGCCCATAATGCCCTGCTTGAAAGCGGCCTTCGTCACAAAGTAGAACTTTGGGCTGACGGCGGTATGAAAAGTGCAATGGACGTTATGAAAATTATGCTCCTTGGTGCTAACCGTGTTGGCTTTGGGACATTATCGATGCTGGCAATTGGTTGTACGACCTGCCGTGGCTGCCATTTAGATACTTGTCACGTCGGTATTGCCACTCAAATTGAATCAGAAGCACAGGCAAAAGAACACGGTCTACGACGTTTTGTGCCAAGACAATTAGATTTAGCTGTACAAGGAATAATGAATCTCTTTACTGCATTTGCAACAGAATTAAAGAGTCTATCGGCTTCAATTGGAGTTCGCAATCTACAAGATGCAGTTGGTCGTTCTGATTTATTAGAGCAAATGAAAGGCCAGGGTCAACTTAGCCTCTCTTATTTGCTAAAACCATTAGAAATCAGCCAATTTGCTAAAACAGAAGCGTCAAAATCAATTGAAGAGGTGCAAATGCAAGTAGCTGTCGGAGCAGAGTACTTAGATGGCAGTGTGGATCAATTACACTCTTCTCGTGAATTTACTAGTGTTACATCCGAACAGCGAGTACTTGGAAGTCGTGTATCTTGTCACCGTGTCCGCGGCAGACTAGATGGTTCTTATAAGCAGTTACCATCGGTTCAGCTTAATTATAAAGACGGTTCCATTCCTGGAAATGGCTTAGGTGCCTATAATAGTGAAGGAATCGAAATCACTGTTAATGGCGGCGGTCAAGACGGCGTTGGAAAAACATCCTTTGGTGGGAATATCCAAATATTGAAATCAAAAGGTAAGAATGGTCAATACTATAATGGTTCGGTAGGAAAAGGGTTCGGCTATGGTGCTCAAAAGGGACTTCTTATCGCGCAAGGAAATGCAGACGCAAGAGCCGGAATACGACTTTCTGGTGCAGATTTAATCATCGGTGGTACAGTTAAAAAGCCACTTCCGGAAAATGAAGGTGGGAATATCGGTTCAAATGCAAATATCAAAGGGTTTGCCTTTGAATATATGACAAATGGCCGCGGCCTTGTACTCGGTGACCCAGGTCCATGGATTTGCGCAGGAATGACAGGCGGGGTTGTTTATATTCGTCAGCAGCCAGAAATGGGATTAACTAAAGAAGCCATTCAGAGAAGAATTGCTAAAGGTGCAAAAGTTTCAATTGTTGATCTAAATGAAAAGGGCAAACAGGATATTAACGAACTTTTAGGTAAATATACTGACCTGCTCGAACAGAATGGTCAGACAGTGGAAGCACAGCAACTTCGTGCACTACTAACGAATGTTGAAAATCACTTTGTGCAAGTACTTCCTGTCAAAGAACAAGCTGATCCATCTGTATCTACAGAATGATTTATAGAAACAAGTTTAAGGACGTCCGCTTTTTTAGCGGACGTTTTTTATTCCAACTTTTTTTTACAAATATCAAAAAAATTCATTTGATATCTCTTGATAATATGGGGTAATCCATGTATAGTAAAATTTTGCTTAAGAAAACCTTTTGAAAGGAAACCAATTAGAATGAAGTTAGGTGCCCGCATATTAAAAACGGGAATTGCTATTGTACTCTCACTTTACTTAGGTCAGTTGTTACACTCTCCCTCACCGGTATTCGCTGGCATTGCCGCCATATTCGCGATTCAACCAACCATTTATCGTTCCTATTTAACGATTATTGAACAAATTCAAGGAAATCTTATTGGGGCATTACTCGCAGTCGCTTTTGTTCTTCTCTTAGGAAATCATATTATTGTCATTGGATTAGCAGCAATTATTGTCATTGCCATTAATTTAAAGCTTAAACTTGAAAATACAATTGGATTATCGCTTGTTACATTAATTTCGATAATGGAAACCCCGGGTGGAAATTTTATTCCATTTGCTGGAATCCGCTTTTCGACCATTATGATTGGTGTATTTTCTGCCTTTATAGTTAATCTTTTATTTATGCCTCCAAGGTATGAAAACAAACTTTACTTCAAAATGACGAGCACTACTGAAGAAATCATTAGATGGATTCGGTTAAGCACACGTCATGACTTTGATCATAATCTACTAAAATCAGATATTGTAAAATTAAAAGAGAATATTATTCAAATGAATCAGTTTTACACGATGTATAGAGAAGAACGCAGCTATTTTAAGAAAAAGAGCTTAGAAAAATCACGTAAGCTTGTTATCTATAGGCAAATGCATTCAGCTGCCAAGAAGGCACTGGATACATTAAAAAGGCTTCATCGTTTTGAGAATGAATTATTACATCTTCCAGCGTCATTTCAGCAAGCCATACAAGAACAATTGGATTGTCTCATTTACCATCATGAACAACTTATGCTTAGATTCATTGGTAAAATTCCAACCTCTCCCACTGATTCTGAAAATAATGTTTGCTTAAATAAAAAGCAATTATTTGATTTGTTTTTACTCCACCAACAAAAATTTACTGAGCATGACCAGCCGCATTTATTTCATACAATGCAAATCATAGCTTCGATTATCGATTATGGCGAACAGGTTGAACACTTAGATACTTTAATTACAAGTTTTCATTCATATCATCATAATGAAGTATCGATTGAAGAAGACATTCTATAAAAAGAAACCGAAGCAATTATTCTGCTTCGGTTTCTTTTTGTTCTAATTGTTGAACTTGAAAAAGTTTATAGTAATTTCCTTGTTTCGCCATTAACTCATCATGTGTCCCTATTTCTACGATTTGACCATGTTCAATCAGGACAATTCGATTGGCATGAGTTATGGTGGATAATCGGTGTGCAACGATAAAAGTGGTCCTATCCTTAGCTAATGCTTCTAGTGATTCTTGTATTGCATGCTCACTCTCTAGATCCAGAGCAGATGTTGCCTCGTCAAGTATTAAGATAGGCGGATTTTTTAAAAAGACTCGGGCAATCGCCACTCGTTGTTTCTGTCCTCCTGAAAGCTTAACTCCTCGTTCGCCCACCCTTGTATTGTACCCTTCAGAAAGGTTTAAGATAAACTCATCAGCATTAGCAGCTTTTGCAGCCATATAGACCTCTTCTTCAGATGCATCTGGCTTCGCCAATAAAATATTATCCATTACCGATTCACTAAACAAGAGATTATCCTGAAAAACGACACCAATTTTGTCCCGTAGAGATTGAACCTTAAAGTTTCTGATATCTATCCCGTCTAATGTGATTCTCCCACTTGTCACATCATAAAAACGGGGAATCAAACTAACTAGCGTTGACTTCCCCCCGCCGCTCATTCCTACCAGGGCAATCGTTTCCCCCTTTTTCACATGTAAATTAATATCTTTCAAGACTCTCTCTTCGTTCGCCTCGTAGCTAAAAGACACATTTTCAAATGAAATATCACCGTGTACTTGATTACAAACTTGAGCATCTGGGGAATCAACGATATCATACTTCTCATCTAAAAATTCAAACACCCTGTCCATTGATGCAAATGATTGAGTAATTGTTGTAGAGGAATTCACCAATCTTCGCAATGGATTGTAGAGCTTATCAATATAGGCAAAAAATGCAACCATCGTCCCTAATGATAGCTGGTTCTGAATGACAAGATAAGCAGAATAGCCAATCACAATTAATGGGGCAATATCTGTAATGGTATTAACTGCAGAAAATGCCTTTGCATTCCAGCTGGTATGCTGTAAGGCCTTTTCCAAGAAATTCTTATTTTGCTTATCAAATTGACCCTGTTCAAAATCTTCTATCGCAAAGCTTTTAATTACCGGCATACCTTGAACACGCTCATGCAAATAACTTTGCACCTCCGCAAGTGCTTGTGAACGTTGCCGAGTCAGCTTTCGTAGATTCCCAAAAAAATAACTAATCGAAAATGCGTAAAGTGGAAACAACAATATTGATACGAACGTTAGCTTCACACTCATTGAAAACATAAGAATAATGGCGATAATAATTGTGGCAATATCCAGCCAAAGATTCATTAATCCGGAAATGACAAACGTTTTCGTCTGTTCCACATCATTAATGACACGTGAGATTATATCCCCCGCACGATTATTTGAAAAATATTTAAAACTTAACTTTTGAATGTGAGTATACATCGTATCACGAATATCATAAAGGATTTTACTTGAAGTCCACTGGGCAAAATATTGACGGTAATATTCAATCGGCGGTCGCAGGATGACAAAAACAACAAGCATAATAACCAGAATGAATAAGAGCTTTTCAAGCTTCTCGTCGTGAGAAAGAGTATGACTACCTACAATGTCATCCACAACATATTTAATCAATAGTGGTATCATAAGCGGAATAGAAAATTTAATTACCCCAATGATGATTGTCCCTATCACTTGGAACCGATACGGTTTTACAAATTGCAGATACCTTAGAATACTGCTCAAAATAGCCCTCCTTTCAAAAAATAATAAGAAGCATGCTATACCTATTACTTTTTTACAATAATAAAATCACATTGTTTGCTTCCTTTACACAAAAGCAAATAAAAACCTGTTGATTACATCAACAGGCGCGTAATATCCTCTTTACCCATCTAACGTCTGTATGTTAAATAACGTTCATACCAAATATCAATAAAATCTGGTGCAAATGGGCCATTCCGTTGCCGAATCCATTGAATCAGTTTTTCCACATTCCTTTTTAGGATTTGATCAATCGGATCTGGATAATTCATTTCACGGCGATGACGTTCATACTCATCTTCGTCTAGTAAATTAAAAGTCATATCTGGAAACACCTTAATATCTAGATCATAATCAATATACTTTAGTGCTTCGCCATCAAAAATAAAAGGGGAACTGATATTACAGTAGTAATAAATACCATCCTCACGAATCATTCCAATTACGTTAAACCAGTATTGTGAATGGAAATAACAAATGGCAGGTTCTCTTGTTATCCATGTTCTTCCATCTGATTCTGTTACTAGTGTTCGGTCATTGCCTCCAATAACCAAATTCTGTGTCCCCTTTAATACAGTTGTTTCTTCCCAGACGCGATGGATGTGCCCATTGTGCTTATAGCTATGTATTTGCATTGGTTCACCTTCGATGGGTACGCCCATGTTTCTCCCCTACCTTCATTCCTGAACGCTTTGCAACCCTATTTAAACCGTTAGATAAATAATGACAAAAGGTAACAAAGTACAATTCCTATTTATTACTATTATTATAACGGTTGAGAACAGATTTTAAAACAAAAGAGCCATATTTCGATGGCTCTTTGTAAAAATTTGCGAATTTTTTAGGGAATTCTTTGTTTTTCCACCTAAAAGGAAGGTGTTAAGTTCATTTCCCGATAGGAATTGATTACTTCTTCTGTCTGCTTTTCAAAAGTGGACTGGATCCCTTTTAACTCATCTTTCATCAGCCGGATCTCTGATTGGATACTTTCAAGATCCGTTGACTTGTGTAACATTTGAAGCTCTGCTTCGATTTGTTGACAACGCTCAAGTTCTCCTTGAAGAAATAATAATTTCTCCATCGTCACCAATTGCTCGGAAACTAATCTGTTAAAATGATCCATTTCCCTCACCGCCTTCTTATTAGTTCCTAATATGTATTCTTGACCAAGTTGTATTCTCCTTTGAAAATTTATGTAGACATTAGAGAAGTTTTGTCGAAAATAGAAAAGCGGAGGCGCTGGAGCTAGACAGTTTTCTAAGTACAATGACACAGAAAGAAGACACTCTATTCGAATCTAGAGTGTCTTCTTGGTTTTTAACTATTATTAGCTTTGACCAAATTGGCCATTGCCTTGGTTTTTACGGGCTTGAGATTGTTGGTTTTGTTGTCTTACTTCTTGGGCATCTGTTTGACTTGCAAATTCAGTTCCAAATTGGCCGGATGAGCCTTGAGAACCCTGAGCAAAACCAGATTGAGATCTTTGAGCAGATTGTTGGTTTTGTTGTCTTACTTCAGCAGCATTTGTCTCGCTCGCAAATTCAGTTCCAAATGAGCCTTGGGACCCAGATTGAGATTGAGCGTTTTGTTGTCTTACTTCCTGGATGTTAGTTCCAGCTGAAGTTTTGTTTGGCTGTTGATTGAATTTTGCCAAGTTAATCACCTCCACGAATATAATGTAACCATGCTTCGTGGAGATTATCCGAAAAAAATATTATTTAAAAATAATTAAACGAGTAATGAAATTCCACCATCGATAATGATGGTCTGCCCCCTAATCATGCTCGATTCCTCTGATAAAAGGAACATCACACAATTTACCATATCCTCAATTTCCACCATTCGTCCTGCAGGAGTTTTTTCTTTTGCCTCTTGAAGCAGTTCTTCACGATTTGGAAAATGCTTTAATGCTTCCGTATCGACTGCGCCTCCTGAAACAGCATTAACGACGATATTTTTAGGAGCTAATTCAACCGCCAAATATCTTGTAAGTGCTTCTAAGGCCGCCTTTGAAACGCCAACGACCGTATAATTTTCTAAATAGCGAATAGATCCCAGAGAACTAATGCTGACAATTTTACCTCCGCCAGTTCGTTCCATTAATTTTGCAGCTTCCTGTGCACAAAACAGCAAAGCTTTGCTATTAATATTTAAAGTCCAATCCCAGTGATTTTCTTCAAGTTCCATTACCGGCCGTTGTACTCCAGAGGCTGCATTATTTACAAACACATCCAGACGTCCAAATTCTGCATCAATTTGGGTGAACATATCTCTTATTTTCGCCACGTCGCCGACGTTTGCTTTAACAACGAGTACTTTTCTGCCTAATGCCTCTATTTGCTCCGCTGTCTCTAGAGCTGATTTTTTGCTTCTAGCGTAATTTATGACAATATCGTATCCTGCTTCAGCTAATCGAAGAGCTGTCGCCTTACCGATACCCCTGCTGCTTCCAGTGATGAGTGCTACTTTTTGAGTCATCAAACTATTCCCTTCTGTATCAAGTAATGTTTTTATTTTATCTTTTCCACGAATAGAAGACAATTAATATTAAACAATAAGAGTAAATTACCTTGGAAAGGAAGAAGTGCTTATGTATGTTGGACGTGATATGACCGAACTGTCAATGATGGCCAAATCTGATTGGAAAAGCAGTGAACTTGCTTTTTTTCATCATTCTTTGCAGCAAATTGCTCCCTATTTAAATAGTGAGGGACAAACGATTCATCGTGAAATTATTGAGGAAATAGAAAGCAGGGGAGGCATTAATAGACAAGAGGCAGATTATACACATGGAACGAAAACAGTATACGATTGAAAAAACGCCGCATTTTGCGGCGTTCATTCCTTTTGGCGTTCTAGATAAAGCTTAAGCATTTTTTGATAGGATACAGGGAAGGCAAATTCTTTCATTTCTTCTAACGAAACAAACTTCCACTCGTCACTTTCCTGAAAATCAGATTGGAACACACCTGTATATACATTAATGTTCCACACCAAATGAGAAAAAACATGTTCAAGCTGCCCAATAATTTTTTCAAGTTTTACTTTTATATTTAGGGAATGCTCAAATAATTCACTAATCTGCTCCCGATCATTTTGTAAGGGATGATGAATTTCAACATTAGGGAACTCCCATAAATTTGCGAGCAAACCTGTTGCCGGCCGCTTGTGAATTAATACCTTTCCATCACCATTTAATAGGATCGCGGCAGCTAGTTGAACATCTCGTGTCTTAGTTTTTTTGGTCTTTATCGGAAGTTCATTTTGAACTCCCTCTTCGAACGCTTGGCAATGCTCTCGAACAGGACATAATAAGCACGAAGGAGAGGTTGGTGTACAGATTAACGCTCCTAATTCCATTAAAGCTTGGTTAAAAGAGGATGGGTCCTCGTGTGAAATCAATTCTCGAACTGCTTTTTCAAATATTTTCCGTGAGGAGGATTTGGCAATGTCTTCCCATATGGAGAGAACTCTTGAAAACACCCTCATTACATTTCCGTCCACGGCAGGTTCAGGAATCCCGTAAGCGATACTTAATATGGCACCTGCAGTATAGGGGCCAACACCTTTCAGCCCAGCGATTTGCTCAGGACTATTTGGTACGATACCGCTATACTTCTCATTTACTTCCTTAACTGCTGATTGTAAGTTTCGTACCCTCGAATAATATCCGAGCCCTTCCCATGCCTTCAATACTTTATCTTCCTCCGCCTCTGCTAAAGCTTCTATGGTAGGAAACCACTCGATAAAACGATTAAAATAGGGAATGACTGTATCCACTCTTGTTTGCTGCAGCATGATTTCTGATACCCATATTTTATAAGGGTCTTGGTCTTTTCTCCAAGGTAAATCGCGTTGTTCGTGTTTAAACCAGGTAATTAAGTCTGATTGAAAAGCAGATTTGTTGATTTTCTCTATATTCTTTAGTTCAATAATCATAACTTTTGTTCCTCCAGATGTAGTTAAACTGTGTGAAAAAAGGCATTATAATAAGTAATATATTTGTTTTACGATAAATCACTGGAGCATGTTTGACAAGAATTTTATTTGAAGGAGGATTTCCTTTTGGATACAGGAACACACGTTGTTATGGGTATTGCTATAGGTGGTTTGGCAACTCTTGATCCTGTTGTCGCTAGCAGCCATGCCGCCACCACTAGTGTCTTAATTGCTACGATTGCCGGATCACAAATACCTGATATTGATACGGTTTTAAAGTTAAAGAATAATGCCATTTACATTCGCAATCATAGAGGCGTTACCCATTCCATTCCAGCTGTTATTTTGTGGCCGCTTCTCATAGTTGCCGTTATATATCCGTTTTTCACTGGAGCTAATCTATTTCATTTATGGGCATGGACATTTGCAGCGGTCTTTATTCATGTATTTGTTGATATATTTAATGCTTACGGAACACAAGCACTCAGACCCTTCTCTTCAAAATGGGTCGCCTTAGGAGTCATCAATACCTTTGACCCCGTTATCTTTGGAATTCATATTCTGGGGATCATTATTTGGGTATTAGGAGCAGATCCCGGCTATACCTTCTTAGTCATGTATGCCATCATTGTCGGATATTATATCATGCGCTTTAAGGCAAAACATCGTGTAATGGCTGAGATAAGAAAAAAAATACCGGATGCAACAGATATAATTATCGCACCAACAATGAGGTTCCATCAATGGAGAATTGCTGCCATGAATACGAAACAGTTCTTTGTAGGAAAGGCTATAAATAATGAAGTCGAGATATTAGATTACTTTAACCGAATACCTGTCCCAAAGACTCCAGTAATTGAAGCAGCAAAGAAGGATAAGAATCTATCAGCGTTTTTATCTTTTTCGCCAGTCTATCGGTGGGAAGTGGATGAATACACAGATTTTTACGAAGTGCGCTATATTGATTTACGGTACCGGAGCAATGGCCATTATCCATTTGTTGCTGTTGTTCAATTAGATTGTGACTTGAAACCGATTAGTTCCTATACTGGCTGGGTATTTAGCGAAAAGAAATTACGGAAAAAATTAAGCATCATTCCAAGTTAAAAAAGCGCAAGCGCCCTGGACAGCGGCGTATGGCCTCCTCGAAAGCGCCAGCATCTTATCAGTAAAAAAAGCGGTGACGAAAAGTCACTCGCTTTTTCTAGTTTAAGCTATTTTTTTCCTGCTTCAGAAAGTCCTTGTATTTTGGGTTGGTTGCCACAAATTCGTGTAGCTTTTCCCCATAGTTTTCAATCCATTGCTTAACAATTCTCTCAGTCATGTCACTACCCTTATATTCTCTGCCTGCCTTTGCGTAGGTGGTTTCAAAATCTTCCCAAAGCAGTTCCACCCATGTCCTTGCTTGGTTATAGCTTAGTTGGTTATTTTTACTTAATAGCAGATTTGCTAATTCGTCATGGTAACTGTTCATGTTCACACCTCATTGCCAATTTCTTTTAACATAACCTAAATTAATAAAGCAGATACTAATGGTACGTGGTAAGCAATGAGAATGCTTTGCTTTTCACGTGCTCTCATTCCATTTTGGAGGTATAGCATGAGAAATAAAGAAACTGGGTTCCCAAATCAAAATAACAATAAACTCGAGGGAGAACCTCGGGCTAAGGCAGAATATGCTTCAAAAAGAGCAGATGGCACGATTAATACTCATCCACAAGAGCGCATGCGTGCATCTGGAGAGCGCGACGACGAATCGCCGCAAGTGTATAAATAGATAGCCATTAACATTGTTAATAAAGACAAGCCAGAGATTTACTCTTTGGTTTGTCTTTTCATTTTTTCTACTTTTTTAACAAAGAGATTGGCAATGCCTCTTCATGGCCATCCCCCTTAAGACGATACCCCCATGCAAACACACCGTTTAGATAGTCAATTTTAAAATATTGGCCTGGACTACCCTCGATTTCATAAAGTTCTCCTGGTTTAAACTCATTTGGATTCATTAGGTATGCTTTTGCCATTTGAACCTTTCGTTCTAGAACTGCAAACTCACTTACCATTCCCATTTGTTCTGCTTTTCGTGCTTTCTCCTGAAGTATGCCAATTTCCTGACGTAATTCATGTTCTGTCATTGTACTATAGCGTTTGTCCTGCTGCATTGTTCATTCACTCCCTATTAATCCCTTTATTTTAGTATAGTAATTTTTATATAATTAATAAAGTTTGAAATCAATGAAGGAGATTAGATATGAAAACAATCATAATTACTGGGGCTGGTTCTGGATTAGGAAAAGAATTGGCACACCTTTTTTCACAGAAAGGTTATCATCTACTTCTTACTGGGAGGACGGTTGAAAAGTTAACATCTGCTAGGGATGAAATTGTTGCTGATGGGGGAAAGGCTGATATTCTGCTCTTAGATATTCAAAACGGCGATGATGTATCAAAAAAAGTAAAAGAAATAAGCCATACATATACAATTTCCGGATTAGTCAATAATGCAGGTGTTGGGCATTTCGGTCCATTTGTCGAAATAAATGAACAAGACATGGTAGAAATGATTAATACAAATGTTTTGGGTACTCTTTTGATGACCAAAGAAATTTTACCTTATTTACTTCAAACGACTGATGGAAGAATAATGAATATTATTTCGACTGCAGGTTTGCGTGGAAAAGTAAATGAAGCCGTCTATGCAGCAAGTAAATTTGCTGTTAGAGGCTTTACAGAAAGTTTGCAAAAGGAATATGAAGATCACAGCATTAAAATAAATGCCGTTTATATGGGCGGTATGGACACTCCATTTTGGGATCATACCGACCATGTCAAAGACCCTTCCCGTTTCCGTACTCCAAAAGAAGTTGCAGAGATGATTATGGAACAAATCGATCAGGACTCCATTATTATTGAAAGTAAAAAATCATGACTCTTCTTGGTCATGATTTTCCACTTCTGCAAGGTATGATTCAATCAGTTCCATTGGGAAGCCTTTTCGATATAAAGCTTGCTTCATCTTTTGTTGAAATTCAAAGCCGCTAAACTTACTATATTTTCGGAGTGCCTTTTCACCTTGAAATCTGATTGCCTTCATATCCTCATCAGCATCGTTGTTTACTGACGCTTCATTAACGGCAATATTAATGACATCGTATGAATAACCTTTTCTAAGCAACAGATTCTCCAGCTTTTGTTTTTGGATTTTTAATGATTCTTTAGCGTTCTTTTCGTAAAACTTTCTGCTAATTTTTGCAGCTTTTTCAATTTGCTGCTCCAACGGATATTCCCCTAAGGCCAGCATAATTGTGCCTTCATCAATCCCTTTTTCCTTCAGTTCCATTTTGATGTTCGTTGGACCTTTGTCAGTAGTATTTGCTTGGGTTCGTACATAAGCAAAGGCAAATTCCTCGTCATTTATGTATTTCAATGCGGATAGTTTATGGATAATTTCATTAATGACAGGTTCTTCTATTTCCTTTGAAGTAAGGTAATCCTTGATTTCTTTTTCAGACCTCATCCTTCTTGATAAATAATGGATGGCTTTGTTATATGCTTTACGTATGTCGTCTTGATACTGAATTTCCATAAAGGAGAAATCGTCAAGTTCCATCCCTTTTTTTAATTGGAATTTGATCAGAACATCACTATCGACACTGAAGGCGAATTCCTCTCCCTTCCCCTTGCCGTAATCCATAAAAATATTAAAGCGATCCTGATTTTTTTGCTGAGTGGTGATCTTAGTAATCGTAGCCATGTCATTCACCTCAACATTACTTTACCATAATCCTCATAAAATACTGTAAGATAAACGTACTAAGGGGGCGGAAAAATTGAAAATCACCATTGCTGGTGGAACAGGCTTTGTAGGGAAAGCTCTGACGGAGCAATTGTTGAAAAACAATCATGAGGTAATCATTTTAACTAGAGGCAGAAAAAACACAAATGGAACTAATCGAATTCGTTTTGTTCAATGGCAAAGTGAAAATTCAAGCCCCATACAAGAACTTGAGGGTACCGATATTTTTATTAATCTTGCTGGTGAATCGATCAATGGCGGGCGTTGGACACAGCAAAGAAAAGAAAAGATCTTAACCAGTCGCTTAAATTCTGTTAACGCACTGCTAGATATCATTTCTAAATTAAGGACTAAACCAAAGTCACTGATTAATGCAAGTGCTATAGGCATTTATGGAACATCTTTAGAGAAAATTTTTACGGAAAAAGAAAACCATGGGTTCGGGAATGATTTTTTGTCAAATACAGTGCAGCAATGGGAGAATGAGGCGAGCAAGGCCTCTCGGTTAGGAATACGCACCGTTTTTTGCAGATTTGGAATTATTCTGGATAAACACAATGGTGCCCTGCCTAAAATTGCCTTCCCTTACCAATCATTTTTTGGCGGGCCAATTGGGAATGGACGTCAATGGATGTCCTGGATCCATATTGAGGATGTGGTCAATGGTATAATGTTTATTATCGAAAATGAACAAATGGCTGGCCCCATTAATTTTACTGCACCTCATCCTATAACGATGTCTGAATTTGGAAAATCATTATCAAGTGTCTTGCATCGTCCTTACTGGCTGCCTGTCCCAAGTATTGCTCTACGACTGCTTCTTGGTGAAATGAGTACATTGGTTGTTGATGGGCAAAAAGTACTCCCGGAAATGCTTTTAGACAATGGCTATCCATTTAAGTACTCACATCTAAATTCGGCATTAAAAAATATATTTTCATAAAATCCGTATCATTCCTTTCTTAAAAGGTAAAAATGGAAATAAGTACATATAGTGCTTCTATTTTTTACCACATAGCTTGATGACGATTAACTAAAAAAATTGTTGAAAGGAATGAGCAAAATGGCGGAAAAGAAGAAAAAGGATAAGGATCGTGGAAAATACTCTCTAACGAGTATGCAAGAGGTATCTTATCAAAGAGAATTTAAAATGGCAGATCGTGCTGGCGGCTTTCACGACAAGAAAACTAGACTATAGCTATCGAAAGGTTCTGCTGAAGTATTTTCCATTCATGGTTCCCTTTTAAGTTGTAAATCATAGTAAAGGGAGCAATTCTGCTCCTTGGATGTTAACAATGAAAGGGGTTTTTAGTAATGGGTCGTATGCATAATGGAACTGGTAATAGTAATAAAAGTTCACTTCCACAAACACCTAAGAACCTAAAAATTACAGATGGAAATGACGTCGAATATTCTGCAGAATTTGCAGACCATGCAGACCTTGAGGCACAAGCACGAGCGAACGCAGCGAATCAGCGGGTACAATCAAAAAGAAATAAATAAATCTTTATGAAGATGAATTAAAAAAAGAAGCAGGGCATCCTGCTTCTTTTTCGATATATAAGGGGAAAAAGCTTTATATCGAGTTTTTCAAATCCTCATTTGACACTAATGTTTGGAAATCATCTGTAAAGGCGATTATTTCTCCCCATTCCATTAGTTCATTATCGGATATCTTCCACGTATGTTTATCAGCGTCATTTCTGATAACCGCAAAATGAAATCGGTCAGTTGAAAAGACCTTAAATCCCTTCTCCTTACATTGTTCAATGAAAAAGAAATCCTCAGCTCGATTTACTTTTTCAAATGGAACTTGTTGACAGACATCTTTTCTAAACATTAAGGTCGCTCCAGCAACAGTGTCTGTGATTGAATTCTCATTACCTGTTACATGGATCAGCGCTTTTTTATTTTTAAAATAGATAAATACGGAGTTTTTTCCGATAATAGAAATATCTTTATTTTTAAAAGCAGCCATCGAACTTTTAATGTAATCAGGCCCATAATAGTCATCGTCATCAAATTTTGCAATAATATCATAATTTGATTTCATAATCCCAAAATTTAAGCAGTCACCTAAAGTTGCCTTTTCGTGTAGTTGATAAATCTGGACATTGCGATATTTCCTAGCCTCAGTAATCCATCTATCCATATTCATAGAATCCTTATTTAGGATAATGATCAACTCTTTATTCTTCCAGGATTGCTGTTTATAATTTTTAAAAACATTATCGATATTCTCATCTCTTATTGTACAAGTAATAATGGAAACCACACTCTCACTCCTTTAACGCTGAGAATTATTTTATGAGTTCATGACCTTATCTAAAACGGTGGTTAAATTAGTAAACTTTTTAAGGGTTTTAATAGAATTAATTTCTTTTTTCAGCCCATTTATGTCGTCAGAGCCAAAGCCTGCAGCTCCTAAGATATTTATGTGACGGATATCGATTTGAAGTAAAAGGACAATTGTTTCAAGTATGTGCATGAATTTTTCTTGGAATTTTTGAAATTTCCCTGGATAAGATTGAATGAGTAATTTATATTCTTTTAATAGCTTACTCATTGTTAATAAATCAGCAAGACCTGAAATCTCTAATCCGAGTACAAGTACATCGATATCATGATGCTTTGAAATAAACAGTCCAAGGTTGTTAATTGCCTCTTTCCATTTGCTTTTGCCTACAGGGTGTTCTTGATGATAGGTAATCAAATCATTTCCAACAATATATGTGGCCCCCATTTTATATAAACGATATCCTAGTTCCCAATCTTCGTAACCGTACAGGACAAAGTCTTCATCGAACAATCCTGCCTGAGTAATAAACTCTTTTTGAATGGAAACATTCCCTGTAAGAAATGCCATCCATGGAAAGGAAAACCCTTCTAAGTCAGCAGCAAAATTGTCGGTTATCGTTTGGAACCATGGGTATGTTACAACCCCAATATCCTTGAAGGCTTTTCTTGCAATATCACTTTTTTCCAACAACGGGTACGGTTGTTTAATTGAATCTTTATATTTATTAAACCTAGAATTAAGCAAATTATCTTTTTTTGTTAAAGTTGCAATCGTGCTAATTTTCTCTGGAGCAAATTCAGGAAAGATGCATGAATAGATGATTTTTGAATGCATTACCCCTGACAAAATATGCTTATTTTTTGATTGATGGAACTTATGATGTTTTTCAACAAAATCAGGTTCTGTTATCATTTCTGCATCAAGAAAAATAAGAGTGCTCCCTCTTGCTGTACGAATGCCCAAATTTCGTACGCTTGCTCTTCCTAGATTCTTTTCATTTCGTACATATTTGAAATGATAGGGAGGCTTATAGCCTTTTAGCTTTTCTTCCGTTTGGTCAGTTGAAGCATCATCTATAAAAATAACTTCCATTTTTGAAGGATTGAACGTTTGATATTCTAGTGAGAAAAGAGTCAGGAGATTTAGTGGATATTTATTTAGGGAAGGAATAATTATACTTACTTCAATATCTTGGCTATTATTTACTGGGATTTCTTTAGTAAGTTTCTCTTTGGTGCTTGTGTCCTTGTTATTTGAGGACTTTTTGGTTTTTGGATTTACTTTCTGTGGTTCTTGTTTATTTACAGTTGGAATTGGCCAAACACCATATAGCCCTTTTTCGTTTCCTGTAAGCTTTTTATTCATAAAATTATTAAGATTTTGTTCTGTCCTGCAATGATCCCACAGTCTGATTTCGTTAATATCACCATTAAAGAACAGACCTGGCAGTCCGCCAATCATCCCAGATGGGTAGACAAAGTCTTTAGGGCTTCTATCACCTTTTTTTACAAACTTCCCATTAATAAATAGCTGCGGCTCTCTTTCATCATAGACAACCGCAATGTGAATTAGATCATTAATACTGGCTTCATGGACTAACACCGCATATATATTCTCATTCGTATGTTCATAAATCGTTATTCCATTTAGTCCAATTGAAACACTAACTCCCGCATCATTATCGGTCATCCCTTGTCCTGGCCCAATCACATAATTCGTTCCT
Organism: Neobacillus sp. MER 74; assembly: GCF_023714155.1. Lineage (NCBI taxonomy): Bacteria > Bacillati > Bacillota > Bacilli > Caryophanales > Bacillaceae > Neobacillus > Neobacillus sp. MER 74. The sequence continues at coordinate 27,827 of NZ_JAMAUV010000005.1, forward strand.
GTACCATCCACTGACTTTTCCCGAGATTGCTTATCGATATGATGAACATTTTCGGGTAATACCCAAAACTCATAGGTAAATGTATTTTTCAGATTCGTTAATAAACGACCATTTAGGCTATTCCATAACATGACGCACCTCTTCAATTTACTTTTATAAGTAACTAGTCCATTTGGGTTTTGCTTTTACACAATATGTATACCATATGATTTTGACTAGACTTATCCCCATTTATAGGTTGCTTTGTATATATTTTTTTGCTATTTGTCGATTCCCTCCAATTAGGAGCATAGAAATTCACAAAAAAAAGAGCTTATGCGCTCTTTTTACGGAATAATTGCTTATGATTTCATTCAAACTATATGGCGGCTAATGATACTTCTTTATCATTGCTTTCTATTTCATACTCCCCTAAAATTTGAAAGCAACATTTTATGTTCTGTTCACTCATTAACTGTTTAATTAACTCCGTATTTGTCCGGATAATTGCTGTCTCCTCATTAGTTTGAGTAATCCATGTGATCAATGGGTTTTTAAAATCCTTTGTGAGACCTTGAATTATCCATAATTCGTCTGCATGCTCTTTTTTATCTCCTAAATGAAATGCTGGCGTCTTTGTGAAATACTTATTTATCCGCTTATTTTGACAGACATAAACTAAATCTTCGATTGCTGCACTTGCTGTTGGAAACATGCCGGCACCTGGTCCTTGTAATGTAATACTACCAACAAGATCCGTGTAAACATTAACGGCATTTTCTACCCCTTCAATAGAATAAAAAGGATGAGACTTTCCAACAAGGACTGGTCTAACAGCGGCCTTAATTTGATCACCTTTCTTACTTATACTTGCAATAAGTTTAAACCTAAGTCCAAGTCTTTCAGCTGCCTCGATTAATTCACTTGTAATTGAAGTAATCCCTTCTCGTTCTACATCCTCCCAATTTGGTTCCTCACCAAATGCAATTCTGCTTAGAATCATTGTTTTATAAAAAGCATCAAAGCCTTCGACATCATTGGTTGGGTCTGCTTCAGCAAACCCCTTTGCTTGTGCTAAACTTAGAGCGTCAGCAAAGGACTGCTTCTTCTCACGCATTTCCGTTAAGATGAAATTCGATGTTCCATTTAGTATGCCTTGCACGTGATGAACACGGTTTACGTTTAATAGCTGCCTTAAGGTTTGAATAACAGGTATACCACCCGCAACTGTCGCTTCGTAACCTACTGAAACATTATGATGCTTTGCTAACTCGAGCAGGTCATTCCCGTGGTGTGCAAACATTTCTTTATTAGCTGTAATTATGTGACATCCTTTTTGAATCGCTTGTTTTAAAAATGTAAAAGTGGGTTCTTTATTGACGATTGCTTCGACAATAACATCAAGTTGAGGTAGACTTAAAATTTCATTGAAATCTGCAGTGACTAATACATCTTCATTAATATTTCTCTTTTTATGCTTATTTCTAATTAGTACAGCTGCGACTTCGACCCTTTTTCCTAATACTCCCTCAAGTTCTTCTGCATGGGATTGAATCGTTCTATAAACACCTTCCCCGACTGTTCCGAAACCTAGAATCGCTACTTTTATCACAGACATATTGATCCACCCTTCATTTATAATAGACATGGCTAAATAGAAAAAAACCCTCTTCATAAGAAGAGGGTTAGTTTCCTCCTCTTATCTGTCAGGCAAATAACCTGCAGGAATTAGCACCTTTTCAAGATTTACCTTGATGGTTGCCGGGCTTCATCGGGCCTAGTCCCTCCGCCGCTCTGGATAAGAGTTTTATGTAATTGTTTGATTAAATTTCCAAGTTATAAAGAGAATTCTAGTTGAATCCTTTGTAGATGTCAATATTATTTGAAATTTCTTTTTTTTACAAAGGTAACAGGGTTACTTCTCCCTTGTCTCCTAGACGGTCTATCATTTCTAACCATTCCTTCGGTTTGTTTGAAAGTATGGAGTAATAGGTTGTTAGGAAATCCTTTACAAGATTAGTTGGGAGAGATTTAAGCTCATCGTCTAATGGCATGAAACATAAATCTAGCCCAGTTACGGCTTCCCCATTATTTTCCCAGGATGGATGAACATATGAGAAATCTAACCGCTTGTAACCCAAATGGGAAAGCACTTCACGTCGCACATAAGGGTCCATAACCTTTACGCCGCCAAATTCGTGATGTTCAACTCTGTAAGGATCGTATATTTCTGCAAACATTCCGTGAAGCTCTTTTCCATTTTTATTTGCTAATTGTTGTAAATCCTTTAACCGGTTTTGAGCTAAAAATCGACCAAGGCTTAGGCCAGGTTTACCTATAATCGTAAAATCTGTCATGGCAATATTCCAATCAGGATAATAACGGTATTCAGTTGCACCTAAGACTTTATCGCCATCGACTGCCACGAATACCCGAATACTCGGATCTTCTAATGGCTCTTTCCATAGCTCATATGCCAGGACTTCTTCTGGCGGGAAAATTTCTCCCATTAAGTTATGCAGTTTTCTAAAATTCGGATCATCTATACTTGTGATTCTAATATAATCCATAAATATCCCCCCCAATTATTTAAAAGGATTTTTCCATTCCATTAATACAGCATTGTTACAGGATTCCTCATCCTCTAGATAGTTTTCAATAATTCCTACCGGGACACGGCCGCAGCGCAGCAAAAATGTAATGACAGGATCCTTTAATTCTCCCGTTATAATTGATGCTAAATATTGCTCCGGTGTCATGTTATCAGCTACTCTATAAAAACCTGGCATTCTACCCCCGCCTAGTAAGCGCTCTAAACCTCTCTCAATAACAACATGGTACATAGCATGCATCATCAATTTTCCTAGCCCTAGTTTACGGTACCTGGGTCGGACACTGATATCAACGATGTACAAGGTATTCCCCCTTGGATTATGGTTTCGGATGTATCCATGGTCAGTGATTTCTTCCCACGTATGGTTTTTATCGCTGGGATCAAAATCGATAATTAAGGCGGTTAACGAACCGGCTAATTCACCATCAACCTCAATACATAATGCACCTTCTGGAAACAGGTCCACATGATTGGTTAGTTGCTCTTTATTCCACCATAATTCTGATGGAAAAGGAGGTGGGAAGCACTCGGATTGAATCTTGATAAGATCGGCAAAATCCTGTTTGGTATAATTGCGAATGATAACCGGAACAGGCCGCTCTTGGTCAAAAACGTAAAATTCACTTCGATACATACTAAACCCACCCCTTCTGTTTACTTTTCCCAGTCTGTGTATAAATCAGTTCTGCGATCACGCCAGGTTGTAACAGATCCTCGTTCACTTACTTCATATAACAAATTTAAATCCAGATCACCCGTTACAATCATGTCATTATTAATTTCACCTTCAACCAATATGCCCTTAGGAGGAAATGGAATATCATTTGGAGTAATAATGACAGCTTGACCAAAATTAGCACGCATAAAGTCAACCGTCGGCAGTGAACCCACTGTTCCTGTTAAAACCACATATACTTGATTCTCAATTGCCCGTGCATGGCTGGTATAGCGAACACGATGAAACCCATGACGATCATCTGTACACGATGGACAGAAAATGACATCAGCACCCTTAGCCTTTGCCATCCGCACGATCTCTGGGAATTCAATATCATAACAAGTAAGCAGGGCGATTTTCCCTTTTTCTGTTTCAAAAATCTGAAAGGAATCCCCTGGTGCCATATTCCATTCATTGACTTCGGTCGGTGTAATATGAAGTTTGGCCTGCTCGCCAACCCTGCCATCTGGATAAAATAAATGAGCGGTATTATACAGCTTGCCATCCTTTTCAATCACATGCGTTCCCGCAATAATATGCATGTTTGTATTTTTTGCAAAATTAGAAAATAGTTCTCTATATTGTTCAGTAAATCTCGGGAGATCGTTGATGCTTAGACTTTGCCCTTGTCCATTCCCAATCGATAATAGCTGGGTAGTAAAGAACTCTGGAAAAAGGACAAACTCTGCCCCAAATTCTTCTGCAGTTTTTATGTAGTGTTCACATTGTGACGCAAACTCTTCAAAGGATTGAATCGTATGTAACTGGTATTGCACGACAGATACACGAATTTTCATTATTTTCCTCCACTCAATTGTAAAAATTTCTCATAAGGAGATTATCTAATATTTTCGTTATTATTACAATTTATTCAAACTAAAAGCCTGCCAAATGGCAGGCTTCTAGAATTTCATCTTTATCGCTGCAGTTTTCCCTCTGCAAGCTTGATTTGTTTCTCGACTTGCTCTGGTGATGTTCCACCAAAGCTATTTCTTACACTAACCACATGCTCTGGAGCCAATACCACATAAATATCTTCCTCAAATAAAGAACTGAAGCCTTGATATTCTTCAAAGCTCAAATCGAGCAAAAATTTATTATTCTGAATCGCATATAAAACAATTTTTCCAATTACTTCATGAGCATCACGGAAAGGCAGACCTTTTCTTACCAAATAATCAGCAATATCTGTAGCATTAGAAAAATCATTGTTGATCGCCTTACGCATGATATCTTTATTAACAGTCATGGTTTCAATCATCGGTGCTAATAACATTAATGAACCTTCCAGCGTTTCAACGGTATCAAACATACCTTCCTTATCCTCTTGTAAATCCTTGTTATAAGCTAGAGGTAAGCCTTTAAGAACGGTCAGCAAGCCGATTAAATTGCCATAGGTACGGCCTGTTTTACCGCGGAGAAGCTCAGGTACATCTGGATTTTTCTTTTGCGGCATAATACTTGATCCTGTGCAGAACGAATCGTCCAGTTCAACAAACTGAAACTCCTGACTTGACCAAATGACAAGTTCTTCTGATAATCTGGAAATATGAGTCATAATAATCGAACCGATGGATAAAAATTCAAGAATAAAATCACGATCACTAACAGCATCCATACTGTTTGGATAAACCGTTTCAAACCCCAATAACTCAGCGACACGTTCACGGTTTATCGGAAAGGTTGTTCCTGCCAATGCCCCTGAACCAAGCGGGAGCCAATTGATGCGCTTCAAACTATCAATCAATCGCTCTTTATCACGTTCAAACATCCAAAAATACGCCATTAAATGATGAGCGAAGGAGACAGGCTGAGCTCTCTGCAGGTGTGTATATCCAGGTATTAAGGTTTGGACATTCTCTTTCGCTTGCTTAATTAATGCCTGTTGAACATCTTCAACTAACTTAATAAGTTCCGTCGTTTTTGTTCTTAAGTACAGATGCATGTCGGTAGCCACCTGATCATTACGGCTGCGCCCTGTATGAAGCTTCCCACCGACCGGACCAATTTTTTCAATTAATAGTTTTTCAATATTCATATGGATATCTTCGTCTTCTACTAAAAACTCAACCTCATGATTATCTACCAGGTTTTTTATCGAGAGAAGACCATCCTTAATTTTCTCGGCATCCTCTACGGGAATGATACCGCACTCTCCCAGCATTTGCACATGAGCGAGACTTCCTGCGATATCCTCCTTAGCTAGCTTTTGATCAAAAGATATTGAGGCTGTAAATTCCTCTACTAGCTTATTGGTTTCTTTTGTAAAACGGCCGCCCCATAACTTCGACATGTAATGTTCCTCCCTACCCTAATAACAGAGCCCTCGAAAAGGACTCGAGGGCAATCCGAATTATTTTAAAATAGATTCCTTTTTATTCACTTCTGAATAGACTTTCGTCGGTAAGCCCCAAATCTTAATGAATCCTACGGCTGCATTATGATCAAACGCATCGCCTTTAGAATATGTTGCAAGTTCCTCATTGTATAAGCTGAATGGAGACTTTCTGCCAACAACTGTATGATTCCCTTTATGAAGCTTGACGCGAATGGTACCTGTCACTGTCTTTTGCGTTTCATTTATAAATGCATCAAGGGCTGGCTTAATAGGAGAATACCAAAGTCCTTCATAAATGATTTTAGCCATTTGCTGTTCCACTTGGGCCTTAAATTGAGATACCTCACGAGTTAATGTTAAAAACTCTAATTCTTTATGAGCATTGATTAAAATGAGTGCAGCAGGGTTTTCATAGACTTCACGAGATTTGATCCCTACTAATCTATTTTCAATATGGTCGATACGGCCAACACCATGTTTGCCGCCAAGCGCATTTAGCGTTTCAATTAATTGTACAAGCGGAAGTTTTTCACCGTTAAGAGCAACCGGTACCCCCTGTTCAAATTCGATTTCAACATATTCTGCTGTATCAGGAGTTAATTCAACTGGATTCGTCCAATCGAAAGCTGCTTCTGGTGCCTCAGCCCATGGATCTTCCAACACGCCTGCCTCACATGCACGGCCCCAAATATTGGCATCAATTGAGAATGGATTATCTAAATCAACGGGAATTGGAATACAGTTTTCCTCTGCATATTTGATTTCTTCGTCACGAGTCATTCCCCATTCACGAACTGGTGCAACGACCTTTAGGCTTGGGTTTAAAGCTTGAATAGAAACTTCAAAACGAACCTGGTCATTTCCTTTCCCTGTGCAGCCATGGGCTACAGCAGTTGCTCCCTCTTTTTCTGCTATCTCCACTAATAATTTAGAGATTAATGGACGAGAAAGAGCAGATGATAATGGATACTTTCCTTCATATAAGCAATTAGCTTTTAAGGCTGGTAAAATATATTCCTTCGCTAATAATTCTTTCGCATCGATCATATAGGCTTTTACTGCACCAACATTAAGTGCTTTATTTTTAATTGCTTCTAGGTCTTTTCCTTCTCCAACATCCAGACCTAATGCAATCACATCGTAACCATATTTTTCTTGAATCCACTTTACTGATACGGATGTATCTAAACCGCCTGAATAGGCTAGAACGATTTTTTCTTTTGTCATTTTATAATTCTCCTCTTACTAAGTCTGTATTTTTATCCAACTGATAGAATTATTATACAACAAGTTTCATAGAAAAAGAAACTATTATTCTAGTAAAAGTTTTAAAATTGCTTTTTGAGCATGCAGGCGGTTCTCTGCTTCATCAAAAACAACTGAATGCGGACCATCAATAACCTCTGCTGTTACTTCTTCACCACGGTGTGCAGGCAAACAATGTAAAAAGATAAAATCATCTTTTGCAAACTTGCACAGTTCATTATTTACTTGGAATCCTTTGAATGCCTTCAATCTCTTTTCTGTTTCTTCTTCCTGACCCATGCTGGTCCACACATCTGTGACTACCACATCAGCGCCTTTAATCGCTTCTTGGGGATCATTTGTAATGTTCAGTGAACATCCCGTTTGTTTCCCCACTTTGATGGCGTCCTCGGTTATTTTACCATTAGGCAAATAGCCTGGTGGACTAGCAATGCTAATATCCATGCCGACTTTCATGGCACCCTCCATTAACGAGTGGGCCATATTGTTATTACCGTCCCCGATATAACATAGCTTTAAGCCAGCTAATTTCCCTTTATGTTCTAGTATTGTTAATAGATCTGCCAACACTTGAGTTGGGTGTTGAAGATCGGTTAAGCCATTAATGACCGGTACTGTTGCATGTTCAGCTAATTCCTCCACTGAATCATGTGAAAATGTTCGAATCATTAATCCATCCACATAACGGGATAACACTTTAGCCGTATCTGATATGCTTTCTCCTCTTCCTAATTGGATATCCTTTGAACTAAGGAATATCGCATGTCCTCCGAGCTGCAACATTCCTACTTCAAATGATACTCTTGTACGGGTTGAGGATTTTTCAAAAATCATTCCTAAAACCTTACCGGCTAAATACGGATGTGGTTTGCCTTGTTTTTGGAGTTTCTTCATCTCTACCGCTTCATTTAATAGATAAAGGATTTGATCTGTACTGAAATCAGAAAGCTGTAGGAAGTCTTTTCCTTTCAGCTTCTGAACAGTTTTTTTACTAGTTTCAAATAAATTAATCGCCTCACCCATGAATAGCACCTCTCTCTTCTAACTTATAATATTCATTCACAGATCGTACCCCAAAATCGGATCGTGGACCTTTTTCAAGATCGATAATCGCCTCAATTGTATCTAAGTGTGTAAATACAGGTACCTTGTAGCGAACAGCATGCTCGCGAATCTGGAATCCAAATTTAATTTTATTTCGACCTTGATTCGGTATGTTAATAACAGCCTTCATGGACTGGTTTCGGAAAAGATCGAGGACCTCATCATCGCCCTTAATTACTTTTTCAACAGGAATTCCATTGTCTTGAAAATAGGCAGCTGTTCCTTCCGTTGCAGCAATCTTGTATTGTTTTTTTACAAGTTGTTGCATGATTGGAAGTGACGATTGCTTATCCCGATCGGCAATAGAACAAAAAAGATAATTTTCCTCAGATTGACCACCTAGGGATGGAATAGATTTTTCAAGAGCCTCTTGATAGGTTACTCCCATACCAAGTGCCTCACCTGTAGATTTCATCTCAGGCCCGAGTACATGGTCTACACCTTTAAGTTTACTAGATGAAAACACCGGTGATTTAACCGAAAAATAATCAGGTTCGTCCATTAGTCCCTTTGTTGAACATAAATCGGTAAGGGTTTCTCCTAATTGAACACGTGTTGCCCATTCAATCATCGGTATTCCTGTCACCTTGCTCATAATTGGGACCGTTCTGGATGAACGAGGATTGACTTCAAGTACATACACCTGTTCTTGATAGATGACAAATTGAATGTTCATGATTCCAATTACCGGTGCTGAGTTAGCTATTTTCCCAGCGTAATCAATTAATGTTTCTTTCACTTTTTCTGAAAGTGACACTGGCGGGAACACTGAGATACTGTCGCCAGAATGAACACCAGCTTTTTCTATATGTTCAAAAATCCCTGGTACGACGATATTTTTCCCATCACAGATGGCATCGATCTCACATTCTAGTCCAGGTATATATTTATCTACTAATAAAGGCCACATGGAGGCTTGCGAATTTTTCTCAAGCTGCGCTATATATTGGTTCAATTCCGCTTCTGAAAATATCGTAAACATCGATTGGCCGCCTATGACATAGGATGGTCTTACTAAAACTGGATATTCTAACGCAGCCGCTGCTCTTTTCAGTTCTTCGGGGTGTGTTACGGTCTGCCCTTCAATATGTGGAATATTTAAATCCTCCAACAGCTGATAGAATTCTTTCCTATCTTCTAAACGATCGACATTTTCCACGGTCGTGCCTAAGATATTTACTCCCTCTTCTTTTAATGCATGGGCTATGTTAATTGCTGTTTGCCCCCCAAACTGGATCAATACACCATCGACCTTTTCTTTATCGATGACATGAAGCACATCCTCAGCGGCGAGTGGTTCAAAATAAAGGCGGTCCGCAACAGAATAATCGGTACTAACTGTCTCAGGGTTATTATTAATAACCACTGCCTCGTATCCTTTTTTCTTAATTGCTTTTGCTGCATGTACCGAGCAGTAATCAAATTCAATTCCTTGCCCGATTCGAATCGGACCTGAACCAATAACAAGAATCTTTTTCTTGCTTGTTACCTCAACCTCGTCAAATCCATGCCAGGTAGAATAATAGTAAGGAGTGACGGCATCAAATTCTGCTGAACAAGTATCAACCATCTTATAGCCTGGTTTCCAGTTCAGTTCTTTCCATTTGCTTCTTACTTGTTTCTCTGGAATGGCATATATTTGAGATATTAGCTTATCGGCGATATTATTTCGTTTTGCCTGTTTAAGCAAGGAAACAGGCACATCACTCCAGTTATAGGACGCCAATTCCGCTTCTAACGTAACGATTGAGCTAATTTTGTGTAAAAACCATGAATCAATCTCGGTGATTTGTTGAACTTTTTCAAAAGAAATTCCTCTTCTAAAGGATTCTGCAATGATGAAAAGTCTCTGGTCATTTGCTTGTTCAAGAAGTCCAATTAAGTTCTTTTCATCCATTGTTTTATTTCCCTCAAGACAAAGCCCATAAACATTCATTTCCATCGAGCGAATTGCCTTGTTTAAGGCTCCTTCAAAGGTCCGATCAATCGCCATTACTTCCCCAGTCGCCTTCATTTGCGTTCCTAAAGTTCGATCTGCTTCAGGAAATTTGTCAAAAGGGAAGCGAGGTAGTTTCACCACAATATAATCAATCGCTGGCTCAAATGAGGCAAACGTATTACCTGTTATTGGGTTCACAATCTCATCCAAATGATACCCAATCGCACATTTCGCTGCCATCCGGGCAATTGGATAACCAGTTGCTTTAGATGCAAGTGCTGATGAACGGCTCACCCGTGGATTTACTTCGATAATGTAATACTGATTCGATGCTGGATGCAGTGCAAACTGGATGTTACAGCCGCCGATAATCTTTAATTCTTTAATTACTTTTATTGAAGAATCACGAAGCATTTGATACTGGACATCTGTTAATGTTTGCGATGGAGCGACGACAATCGAGTCACCTGTATGAACGCCAACTGGGTCCATATTTTCCATATTGCAAACAATGATGCACGTATCATTGGCATCTCTCATGACCTCATATTCAACTTCTTTCCAGCCTTTAATACTTCTTTCTACTAATACTTGATGAATAGGACTAGCTGCTAAGCCTTTTTTTAGAACAGTTTCAAATTCTTCTTCATTGTAAGCAAAGCCGCCGCCATCGCCTCCAAGTGTATATGCGGGACGAATAATGACTGGATATCCAATTTCTTTAACGAAAGATACCCCTTCCTCGAAGCTGTGAATAATAGCTGATTCAGGAATGGGCTCTCCAATTTCAAGCATCAAACTACGGAATTTCTCTCTATCCTCGCCATTTTTGATGGACTCGACAGATGTTCCTAATAATTCCACATTGTATTTACTTAAAATGTTTTGTTCGTAAAGTTCAACGGTTAGATTCAAGCCAGTCTGGCCGCCTAAGGTGCCAATAATTCCGTCTGGTTTTTCTTTCTTGATGATTTTTTCAATGGTCTCCACATTAAGCGGTTCAATATATACCTTATCGGCAACTGCTTCATCCGTCATGATGGTTGCCGGGTTATTATTAATTAAAACAACTTCTATTCCTTCTTCTTTCAAGGCAATACATGCTTGTGTGCCTGCATAATCAAATTCTGCGGCCTGCCCAATGACAATGGGGCCTGATCCAATCACTAATACTTTTTTTAAGGATTTATTTAATGGCATATACTGTCTCTCCCATTGATGCTATCTGACTTACGAAATCTTTTAAGATATACTCTGTATCACTTGGCCCCGGATGGGCTTCTGGGTGAAATTGTACAGTTTGAATTGGAAAATTCTTATGCTTCAAACCTTCAATCGAACGATCATTAACGTTTCTGTAGCTGATATCAAATACTTTGCTGTCAATACTTTCATCAACTACAACATATCCATGGTTTTGAGCAGTGATTTTCACTTTTCCAGTCATTAATTCCTTTACTGGATGATTGCCGCCGCGATGTCCATAGGCTAATTTAGTTGTTTTAGCCCCATATGCAAGGGCTATTAATTGATGCCCTAGACAAATTCCGAGTGTAGGATAATTTTGGCTTACCTTTTTTATTTCAGGAAACCACTTTTTCAATTCCATCGGGTCCCCAGGGCCGTTACTCAATAGGACACCATCTGGATTTAAGGCTTGGATTTTTTCATAAGGTGTATTGTATGGAACAATGGTAACCGCACAGTTTTCATCCAGCAGGGCGTTAAGAATTGACTTTTTGTATCCAAAATCCATTAGCACCACATGCGGACCGCTGTTTTTGAAAAATTGAATTTTTTTGGTTGATACCTTCTCAACCCAAAATGAGTTAGTATCTGATTCTAAATTTTCATTATTCTTTGTTTTGCTTAAATAACCTTTAACCGTCCCGCGGCTGCGAATGGTTTTTACTAAAAGTCGAGTATCAACTCCCGCAATCCCAGGAACTCCTGCTTCTTTAAGAGTTTCAGAAAATTTATTGATGGATTGATAATGGCTTGGTGTTTCACATAAATCACCAATGATAACCCCAGACAAAGCTGGTGTGACACTTTCATTGTCCATTGCATTTATTCCATAATTTCCGATGATTGGATAACAGAATGTAATGATTTGTCCAGCGTATGATGGATCGGTGATAATCTCTTGATACCCAGTCATGCTAGTATTAAAAACCACTTCTCCGAGAGAGTCTTTTTCGGCACCAATTAATATTCCTTCAAAGACTTCGCCCGTTTCCAAAGTAAGGTATCCATTCCGCAAATTACTCACACGCCTTTCTCAATACTTTGGAAAGTTTTTTCCAATGCTTTAATAAATTCATTTATTTCTTCCGATGTAACAGTTAACGGTGGTAAAATCCTTACCACATTTGGACCGGCTGTAAGAATCAGAAGGTTGTTTTCGAGTGCTTTTTGAACAATTTCTAGAGCATTCGATTCAACAACAATTCCTTTTAACAGACCGAGTCCGCGGATGTCTTTTATCAATGAAAACTGTTCCTTCAAGACATGCAGTTGTTTATCTAAGTATGTTGCCATTTCGTTTGCTTGATTTAATAGGTTCGTGTCATGTATATGTGTAACCGTTGCGACTCCAGCAGCTGTGGCTAATGGGTTCCCTCCGAAAGTACTGCCATGACTGCCTGGGTCGAAACCTTTGGCTGCTTCCTCATTAGCGATAATCGCTCCAATCGGAAAACCTGAGCCAAGACCTTTGGCAATACTAATGATGTCGGGTTCAATTCCGTATTGTTCATAAGCAAAGAGGGTACCAGTTCTTCCAATCCCTGTTTGAATTTCATCAACCATTAGGAGTATTTCTCTTTCCTTACAAATCTTCGCTAATTTTTTGACCCATTCTTGGTTTGCCGGGATGACTCCACCTTCACCTTGAACAAGTTCTAGGAGAACAGCTGCAGGCTCAATCGTATAAAACAGCTCCAACGCTTCTTCATCATTAAATGGCAGATAACTAAACCCCGATACTAATGGAAAAAATCCCTGCTGAATTTTTTCTTGTCCTGTAGCCGATAAGGTTGCTAGGGTTCTTCCATGAAAGGATTGCTGAAAGGTGACAATTTCAGGTGCTTCTTTTCCCTTCACTTTGTGGGCATATCTTCTAGCTAATTTAATCGCTGCCTCATTAGCTTCGGCTCCACTATTACAAAAGAAAACCTGGTCACCGCAGCTTTTACCCGTAAGAAGCGCTGCCAGCTTATCCTGATTTGGAATATTATAGAGGTTTGAACAATGCCACAAGTTTTGCAATTGCTCCTCAAGTGCAGCTTTTACAACATCTGGGACATGCCCTAGGTTACAGGTTGCTATACCGGAAGTGAAATCTAGATATTGTGCTCCCTGTTCATCCCATACATAGCTCCCTTTCCCTTTAACTAGAGTAACAGGGAAGCGGCTGTATGTTGCCATCACTGGCGAGGTCAGGGAGGTGGAATTATTGATAGACATTACGCGATCCCCTCTTCTAAGACAATTTTTGTGCCGGTCATTTTACCGTTCGTATAATCTATTAAGCTGCTTTTTTCCGATCCATTGATAATACTAACTTCAGGAATTTTGTGGACAAGGCCATCAATGGCGGCTTTTACTTTAGGTATCATTCCACCATAAATGGTCTTATTATCGATCAGTTCCTCGATGGTTGCCTTTGAAACTTTATCAAGTTTTGTCTTGGCACCATTTTTTTCAACCAAGATTCCAGGTATATCACTAATGAAGCAAAGATTTGCACCCAATGCTTTGGCAATCGCTGAAGCAGCAATATCGCCATTAATGTTATATCGCTGCCCGCCAGCATCGATGCCGACCGGAGAAATGACTGGAACATTACCTTGGGCAATGATTCCTTTGATTACTTTATGGTTCACACCAATTACTTCACCAACGAATCCTAATGTATCTGCATTTTCAGTTGGTTCAGCTTGTAATAGGGAACCATCTACACCACTAATGCCAATCGCCTGGCCCCCAACTTCGATAAGGTTACGGACAACTTGTTTGTTGACAGAGCCGCTCAATACCATTTCAACAATATCTAATACTTCGTGATTGGTTACTCTTAGACCATTCACAAAAGTGGTGTCAACGTTTAGATTTTTTAATAATGATGTAATTAGTGGACCCCCGCCATGGACGATGATGGGCGTCCATTCGCCTCCTTTATGAAGTGCGACAATATCTTCATAAAAGGACCTTGGGAGATTATCTAACACACTTCCGCCGCACTTAATGACTATATATTTCATTCTTTCGTCCCCCTCTTATGTGCGGTAGGATGCGTTGATCTTCACATAATCATAAGTTAAGTCGCATCCATAAGCTGTAGCGCTATATTCACCTTGGTTTAATTCAACACTCAATTTAACAATTTCGGATTCTAAGTATTCTTTTACTTCTTCTTCAACAAAGTGGCTTGGCAAACCATTTTCAAATACTGTGAAAGGTCCAATCGCCACTTTTACTTTGTTAGGTTCAACCGCTACACCACTGTAGCCAATAGCAGTAACTATTCTCCCCCAGTTTGGATCTGTTCCATAAATAGCAGTTTTAACAAGGTTTGAAGATATAATTGCTTTGCCGACTGCACTTGCTGCGTTTTGACTGTATGCGCCATTCACTTGAACTTCTACTAGTTTTGTAGCACCTTCACCATCTCTTGCTATTTTTTTAGCAAGTGACTCACAAACAATTTTTAATCCTTGTTTGAAAATTTGCCATTCTGGGTGATCTTTTGTTAGTTGAGAATTCTCAGCTAATCCATTCGCCATAACGAGAACCATGTCATTTGTACTTGTATCACCATCAACGGTAATCATATTGAATGTTTGATTCGTTACATCTCGAAGTGCTGCAAGCAGATCTTCTTGTGCAATGTTTGCATCTGTTGTAACAAATCCAAGCATGGTGGCCATGTTTGGATGGATCATTCCAGAACCTTTAGATGCTCCCCCAATGGAAACAGTTTTTCCATCAATTTTAAATTGAACTCCGATATGTTTGACACATGTGTCTGTTGTTAAGATCGCATTTTTAAAGTGATTTTCATCTTGATTCTCTGGATTTAAGAGTTGTTTTATTCCTGTTAACACTTTTTCCATCGGTAAAAGTTCTCCGATAACACCTGTTGAAGTAACAGCTACGAGATGGTCTTGTAATCCCAACTCGTTTGCAAAACTTTTTTGCATCGCGAATGCATCCATTAATCCTTGTTCCCCCGTACATGCATTGGCATTTCCAGAGTTCACGATAATGGCTTGAACCTTGTTTTCCTTCGCGATACTTTCTTGGGTGACTAATAATGGAGCGGCTTGAAAGATGTTGGTTGTATATACTCCTGCAGCTGTGGCAGGAACCTCTGACACGATGTATCCTAAATCAAGTCGTTTTCTTTTAATTCCACAGTGCATTCCGCCCGCTTTGTATCCCTTTGGTAAGGTTACACTACCTTCTTCTATAACAACGATTTCGTTTGTAGATGTTGCTTGTGTCAATTTAATTTCCCCCTTCAAAATTCCCTTCGTTCTCCAATTTAACAAGGTAGTATTTTCTTATGGATACATCGGAATGTCAGTGAGCCCCGTTCGCTCATCCCAGCCATTCATCAAATTCACATTCTGGATGGCCTGCCCGGCGGCCCCTTTAACCAAATTATCGATAACTGATATGATTGTAAGTCGGTTCGTTCTTTCGTCAACATGAAGACCAATATCGCAATAATTTGAACCGGATACTTCTTTTGTCGAAGGGATATTCCCTTCAGGCCGCACTCTTATAAAATGGGACTCTTGATAAAAATGTTTATATAAATCTATAACTTTTTTCGTTGAAATTTTTTCTTTAAGATTCACATACATCGTGCACATAATTCCCCTGGTCATTGGTACAAGATGTGTAGTGAATGAAATCGTTAGTGGATTTCCACTTTCATCTGAAAGTACTTGCTCTATTTCAGGAATATGTTGATGTGCACCTAGTTTATACGCTTTTAAGTTTTCATTGATTTCGGAGTAATGAGCTGGTAAGGAAAGTCCTCTTCCTGCTCCGGATACTCCCGATTTTGCATCAACGATGATTGATTTTTCATCTATTAAATTTGTTTGTAATGCTGGTATAAGGCCTAGAGTTGTGGCAGTTGGATAACAGCCAGGATTAGCTATTAAGTTAGCAGTCTTTATTTTTTCTGCATAAATTTCACTTAATCCGTAGGTTGCTTGTTGCAAATATTTATCTTCTGCTGGTGAATGCTTATACCATGATTCATATATATCACCCGACCTGAGCCGGAAATCTCCAGATAAATCAATACATTTAATTCCAGTCTCTAAAAGCTGTGGAACATACCTGCTGCTGACTCCCGAAGGTGTAGCCAAAAATACAATTTCGTTCTTTTCAGACAATCTATCAACATCAAATTTTTCAAGTGGTTGATCATTAACTTCAGATAGGTGAGGATAAATTTCACTAAAGCTAGACCCTGATTGTGAGTTGGAAACAATTGAACCAATCTCCAAAAAAGGATGTTTATTGATTAACCTCACTAATTCAATTGCTCCATAACCAGTACCACCGATAATTGCAGCCTTCAATTTATCCAACTCCTAAGTTGCTTTTATAATGAATTATTATACATATTTACATATAAATATTCAATGAAAAAATAGCTTAATTTTCTGTTTTAATTGAAAATTACCCTCTTTATTTTTGTAAACGCTTTCATTAATGGGAGTAAAATTATACATTTTTTATGCATTCTTATGTATATTAAAAAGACAGTGAACGGTTAAGTTCACTGTCCTACTAAAACTGCATTAAAAATTAGCATTTATTTTAATTGAGACATTTTCCGTCGATGTTTATATTGGTTCCATTGGAAGTGGATGAAACATCCAACACAAAAACCTAAAATGGCTACAAACGCCGCAACAGTAACAAGAATAGTGACCACGTAACCTAGGGCAGTCCAACCAAGTAAGAAACTGATAAAGCCTATTCCAAGGCACGATACGGCCAACTTCTGATTAAATTGCTGCTGCTCCCAATCTTCTGGGATATAGGACTTCGAGTCTTTTCTTAAGAATAATTTAGCAACATACATTACCGGATTAAATCCAACTAGCAACCCAAGTAAACCCGAAATTAATGGTATCAATAATAACCACTTACTACCTGACAACCAAGTTAACACAACACTTATGACAATAACCCACTGGTTTGTTCTTACAAGTGGACGAGGTATAGAACGAGTATTTTCTGTCATGACCTTTTAATCCCCACTTTTCCTATTGGCTTTATATACTTAGAGTCATACTAACCTGAATGAATTCAATTGTAAAGTAATTTTTTCTCTCAAATCTAAAAAAACACTCAACAGAGTGTTTTTTTTAGATTTATAGACTTTCATGCAGAAGATTTAATACGCTTCTTAATTCCTTAACTCCTACTTGTCCAGGGGCAGATGCTTTTTTCACTGCTCCAAAAGTTAGAGCTGACCCAAATACTTCGCCGGCCAATCGACTAATGACTCCCTTACCTGCCATAGACATCGTTATAAACGGACGATTCGCATATTGCTCCTTCATTGTATTGGTTGCATCTAGGAGAGTGAGCACATCAGCCGTACAATTGGGCATCACAGCAATTTTCGGTAAATCACCACCTAATTCTTGCGCTTTCCTTAACCGAGAGATAATTTCTTCTTTTGATGGCGTTTTATGAAAATCGTGGTTTGAAATAATCACCAGGACATTTTTGGCATGAGCCTTACCAATTAAGTCTTTTACTGTCTTTTCATCATTGAATAATTCAACATCTATGATATCAACCAGGCCAGTTTCTACAATAATCTTGTTTAATTCAAAGTAGAAAGAAGTCGAAATTTCCTTATTGCCGCCTTCCTTATGACTTCGAAAAGTAAAGAGGAGTGGTGTATTAGGAAGGATTGAGCGAATATCAATCAGTGCCTCTTTCACTTTCTCGGTATCTTCTACATACTCAAAAAAGTCGACACGCCACTCGACTAGATCTAAGTCGATATCTTTAAGAAAATTTGCTTCTTCCTTTAATTGTGCAGCGGTCTCTGCCACCAAGGGCACACAGATTTTTGGGATTCCCTCCCCAATTGTGAGGTCTCTTACAGTAACAGTTTTAGGCATTTTCTCCGCTCCTTATTGATCTTTTGAACTAGTTTAGTCCACATAAGAAATTAATTCATTTACAATTAAGTCGGCAATTTCTTCCGAAGTTTTGTAATTGGTGGAAATCCTTAAATGATGGTTCTTATAAATATCTTGTCTTTTATAATAAAGCTCTTCCATTTCTTTCATTGACTTTCCTTGTAAAACAGGGCGGCTGTCGATAATCAGCTCAATTCTATCTTTCCAGGCTTCCAATGATAGTTCGAGAAAAATCACAATACAAGAAGCTAAGCAAGTTTCTCTTATCTCTGTTTGGAGAAAGGCCCCTCCACCAACAGAAATAACTTTTTGCTTTTGTTCCGCTAGACTCACAATTAAGCTTTTTTCTCTATCTCTAAATTCAGTCTCACCAAATTCAGTAAAAATCTGGGATACCGGCATGTTATACTCTTTTTCGATTTGTTCATCAATATCAATAAATTCACGATTGAGTTTTGTAGCAACCTTCTTGCCAATCGTAGTTTTCCCAACACCCATAAACCCAATAAACACAATACTCTTGTCACTCATCTCCAAATTACTCCAGACCTCCCGTTGCTTAAAACAAATTATTAAGCATAATTATAATGCTATTTTGAGATTTTAGACAATTTTTTAGGATTAATTTATCGGTGCCTGACACCAAAAGAAAGAGACCCGCACAGGAGTCTCTATATCTATTGTTTCATTTTCGGGTCTAGGATATCCCTTAGTCCATCACCCATTAGGTTAAAGCCAAGGACTGTCAGCATAATGGCTACCCCTGGGAAGAATAATGTCCAAGGTGCCTGCGTGATATAGTTTTTGGAATCAGCAAGCATTTTTCCCCATTCAGGCGTCGGAGCCTGTGCCCCCATTCCAAGGAAACCAAGGGCTGCTGCCTCTATAATAGCGGTGGCAATCGCCAAAGTAGCTTGGACGATTACTGGTGATATACTATTTGGTAAAATATGACGAAGTAGAATTCGTGTATCCTTCATTCCTACTGCACGGGCCGCCATAATATATTCTTCCTGTTTAACACTTAATACTTTAGAGCGAACGAGTCGTCCAAAGTTTGGGATATTAATAACCGCAATTGCGATCAGTGCATTTTGTAAGGATGGTCCCAAAATTGAAACAACCGCAATCGCCAAAAGAATACTTGGAAAGGCTAGCATAATATCAAAAATGCGGGAGATAATTGCATCTACCCAGCGGCCGTAGTAACCAGCAACAATTCCAAGGGATGTCCCTGCCACAACAGACCCTAAGACGGAGAAAAAGCCCACCCACAAAGATATCCTAGCACCATAAACAATCCGAGAAAAAATATCACGTCCAAAGTCGTCGGTCCCAAACCAGTGATCACTAGAAGGAGGGAGCATTCGATCAGTTAAGACTTGAGCTTTATAGCTATATGGAGCAATAATCGGGGCAATTATTGCAATAATGATAAAAAAGACAACAATCCCTAACCCTATTAAGGCTAATCGGTTTTTATAAAATGAAATCCATGCTTCCTTCCAGGGAGGTGTCAGCTTTTCTTCAACAATTACCGTCGTTATATTTGCCGGTTTTTTTGCAAGTTCCGCCACTCTTCATTCCCCTCCTCTATTTCGTATATTTAATTCGTGGGTCAACAAATACATACAATAAATCCACGATTAAATTAATAAGAACAAAAATTGCCGCAATAATTAATATCCCTGACTGAATAACCGGATAATCACGGTAGCCGATAGCATCATATAGATATCTTCCAATTCCTGGCCAACCGAAGATGGTTTCCGTTAGAATTGCTCCTCCAAGTAAAAGGCCCGTTTGCAGCCCAATAATCGTAAGAACAGGGATGACAGCATTTTTTAAGGAGTGCTTATATACGACCCAAAACATGCTCAGTCCTTTTGCTCTCGCTGTACGGACATAATCCGACTTCATCACCTCAAGCATGGTCGCCCGTGTCATTCTTGCGATAATCGCCATTGGAATGGTGGCAAGTGCAATGCTTGGCAAGACCAAATGCTTTAGGACCGTGATAAATTGATCGGTTCTTCCTTGTATTAAAGTATCTATTAAATAGAAATTAGTAATGGCTGAAACAGGGTCTCTTACATTCTCTCTTCCCGTCGTTGGCAGCCATCCTAATTCAATGGAAAATACCCATTGTTCCATTAAACCAAGCCAAAAAATCGGCAGTGACACTCCTATCAGTGCAAGCACCATCGCAACATAATCAAACCATGATTTTGAGAACCAGGCACTGACGATCCCTGCATTGACCCCAACAACGATGGCAATCAACATAGCTACAACAGTTAGCTCTGCTGTTGCTGCTAAGTAAGGCCATATTTCTTCGTTGATTGGCCCCCTTGTCCGTAGTGACTCACCTAAATCCCCATGAAGAAGGGCATTAATATAATCTACGTATTGTATGTACCAAGGCCTGTCTAGCCCTAATTCCTTCGTTAACGTGGCAATTGATTCTGCCGTTGCTCTTTGACCAAGAATTACCTGAGCGGGATTTCCTGGAATAGCATGGATAATAGCAAATACAACAAGCGTCATCCCTATTAATACAGGTATTAATGAAAACACCCGGCGAACTGTATATGTTAACAATTTATTTCACCTCACTGTATAGCATAAGCGCCTGGCTAGACGCTGCCACTCAACCCTTTTCTTCATTAATTATGAATATGCATAGCTAACAAAAGGGGAGGCTAAAATTCCTCCCCTTTCAGCCATGATTATTTAAATTCAACTTTAGTTAATGCTTCTGATCCAGTTGGGTGCGGTAAGTAATTGGCCACATCTTTCCCTGCTGCTAACAGCGGTGTAGAGTGAACAAGTGGTACCCATGGAGCATCATCGTGGATAATCACTTGTGCTTCTTCGTAAAGTGCATTACGCTTAGCTTGATCTATTTCTGTTTGTGCTTTAATTAAGACGTCATGTAACTTGTCATTGCTGTATTGGGAATAGTTGTTACTTCCAATACTATCTTTATCAAGCAATGTGTATAAGAAGTTATCAGGGTCTCCATTATCACCTGTCCAACCGAGCATGAACATATCAAATTCACCTTTTGCTGCTTTATCTAGGTAAGTAGCCCAATCCACAGATTGGATTTTGGCTTTGACGTTGATTTTGCTTAGGCTCTCTTGAATAACTTCAGCCACTTTTTGTGCTTCTGGCATATAAGGACGTGCAACAGGCATTGCCCATAAGTCGATTTCAAATCCTTTTTCATATCCAGCTTCTTTCAACAATGCTTTAGCTTTCTCTAGATCATATGGATATGGCTCAACTGATTTATTGTAGCCTTCGATGGAAGGAGGCATTGGATTAACAGCCTCTAGAGCCTTCCCGCCATAAAATGCATCAATAATTGATTTTTTATCGACAGCATAGTTAATCGCTTGACGAACCAATTTGTTATCAAATGGTTTACGAGTAGTTGTTAAACCGATATAACCAACGTTCATAGAAGGACGTTCAATTACTTGGAGGTTAGCATTTCCTTTAACCGTAGCTTCATCTGAATTATTTAGTCCATCCATTACGTCAATCTCACCATTAGCAAGAGCGTTCAGACGTGCAGTATTTTCAGGAATCACACGGAAAATAACTTTGTTTAACTTAGGCAGGCCTTCTTGCCAATAGTCAGGGTTCTTTTCAAGTGTAATAGTATCGTTTTCTTTCCACTCCACAAATTTAAATGGACCCGTACCAACTGGATTTTGTCTAAACTTGTCACCGTATTTTTCAACAGCTGCAGGGCTTGCAATTCCAAACGGAGACATTGCTAGATTCTTTAAAAATGGAGCCTGTGGACGTTTTAGTACAAATTGAACCGTATTGGCATCTAGGGCTTTTACTTCTTTAATTACATGGCCCTCATCCTTTTTATAACCACCAAACATAGTGTAATAAGGATATTTATCGGCATCTCCATTCATCCAGCGATCAAAGTTAAAAACAACCGCATCTGCATTAAAATCAGTACCATCATGGAACTTAACGCCTTGACGAAGCTTGAAGGTGTAAGTTAAGCCATCAGGTGTCACTTCCCACGATTCAGCAAGACCTGGATTAATTGTGGTATCTTGATCACCATATTGGATTAATGTTTCAAAAATGTTTTCTGTTACTTTAAATGCTTCGCCTTCAGTTGTTGTAATTGGATCTAGTGATGTAGAATCTCCACCACGGCCATATACTAGAGTATCCTTTTTCGCTCCGCCACTTGTGGCAGGATCTTTCTTGCCGCCTGCTTCTTCATTCGTTTTGCTGCTGCAGCCAACTAAAAACATACTGATGGCTAGTAGAGAAATCAATAGCAGTTTAAAAGATTTCTTCTTCATAAGCTTTTTTAACCCCCTATATTTTTGTTTTCTTTATCATAAATGCAGCAAATCACTTGTTATATAAGTGACATGCGACAAAATGACCGTTCAGGTTTTGTTCCGCTGGTCTAGTATTTTTACAAATATCCATCACCTGTGAGCAGCGTGTATGAAAGGCACAGCCTGAAGGAGGATTTGCTGGACTGGGAAGTTCTCCTTCAATTAAAATAGTTTCCCTCTTAATATCTGGATCTGGTATTGGTACAGCTGAAAGTAGTGCTTTTGTATATGGATGCTTTGGATTCTCGTAAAGCTCCTCACTTTCAGCTAACTCTATTAATCTTCCTAAGTACATCACGCCTACGCGATCACTAATATGGCGTACAACTCCTAAATCATGAGCGATAAAAATGTATGTAAGCTGGAATTCTTTTTGAATATCCTTCATCAGATTGAGAACCTGGGCTTGAATGGACACATCGAGTGCTGACACAGGCTCATCTGCAATAATCAGTTTCGGTTTCGTCATTAACGCTTTTGCAATTCCAATCCGCTGACGCTGACCGCCACTGAATTGGTGGGGATATCTTTTGGCATGATAGCTGCTTAAGCCTACGACTTCAAGCATGTCTCTCACTTGCTTATTACGTTCCTCCTTTGTCCCAATTCCATGAACAATCAAAGGCTCTTCTAAAATCTGTTCGATAGAATGTCTTGGATTAAGCGATGCATAAGGATCCTGGAAAACCATTTGGATATCCCGGCGCGTTTTTCTTAATTCCGCTTTTGACATACTAGTAATCTCTTTATCTTCAAAGACAATCTTTCCGTCGCTAGCTTCAATCAAGCGCATAAGGAGCCGGCCCGTGGTAGATTTACCGCAGCCGCTTTCACCAACAATGCCCAATGTCTCTCCTTTTTTAACGTAAAAAGATACATCGTCAACCGCTTTGACCTCTCCTTGTTTCCTTCCAAACAGGCCGCCTGTAATCGGAAAGTACTTTTTTAAACCATTAACTTCAAGAAGTAATTCTGACATGGTTGTCACTCTCCTTCTCCAATGTATGTAGGAAACAGCGCACAACATGTCCGTCTTTTTCCGTTTTAAATAAATCCGGTGTTTCTTCTTGGCATTTAGTGAATGTCTCTGTGCATCTTGCCGCGAATCGACATCCCTTATGAATCGTCCCTGGAGTTGGGACTGCACCCGGAATACTATACAGCCGTTCTGTTTTCCCTCTTAAATCGGGTACAGATTTTAACAGGCCCTTCGTATAAGGATGCTGTGGATTTTTGAGAATCGTTCGAACATCACCCTGCTCCACGATTTGCCCAGCATACATGACAATGACGCGTTCACAAATTTCAGCCACAACACCTAAATCATGGGTAATGAGAATGATCGTTGTATTTGTCTTCCTATTTAAATCCTTCATCAATGCTAGGATCTGTGCTTGAATTGTCACATCGAGTGCTGTTGTTGGCTCGTCCGCAATCAATACCCTTGGATTGCAGGCCATTGCCATGGCAATCATAACCCGCTGTCTCATTCCGCCCGAAAGCTGGTGAGGATGGTCTTTAATTATTCCTTCTGCCCTTGGGATTCCAACAAGCTTTAATAATTCAATACTTCGTGCCATTGCTTCTTTTTTTGAAAGGTCTGTATGTAAGCGAATCGCTTCAATTAATTGATTGCCAATCGTAAAGAGCGGATTTAATGATGTCATGGGTTCTTGGAAAATCATTGAAATCTGATTCCCGCGGATGTTGCGCCACTCTTTTTCAGATATATTTTTCAAGTCTTTTCCTTCGAAAATAATTTCGCCATTCTCGATTTTCCCGGGTGGTGTAGGAATCAGCCCCATGGCTGTTAGTGAAGTAACACTTTTACCACTACCAGATTCACCTACAATCCCTAGTATTTCGCCATCTCTTAAATCAAAGCTGATACCATCTACAGCTGGAACGAATTTCTTCCCTGACTGAAATGACACCTTTAAGTCTTTAATTCGAAGAATAGGATCCTTTTCCACATTTACACCTTCCTGTTCATTCGTATGTGTTTATGTTTTCTTATTTATCAGAAGTATAACAATATAGTAAATTTTAAAATAATTATGACATATATAACTTTAGTGGTACGATCCATATTTGTCAATTACGTGAAAAAAGTTCAAAAGATTCCAGTTCTACAGAGCCGCGTCGATGCAATAAAGTAGATTTGGCTTTTTTTGCCAAAACTCTAAATTTAAATACTAAAATACTAAAAGATCCTAAAAATTAATAAAAAACCCTGCAAGACTATTGCTGTCTTACAGGGAATCTTAATACTGTTTTTAGCTTTTGTGCATCCGTCCTGCGAGGGTCAGATAGATAAATTTCCCGGTGGATTTTACTTGTTCGAATATAGCCATTTTCCTTGCAAAAGAACTCCATTTTGTTGAAACTTTCCTTTTCATTCTCAAAAGGTCCGATATGCATAATTTGGCAAGAAAGACCGTCTGTTAGCTCACCAAATATTGCTTTCTCAAGGTATGGATTTGGTTTTTTCTTTTTCGTTTGCTCCAAAAATTTTTCAAATAGATTCTCGGTTAGAAAATCAGGTTGTCTGATCATAATCGTATATTTGTAATTACTTTTGTCTTGTACAGGCTTTGACTTATCAATTAAATCCCAAATACCTTCAAGTGGAAAAACCGTATACTCATAGTAACCTTCAGGCACTTCATTACTTTTATAGGACATTTTTACAGCATAACTAAGACTGTATAATGCCTCAGTTGCTAGAGCAAATTCGTCTCCGTTTGGATCTCCTGTTCCACTTATCATAATATAAGACATCTTTGGTACATCAATAATTACAGGGACAGTTTTTGGCAGGTACATGTGCTTATACGTTTTCTTATACTCAACTTTTGTGCCCATAGTTTATATAGCTCCTGTTTCTTTTATAAAAATTATTTTTTCTTACCGGTATAAATATGAATGGCATCTCTTAGAAACGCTGCCGTACCGGGCTGTTCTTTATCATAATAGGCGGTAAATCTTTCATCATCCACGTACATTTGTGCAAGACCTGCATGAGCTTCCTTATTATATTCATTCCAATAGCAGCATAACCATTGTTTATGGAGATCAGCAGCTTTTTGAGCTAAATCTCCGGCAGGGTCTCCTGTTTTATAAGCCTCAGCTAGTGTTTCTGTTATCAATTCAGCTAACTTAGTAACCTCCTCATATTGCTCTTGTGTCATATTTTGAAGTTTTGCATTGGATTTATTTACAGTATCATCCCCATACTTTTCACGAATCTCTTTTCCATATCTTTCTTCATTTTCATCCACCATTTTTTTCTTAAAGCCCTCAAACTTCTCTTTATTTGACATTTTCATTCTCCCTTCCGTAACTGCAATTGTCTTATCCACATTTGCGATTAACAATTCTAATTGTTCCTTTTTCTCAAGGAGTTTTTTTCGATGCTCTTTCAGTGCAGCTGCCCCGTCAAAGGAAGGAGCCGTTACGATTTCTTTGATGCTTTCTAAGCTAATTCCTAATTCCCTGTAGAATAAGATTTGCTGCAGGCGATCCACTTCTGCTTGCCCATAGATTCGATATCCTGATGAATTTATTCTTGCCGCCTTAAGAATCCCTATTTCATCATAATACCGTAGTGTTCTGGTGCTAACTCCTGCTAGACTCCCAAGCTTCTGTACAGTATATTCCATCCGCTTTCACCTCCTTGTAAAACTAACAATACACCTTTACGCAACGTCAAAGTCAATCATAATATCGCCTATATTTTTAGAAAAAGGTGCCTGACACCAAAGATGGACATTTGTCCATCTTTGGTGTCAGGCACCCAATTAATTTGGAGGATTTCTTCTCATTAGTATAGTTTGCACTTTTTTAACCAAAATTAAAGATAAAGGATTATCTATCACTCTAGTAGAGTGAAAAGTCCCTCTTCTCTGAATGTATTTACTATTTTAAAAAAACTTTCTTTTTCGATCTAAATTAGTTAAAATTCAGTATTATCAATGTTCACAACTTTCTTTTACTCCTTTTACTAAAAAATGTTTTTGACAATTCAAAACTTAAGAAAGTATTATAATATAATATAAAGGGAGGTAATAACATGTCAAACATCAATAGACAGAAAATTGTGGATAGTGTACCTCAAACAGGATTTTTCGGACATCCTAAAGGACTATCTACCCTTTTCTTTACTGAATTCTGGGAGCGATTCTCGTACTATGGAATGAGAGCCATCCTTGTTTTCTATATGTATTACGAAGTCTCTAAAGGCGGATTGGGCATTGATCAAAATCTTGCACTTTCGATCATGTCCATATACGGATCACTTGTTTATATGTCCGGAATCATTGGCGGCTGGCTGGCTGACCGGATCTTCGGTTCTTCGAAAGCCGTGTTCTACGGTGGAGTCTTAATTATGTTTGGACATATAGCGCTTGCTGTTCCTGGCAGTGTTGCTATGTTCTTTGTATCCATGGTATTGATTGTCCTAGGTACTGGGATGCTTAAGCCGAATGTTTCTTCCGCTGTAGGTGAATTATATAGCGAAAAAGACGAACGTCGTGATGCAGGATTTACTATTTACTACATGAGTATTAACCTAGGCGCATTCATATCTCCATTAATCGTTGGGTCGATAAGCAACTTCCACATCGGTTTTTCGATTGCAGCAGTAGGTATGTTCTTAGGGTTAGTCGTGTTTAGTGTAACAAAGAAAAAAAATCTTGGCCTTGCTGGAACGATGGTGGCGAATCCACTGGCTCCTGCAGAAAAGAAAAAGGTTTTCACCATTATTGGACTAGCAGTAATTATTCTTGCTGTTCTATGTGCCGTATTAATTCCAAACGGTCTTTTAACTTTTGCTAGCTTTATTAATATTGTCACTTTCCTTGGAATCTTAATCCCAACGATTTATTTCGTTGTCATGTATCGCAGTCCTAAAACTACTACAGTTGAACGTTCAAGAATTATTGCCTATATTCCGTTATTTATTGCAGCGGTTATGTTCTGGGCCATTCAAGAACAAGGCTCAACCATCCTTGCCAATTATGCGGATAAGCGGACTCAATTAGACTGGATGGGAATTAAGATTTCACCAGCATGGTTCCAATCTTTAAACCCATTATTCATTATCATCTTTGCACCAGTATTTGCTTGGATCTGGGTTAGATTAGGAAAGCGTCAGCCATCGATTCCACAAAAGTTCTCATTATCATTATTATTTGCTGGTTTGTCATTCCTAGTTATTCTTATCCCGGCTTATTTTGGAGGTACGGATTCTTTAGTAAGTCCACTATGGCTTGTTCTTAGTTATTTAATCGTTGTATTTGGTGAGTTATGTTTATCACCAGTAGGACTATCTGCAACAACTAAATTAGCACCTGCAGCATTCTCAGCACAAACAATGAGCTTATGGTTCCTAGCAAGTGCTGCTGCACAAGCATTGAATGCACAAGTTGTTAAATTCTACACCCCTGAAACAGAAATGACCTACTTTGGTGTGATTGGCGGAGCGTCCATCGCCCTAGGTATTATCCTATTAATGTTATCACCTAAGATTCAAGGTTTCATGAAAGGGATCAAGTAATAATAAAAAAGGTGCCAAACGGCACCTTTTTTATTTGTGATAAGATATATAGTGATAGGAGGTTATTGTATGTACTTAAAGGATAAAGTAAAACACCTTCCTTCTACCCCTGGTGTGTATTTAATGAAGGACTCCAATGGACAAATTATTTATGTGGGTAAGGCAAAAAATCTTAAAAATCGCGTGCGCTCATACTTCCAAAATTCAAAGGCCCATACACAAAAAATCATCAAGCTGAAAGCCAGCTTAAAGGATTTCGACTATATCCTTACTGATACAGAATTTGAAGCCTTTATGCTCGAATGTGAATTAATAAGGGAAATGAAGCCTATTTTTAATCGGATGATGAAAAATCCTCAATCCTATATCTACATCAGAATTGACAGGGATGGAGAGTACCAAAGAATAGAAATTTGTAAAGACGCAGATAAGCCCGATAGTCTTTATTTTGGCCCATATAAAAGCAAAAATTCAGTAGAAAAGGCGCTACTAGGGATGAAAGACTTCTATAAGGTGAACTGCAGCAGCCCTTCTAACAAGAATACTCCATGTTTAAACTATTCCTTAGGTTTATGTCTCGGGATGTGTATGGGAGGGGCAGCACTCATTGAGTACAATGAAAGAATGAACAAAATTATTGCTTTACTACAAGGTTTTGATACAAGTCTACTTAGCATTATGGAGCAAAAAATGATCGAAGCCTCTGAAAAATTTGATTTCGAAGCGGCGGGAAAGTATAGAGATACCTTGAATGCCATCCACTCACTTCTTAATAAAGAAAAAGTCATTGAATTTACGGGAAGAAATAAAAAGATTGCTGTTATTGCCCCATTAACAGACAGGACTTATAAACTATTCCTGATTCAGAAAAACAAAATTCTTTTCTCAGAAAAGTTTAACTGGTCCGATCCAGAATCTGTTCATAAAACCATTAAGAACAGTATATTAACTATTTTTAAAGCAACAGCAAATAATTCTTTTAATAAACTTAGCCGAGATGAAATTGATGCCGCTCAGATTATCTATAGCTATTTAAAAGGAAGCAACTGTACTTATATTATTATTTCAGAACATTTGCTTAAGCCCTCATATACCTCTAAATTAGATGGTCAAATATACAAGTTAATGCAAACCTATATGGTTAATCGATAGATTAAAAATCGCTCATTTGGGTTATGTTCATGAATGTAAGGAAGAATAATTTCTTTATTTAATTCAAACATGGTGTTATTTTCTAAATAATAAATATAATCCTCTGATGGATAATATAAAATAATTTCAACATCCCGTTTCTCCATTTCAACCGAAACTAAGATATTATTAATGATTTTCATAAAAATTTGAATGGAAAAAGGATTAAAAAAATAAAAACGATTATCTAAGGAATCAATTTGATACTCTTCCGCAAGACAACAATGAAAAAAAATATCATCATTAATAGAGTGAGTCATTTTTTGATATTTTTTTCGATTTTCAATTGCTTCCTGATAAAAATCCCTATTCATTTCAATTCCAATAACTGTTGCATGAAAATGATAATGGATAAAGAAGTTTAATCGTCCTTTGCCACACCCAAAGTCAATGATTCGGTCCTTGCGGCTTACTTGATAGTGTGTAAATAATTCTTCTAGCGCACTATAAGGAGTGGGCTCATAACGATGGTAATGAAATGACTTATGAAATCCCTTTTGGTCCCCTCCCGTTTTTATCCCCATCAATTTATCATAATAAAATTCTTTCATCTGATACTCCTATTCAGGCAAGGTCATCCCCCACTTTTACGTGAGGGATTTCTTTTTACGCTACCTTTATTGCTTTCCCAAACGGAACTCTTGGCAATATAGAACCAGGTACAAGCCAAATCATTTCATAGCTAACATCTTCAATATCTTCAGAAATAAAGCCAGTTACATCCGTAATGTAAAACAGTGTATCAATATTCTCTTCTTTTGCCCACTCAAGTACCAAAGTATATGAAGATTTCCCATGTGTATGGTATTTAATTGTATCACTTTTAATGGGGGTGGTACTTCTAATTTTAAAATCTGCTTGGACTAATATGGTATCCGGTTTAACTTGTTCAAACAGTTTTACTATGTTATTGATTAAAATGCTTGGGGCTTCATTCGTAGAAGTGTCAACAGCCAGTGCTACCTTTTTATCCTGACGCTGTTGAATCATTGATAGTATCGTTTTGTGCCATTTCAACACAACCAACTCCTTTGGAATGAATAAGTGAACCATCTTATTTTGGTTTAATAACAAGGTGGTTATGATTGGATAATAGCGGTAATCAGTAAGAAGGTGCAGGATAAGAAAATGGCCTTCTTGGTCTGCCCTAGATGTGCTTATACTTATTTATTCCTTGTTTTCATTTAGCTCATCAATCAGCTGCTTGGTTCGTTTTGCATTTCCTTCTGCGAAATTCTCGAGACGTTCCTTTAGCTCATCATCATCATGAATTCGCTCTGCGGTTATTAGATAGGTCCGCATTAAATCTTCTTCTGTTTCAATTGCCTCAACAAGAACGTCTTTTAGTACTTCCTTTTCTTCATTCTTACCATTTAACATATTAAACCCCATTTGAAAAACCTCCTTTTCACCTTTATCGTTCTCCTTTCTATTTCGAGATATCCAACTGATAAATACTAACTTAAACTTGCCACACACAATTAAATCGTGTAAGATTAAATCGTAGGCGATATATTTTCAAACAAATGAATCCTAATATTAAGGGGGAAGCTAAATGACAACAGTTTATGACTTTAATGTAAAAATGACAAATGGTAAGGAAAAATCAATAATGGATTATGAGGGTAAACCATTACTGATTGTGAATACTGCTAGCAAATGTGGTTTGACACCCCAATTCAAAGGACTTCAGGAATTATATGAAAAATATAAAGAGGATGGTTTGGAGATTTTAGGCTTTCCATGTGACCAATTCAACAATCAAGAATTCGCCGACATTGAAGAAACCACCCAGTTTTGTCAACTAAATTACGGTGTAACGTTTCCAATATTTGCGAAAATTGATGTTAATGGCGCTAATGCCGATCCGCTATTTACTTATTTAAAAAGCCAGAAGCCAGGTACACTTACTAAAAATATTAAATGGAATTTCACAAAATTTTTAGTCGATCCTAATGGTCAGGTAATTGAGCGCTATGCCCCTACGACTGAACCAAGCAAGATTGAGAAAGATATTAAAAAATTATTGTCATAATTATTTAAAGTAAGGTGATCAGCATGGAAGACTTCATGGTATTAAAAAACCAACTTTGCTTTGCTGTATACGAAACAGCAAGTGAATTCAATAAATTATATTCTAGTGCACTTCAGCCCTACGGCTTAACCTACCCTCAATACTTGGTTCTATTAGCATTATGGGAAAATGATGGTGTTTCGGTCAAAGACATAGGAGAAAAATTGAGTCTCGGGACTGGAACATTGACTCCAATGCTTACAAGAATGGAGGCAAATGGGTGGCTGCGAAAAGAACGTTCAACAGTAGATGAACGAAGGGTCTTTATTTACTTAGAAAAGAAAGCTTATGAAAAAAAGCAAGCAATAACAAATACAATCAGTGACAAAATACAATCCTGCCATATTGAACTCGAGGAATATAAACAATTGATGGAACGGCTGAATCAATTGCATAGTAAGTTGAAAATCGAGAACATTGCGAGTAATTAAAACCACATACAAAAAACAACACTCAATTTTAAAGTGTTGTTTTTTGTACTATTTCATCTGATTGAAGATATTTTCCGAAGGGATGTTCTTTCCCCTCCATCAAAAACTCAATTCTATTAATCTCTTTTTAGTGGGCCTTGAGTTTTACACTAAGACTGTTTTTGGCTTGCTTTTTGCAATTTCTGCTGCCACTTCAACAATCATATCCTCTTGACCGCCAACCACTTTACGCTTACCTAATTCTATTAAAATATCACGTGAATCAACACCAAATTTTGCTGCAGCCCGTTTTGCATGGAGCGCAAAGCTTGAGTATACACCCGCATATCCTAGAGTTAGGCTGTCCTTTGTAATTTCCTGTGGCACTTGTAAAATTGGAGCCACAATATCCTCGGCCAAGTCCATCATTTTATATAAATCTACTCCAGTTTTGATTCCCATCCGTTCACAAACTGCAACTAGTACTTCTGTTTGTGTATTTCCTGCACCAGCTCCTAAGCAGCGTACACTGCCGTCAATCCGGGTAGCACCCTCTTCAATGGCTGCAAGAGTGTTAGCCATCGCAAGAGATAGATTGTTATGACCATGGAAACCAACATTCACGCCAATTGATTGTTTAAGAGCACGAATACGTTCCCTGACTTGGTCAGGAAGTAAGTAACCTGCAGAGTCAACCACATAAACAGTATCTGCTCCATAGCTTTCCATAAGTTTTGCTTGTTCTACTAATTTCGCAACTGGCGCCATATGGTTCATCATTAAGAATCCAACTGTTTCCATTCCTAATTCTTTTGCATAGGCAATATGTTGTGGTGCTACATCGGCTTCTGTAACATGTGTTGCAATCCGTGCCATTTTAGCTCCTAAATTTGCGGCTTCTTTTAATTCATGCAGTGTACCGATTCCTGGCAAAAGAAGAACAGCAATTTTGGATTTATCTGCAACAGATACTGCAGCTTCGATTAATTCCATTTCGTTTGTACGAGAACGTCCATATTGTAACGAAGATCCTGCTAGTCCGTCACCATGTGATACTTCAATAAAAGGGACGTTTGCATCATTCAATGCTTTGGCAATATTAAGTACTTGATCAACTGTATATTGATGATTGATGGCATGGCTTCCATCGCGTAAGGCTACCTCTGTGATAAGAATATCTCTTTCAT
Organism: Neobacillus sp. MER 74; assembly: GCF_023714155.1. Classification (NCBI taxonomy): domain Bacteria; kingdom Bacillati; phylum Bacillota; class Bacilli; order Caryophanales; family Bacillaceae; genus Neobacillus; species Neobacillus sp. MER 74. The sequence continues at coordinate 60,784 of NZ_JAMAUV010000005.1, forward strand.
TTGTCATTATTATTTCCCCTTTCTACAGCTCAAACTGTTTCTTTCGTTAATAGTTTTTTAGCAAATGCTTCAGCAATTTTAACGCCTGCTGATGTCATGATATCTAAATTTCCTGCATATACAGGCAAGTAATCACCAGCCCCTTCAACCTCTAGGAATATGGTAACCTTATTTCCCTCAAAAATAGGTTCCGTGCGAAGGCGATAACCAGGAACAAATGCTTGAACTACTTTTTCCATGTCAGCAATAGATTTTCTAATTGCCTCTTCATCCATTTTCCCTTCTTCTACAAGAGTGTAAACTGTATCACGCATCATAATTGGCGGTTCTGCAGGATTTAAAATCATGATTGCCTTCCCTTTTTTGGCACCGCCAACTTCTGCAATTGCACGAGAAGTTGTTTCTGTAAATTCATCGATATTGGCACGTGTTCCAGGGCCAGCACTCAAGCTAGCAATTGTCGCGACAATCTCTGCGTATTCTACAGGAGCCACGCGGTTTACTGCGTGAACCATTGGAATAGTGGCCTGACCGCCACAAGTAATCAAATTGATATTATCTTTATCTAAATGTTCATCAGTATTAACAGCAGCACATACATATGGGCCAACTGCAGCAGGCGTCATATCAATGACTTTTATACCAGCCTCTTTTAATACCTTTGCATTGTAGAGATGCGCTTTGGCAGATGTGGCATCAAATACGATGTCAGCTTTTAAAGTTGGATCTGCAAGAAATCCATCAATTCCTGTATCAACCCCTGCATAACCTAATTCCCTTGCACGGCGTAAACCGTCTGATTGCGGGTCAATTCCAATTACTGCTGTTAACTCTAAAAATTCCGAGCGTCCCAGTTTAATCATTAAATCTGTACCAATGTTTCCTGAGCCAAGTACGGCAACTTTTACTTTTGACAAATTAATTCTCCTCCTAAAAAATATTGTATAAATTATTTCTATCTAGTCTTTCTATAAGATGCTTTTACCTTGATAACCTAAACGATTTGAGATCTCAGATGCAGCCCTTCTAATTCCAGCTATTACTTGTGGCAGCTTATGTTCATCAAGTCTCATTTTAGGTGCAGCACAGCTAATTGAAGCGATTACATTTCCTTGATGATTAAAAATTGGAGCTGCAATACATTTCAACCCTAACTCAATTTCCTCATCATCAACCGCATAACCTTGCTCACGAATGGTATGTAACTGCTCTTTAATCTCATCGATATTTGTCATTGTGTGTTTCGTAAATGATTCCAAAGTGATTGATGATAAGATTCTATTTACCTCATTTTCGTTTAAATGAGCAAGGATTGACTTCCCTACCCCAGTACTATGGAAGGGAGCTCTTTTTCCAATTTGCGAATAAATAGTAAGGGCACTTTGTCCTTCTAACTTTTCAATGTAAATAATTTCATCTCGTTGTAAGGAAACTAAGTGAACGGTTTCATTTAGTTCATCGACTAACTCTCTAATTATTGGCTTTGCAACTTTCGCAATATCAAGATTTTTCCCGACAAAATTGCCAAGCTCAAATAGTTTGAGCCCCGGCTTATACTTTGAATCTTCAAGATTTTGTTGAAGATAACCTCTATGTTCTAAGGTCTTGATGATTCCGTGAACTGTACTTTTTGATAAATTTAAATGCTCACTAATCTCTTTGATACTTAGTTCTGGTTTAGTTACCAAAAATAATTCAATGATATCAGCAGCTCTTTCAACAGATTGAATTAAGCGTTCTGACACGTCCACCCTCCCCCCCTATTGTTCGACATTGTCGAATGCCATTCGTATTTATTAAGGATAATTTAATAGTAACTCTCGTTCAATATTCTGTCAATCTTTTAAATATTTAGTTAAAGGGTTTCATTTACCTTTGACATATTAAAAAAAGAGCCTGATTTCTAATAGAAATCAGGCTCTTTTTTACAGAATATCAAATTGTTTAAAACCAGTGGTATCCGAGATATAATCTAATGTTTTATGATTGAAATAATGGCACTCAGCATTATCAATGATAAAATGGAGCCCATCCTTAGTAATTTCTGTATCATTAGACTGAATTGTTTCTTCCAATGTCACTTTTACTTTCATAAAACAACTTTTTCGCATTTGCAAGCGTATCAATTGATTTGAGCCAGCTACCGTTATTCTATCTTGTAGTTCGGCTTTTGCATTTTCAGTTAATCTAAACACGAAACCACCCCTGTCTTCCTTAAATACGGATGCACAAAAATAATGCTGCCCGTATAAAGGATAGCATTATCTTGTACTTCAAGTAAATTACACGATTGCTTAAGTACCACAATAGGTTCGGTAAGGCAGGTTTGATTTTTCCGGAAGTTTACAGTATTCGGCTTGTTCTGGGGAGTGAGCGTATGGGTTTGAAAGGACAATCAGCAGCTTCTCCATTACACTGTAGTCTTCTTGATCCACGGCAGCATCGAGTGCAGCCTCCACCCGGTGATTACGTGGTATTACCGCAGGATTGCTGTTACGCATTAACTGATGAGAATCAGCGGTTGATTCCTGCTGTCTACCAAGGCGTGCCTGCCATTGCTGAAACCACTCTTTAAATTCCGGTGTCTCCACTAAGAGCGTTTCATCCGGTCTTTCAATGGTTAAGGCTCGGAACGTATTAGTATAATCTGCCTTATGTTTCTCCATTATTCTGAGGAGATTTTCCACAATGGCGGCATCCTCATCCTCTTCATTAAATATCCCTAATTTTGCTCTCATCCCAGAAAGCCAATTGTTTTGATACAACTCCATATATTTTGAAATTTCATCCTGTGCCAGATTGACAGCCTGTTCCTGATTATCATGCAGGAGCGGCAAAAGTGTTTCTGCAAATCGGGCGAGATTCCAACCGGCAATATACGGCTGATTGCCATAAGCATAACGCCCTTGAGTATCAATGGAACTAAATACTGTTGCTGGGTCATACGTATCCATAAAGGCACAAGGCCCATAATCGATGGTTTCACCACTAATCGTCATGTTATCGGTATTCATGACACCATGGATGAAGCCTGCTAGCTGCCATTTAGCAACTAACGCTGCCTGTTGTTTAATCACCGCCTGGAGCAAGGCAAGATATCGATTCTCATCCGTTTCAACATCTGGATAGTGGCGATTCAGTGCATAGTCAGCAAGAGCCCGAAGTTCTTCGACCGTTCCCCATTTCGCAGCAAATTGAAAAGTACCGACCCGTAGATGGCTGGAAGCTACACGTGTCAAAATGGCACCAGGCAAGGTCCTTTCGCGGAATACTGGCTCTCCTGTTGTCACAACTGCTAGACTGCGGGTTGTTGGTATTCCAAGTGCATGCATGCTTTCGCTGATAATGTATTCGCGCAGCATCGGCCCGAGTGCCGCTCGACCATCTCCTCCGCGGGAGTACGGTGTCCTCCCTGGACCCTTGAGTTGAATATCAAATCGTTCACCCTTTGGCGTTATTTGTTCACTAAGTAAAATTGCCCGGCCATCTCCTAATTTCGTGAAATGCCCAAATTGATGCCCTGCATATGCTTGTGCAAGAGGCATTGCTCCGTCTGGTATCTGGTTGCCTGAAAACATGGCAACGCCAGCTTCGCTTTCCAGTGCCGGCACCTTCAAACCCAAGTCAGCCGCCAGTGGACGGTTTAGAATAATCAACTCCGGTGATCGCACTGGTGTTGGTTCAGTCCTGGTAAAAAATATGTCAGAAAGCCGGGAATAACTGTTATCAAAGTTCCAGCCAATATCTACTTTTTCTGTTGCCATCGTATCCCCCTTTTGTGTTTCTATTATGTAATTTAAGCTTCCCTATATTTTAATGCTAATCCTTTTAAGAAATTCCGAGCAAATTTATCCCCACACTCTTTATAATTTTTATGTCCTTCTTTTCTTAATAAGGCACCGAGCTCACCTTTTGTTACAGTTATTCCTGCACTTTCGAATATTTCGAGAAGATCCTCAGTCGTTAATGCCAGTGCTATTTTTACTTTCTTCAGGAGGAGATTATTTACGTTTGCGCTTTTCTTTATTGACGCTTCGGGTGTATCAGGTTGTCCTGGTTTGGGCTCTTGTTTGCCTCTTTTATAAATAATAAGACCGTTTAAGAATGAATCGAACATACTGTTATTACATTTTATTTGTTCGTCATACTCAGCCTCATCATCTGATTTTGTAAGAACCTTTACCACCTCAGGAACGGTTACTTCCACGCCGCCAAGTTTAAATATTTCTGCCATCTCTTTATTTTTTAACTCTAGTGCATATCTTAATCGAATCAGTATATCATTATTATCCATCTAAATCCTCCTTTAAAGTTTGGTGTTCATATTCAAACAGTCATTTTCCAACTTGATAATGCCAGCCAGTTCTCTCGCTCCTCATAATCGGGTAGTATTTTACCAACAAGGCGCCAAAAGGAACGATCATGATTAAGATGGAACATATGGCACATTTCGTGAACAACTACATAATCAATTACCTGTTGTGGTGCCATCGCCAACTTCCAATTGAAGGTTAACTGCTTCCTTGAATCACAGGTCCCCCAATTGCGGTTATTATCTGAGATACGGATAGACCGTGGTTTGGTATTAAAATGTTTTTGATAAGAACGAATACTCCGCTCTACTAACTTTTTACATTCTTGATAATAAAATCGTTTTAAAGCTTGTTTTATTTTTGCATCCTCTAGTTGTTTAACATATATTTTTAACATATCCTCTTCAAACACTACATAGTCTTGTATGGTATTTATATCTTGAGTGATCATAATTGGATATTCTTTTCCCAAATAAAGAAAGATTTCACCATGATCATAAATCTTTACTTTTTGCCCCAGAAGCCTATCCTTCATTTCCTTGGATTTTTGCTGGATCCAATCCCATTTTTCCTCTATCAATTGAAGTACTCGTTCATCAGTTGTTCCTCTAGGGGCCTGGACTTGAACATTGCCATATACATCTATAATAATGCCCAACGATTCACGTTTTTTATAAACTAACTCAAAACTCATGGTCTGACCTAAATAATTATGTATCATTTAATCACCTGCACTATGACAATAGGTAAAATCAACAGCAAAAAAATAAGTGTAGCAATAAAATTCCTACTCTAACCTTGAATTAGTGTATGCCAGATCGAGAGATTTGTCCATGAGAAGCCTCAATTCCAAGGAGAAGTTAATTATTTATTTATTTTGTGTAAAATTACCCTTCAAGTATGGGACATTTTTCTTTTTTTAATGCAAAACCTCTTCAATGGGCGAATTTTTAAGTTTAATGAGCGAATCTTGGGTTTTAATGAGCGAATTTTGACCTTTCATGGGCGAATCTAGTGTTTCAATGGGCGAATTTATGAAGTAAAAATCTTAAAGAAAAACTCGATAATATAAGAACATAAATAAAGAAAGGCAGATGTATCCGCCTTTCTTCACTTGTTATTCAATTCATTCCATTGCTTAACTAGACGTTTCGGTGCTGCACGTAAATAGGCTTCTTGAATTAGATCGGTCAATTCGTCCCAATGTTCCTCAACAGGATTCTGAATGGACACCCAGCCGTGTTGTCCAATATATGGGGTTTTGTAGTAATGCTCTTTCTGTAACAATAATTCTTGAGTTTCTCGGTCTGACTTGAACGACAAGCCGAAGCCATTCTCATTTTCCCCTGAAATCACAAAGGATTTTCCATTGACTTTAAAAGTATTGTGGCCAAATCCGTCGATGTGTTCAACAGCTTCTGGCAATGCAAGACAGATTTTGCGCACAGTTTCAATAGTGCCAGCCGTATCTAGTGATTTCATAATTTTATTCACCTATCATCAATCTATTTTGCATTTGCATCTGGTTGATGAATGCCGAATATATTTCCTTCAGTATCAATATAGTATCCTTGCCACGCCATTCCAGGCAGAGCATATTTAGGCAATGCAACTTTGCCGCCATTTTCAATAATTTTCGCTTCCGTGGAATCGTAGTTTTCCACTCCCATTGTGCATGCAAATCCATTTAGAGGTTGGTTTGGTACTGGCGGAGCGCTTTGACGCTGCATCAACGCACCATTGATTCCAGGCTCATCTTCATTACCAGTCACAGCTCCAAAGTAAGGCATTCCTGCATAATCACTCCAATCCTGAAATGACCATCCGAATACCTCTCCGTAAAACTTCTTGGCCCGTTCCATATTATCCACATGAATTTCGAAATGAACTAATCTCCCCATAATTACCTCCAAAGAGTCTTTTATAACCTCTCTATTATAGGACATGTATGGAAAAATATTCAATTAATTGAAAAAACTTTTTCTTAGCTTGTGTTTATAACACTACTTCTTTCTCCGAACTTAAGGCAGCTTCCTTTTTTCTAGAAAATAAATTGGCAAGTGCATCTGGAAGAGCCATCAAGGCCGGCACAAAAATAGGAAGCAGTATAAAGCAAAGGATAACTAGACCTGAAATAACAGCTATGGCCAGCTCAGATAAAAGTACGATCCCAGCAGGCATTAGTGTAGCAAAGGTACCACCAAGAATGATAACAGCTGCTATAATGACACCGCCTATTTGCCTGGAAGCAAGCACGATTGCATCTTTAGCCTGCATATGAGGATATTCCTTAAATCGCATCATTAAGAATATACTATAATCAACTCCCAGAGCTACAATAATAATAAAGGAGAAGAATGGCACAAAGGATGAAATACCTTCAAGCCCCTGCAAATCTATGAAAATATAATTTATGATGAACATGGCTGCATAGTAAGCCCCAACTAACGATGCCGTAATAAAAACGGGCGTCCAGAAAGATCTTATAACAAAGAATAGGACCAGCAATACCCCGATAATAACAATCGTTGTTGTTTTATTCAAATCTCTAGTCAATACATTATTCATATCATTTGTAGTCGCACTTGGTCCGGATGTTCCACTCTTTGCATCAGAGAGAACAGTGCCTTTCAATCCATCAGAAACCGTTTGATTGATTTGTTCAACAGTCTTTAGAGCCTTCTCAGAATATGGATCATCTTTCAAAACAACTAAGAATTTGGTGATTTTTCGATCTTTGGACATGAACGTATCAAATGATTTTTTAAAGTCCTTGTTTGTCAAAGCTTCCTTTGGAATAAAGAAGGTTTTATTTGTATTAAGCTGTGTTAAGTACCCATTTGTTTGTCCCAGACCATCCGAAATTTGCTCTAAACCGTTGTTGACATCTGACAGCTTTTCTCCAAAAACACTGAATCCGTTAAGGCCGTCTGCCAACTGCTGCTGCCCTGATTTCATCTGGCCAAGTCCATCAGTGACACTGTTCATATTCTTTACAATTGTACCAATCCCTGAAGATGCTTGATCAAGTCCAGATTCAAGTTTTTTCAGGCCATCTGCCATTTGCGATAAACCGCTGCTTATGGCCGTTAGATTTTTATTGGCTTTTCCAAAACCAGCCGTAACGGCATTATAATTAGCATTTAATGTTTGAATTCCCTCAGGTGTAATTTGACCTAATGAAGATGATAATTGATTGATTGTTTGCTTCAATGCTACATAATTAGCATCGTTTTGAGAACCTGCATAACTGCTGCCCAAGGCCGTTACCATGGATTCCATTTGCGACAGAGCACTTTTCATCCCAAGAAGAGCCTGTGCTGCATCTTGATAGTGATCACCCATCTCTTTATATCCAGCCTGCATCTTCCCATAATTTTCAGCGAGCAGTGCCACACCACCGCTCATCTTGGAGAGATTCGTTTCAATGGCAGCAATTCCGTTCGTGATCGTTTTCGAGTTCCTTGACCCATCATTTATCCCCGCTTGAATTTGCTTTAATCCATTGGTTAAGGCATTCATACCATCTTCAAGCTTTGCCGTACCATCCACCATTTGCCCCACTTTGGAAAAGTCCGCTGACCCGAATCCATCTTGTGCTTGTTTTAATCCATCATGGATTTGGTCGACACCATCTTGAGTTTGGGATAAGCCATCCGTAACAGACACCATTTGACTGTCCACGTAAAAATCGTTTATTGGCTTACCTTGAGGCTGTGTTATGGAAGAAACCTGCTTCACTCCCTTAATACTCTTCAATCTTTCCGTTATATTATCAATGACTGAAAGTAATTCATTGTTATCAAGTGCTTTGCCAGTATCAATGACTACAGTTGCAGGCATAGCCTGACCTTTACCAAAATGTTCCGCAACCAAATTAATAGCTTTTGATGAAGGATACTTATTTCCAAGTTCCCCTATGGTATCGAAGTTAAGCTTTTCCTGATGTAAAAATATCATTGGTCCTAATATTAATAGTATGATAACCGTGGATATAATCGGATGCTTTACAGCAAAGGAAGAGGTCGTTCCCCAGAACTTGTTTTCTTTATGACCATTTACACTCTTGGAAGGCCAGAAAAGTTTTTTGCCTAACACCTTCATAATAAATGGGGTTAGGGTTAATATTTCAAGCAATAATATGGTTACCCCGATGACAACCACTACACCAGATCGATAGATTGGAGATTCTGCAAAAATGAGAGCAAGGAACGCAATAAATACAGTCAGTATGCTGTACGCAATAGTTTTACCTGCTGTTTTATATGTGTTTACGATTGATTCATCTATAGTGTGGCCATGGGATAGTTCTTCCTTAAATCGATTAAAAAGAAGAATGTTATAATCCGTACCAATCCCAAATAGGATAAGGACCAGGAGCATTTGGGTAAGACTAGTTATTGGAAATCCTGCTTTATCAATTAATTGAGCTGCAATTCCCATGGAACAAAGATAGGAAAAAGCTACAGCCACTAAGGAGATTAAAGGTGTAACAACTGACCTGAATGCCAGGATAAGGACGACCAAAATAAAGATAACTGTTAATGCAGCACTTTTTTCGACACCTGCTTGAGAAGCCTTCAGATAATCATTATTAATAAAGTCTTCACCGCTCAGATAGTATTCAACCGGTACTTTATCCAGTTTACTTTCAAACTGTTTTTCGATATCATCAATTTCTCGTCCTTTTTTATCAAGCTTAAAACTCACCATGAGTGTAGTTCCATCTTTAGATACTAATGAACTTTTTGCTTCGGGGATACTGAAAGGATCCATGATATCTGCAATTCCAAGCTCTTGGCTGCTATTGGTAATGGATGTTACAGCCTCACCAATTTTCTTCATTTCATTATCTGATATTTTATTTTTATCATAAAAAACGATAAGGTTATTAACCCCTTCTGTTGTATCCATCTTTTTCAAGATAGTATCTGCCATTACTGAAGGGCTGTCACCGCTTGTTCCTTGCTGCCCCTTTTGCCGCAGTATGGCATTGATGTCTGGTTGAATGACTGTAAGCACGATTGTCGCAATCAGCCAAATTGAAAATATTGCCCAGCGGCCTTTAATAATCTTTCTCACCTTGAATCCTCCATCATTCTATTTAGTTTTTTCAGGAAAGTACAAAACATCAAAGAATTTATGATTATCCATTCCTTCAGCCTCCATTTTTTCCTTCACAGCTGATACCAATAATTCCATGCCTTTTTCAACCATTTTCTGTTCATCAGGGTTTAACAGACTTAATACATCTACCAATGACTTATTTGCGATTTCCGAAATGTTCTCATTAATCCCATTTGATAATTCGTTCGAAAGTGAAATTTCCACTGAACGTTTATCTTTAGGGTTAGGAGTTTTTACTAGAAATCCTTTGGAAGTAAGTCGATCAACAATATCTGAAACCGTACTTTGGGTCATCTTAAGATTTTGAGAAAGATGTTTAATACTGATTTTTTTATGGGCAAACACTTCTCCAATTACCCTTGCTTGGGGAATTGTGACCCCCCGTTCTTCGGAATGTTTTTGCAAACTTTTCATTATATAACTTTGCAATAAATCAATAGATTCACGAATAAAATTGGCATTATCATCCATACACTAACCACCTTATAAAAAAATAGCACACGATACATCCCATAAGATACATCGTGTACTATTTATCGTAGATTCATATATCAAATTTGTCAACGGTAAGGTGTTCTTGCCAAAAACAACATAAAAAAAGCTTGCTAATTTTCTCGTTTCACTGATGTCCCAATTTTTTATAATTATTTCCATATAGAAATAACTCATATCTTGCCTCAAAGTTCGGTTGTATAATATACTTTTACCCATTGTTATACCCCATTCCATACCTTTATTTCATTAAGACGGGGACAGATTCAATTTAGCCCCAAAGATAGAATCACATGATTCACAAGAATAACAATCAAGATAGAAAAAACAGCTAAAGTCTAGTAAAATATCCACATGTGATATTAGATAAGGGGTTAGAAAAATGAGCGTATTAAACGTAAAAAATTTAAGTCACGGTTTCGGTGATCGTGCGATTTTTAATGATGTGTCTTTTCGACTTTTAAAAGGAGAGCACGTTGGACTAGTTGGGGCAAATGGTGAGGGTAAGTCTACTTTCATGAATATTGTTACTGGAAAGTTGCAACCCGACGAGGGAAAAGTTGAGTGGTCACGAAAAGTTCGTGTTGGTTATTTGGATCAGCATGCCGTACTTCAAAAAGGTACAACGATGCGTGATGCTTTGAGTACTGCTTTTCAATATCTTTTTGATGCTGAAGCAGAGATCAACGAACTTTATGCAAAAATGGGTGATGAAGGTGCTGATATCGATGCATTACTTGCAGAGGTTGGAGAGCTCCAAGAAACTTTAGATAGTAATGATTTCTATCAAATTAATTCAAAAGTTGAGGAAGTTGCCCGTGGTCTAGGATTAGATGATGTTGGACTTGATCGAGATGTTGATGATCTTAGCGGTGGGCAGCGTACGAAGGTTCTGCTAGCTAAGCTTTTGCTAGAAAAGCCTGAAATCCTATTACTAGACGAGCCTACGAACTATTTGGATGAACAGCATATCGAATGGTTGAAGCGTTATTTACAGGAATATGAGAATGCATTTATCTTGATTTCACATGATATTCCATTCTTGAATAATGTGGTTAACTTGATCTATCACATGGAAAACCAAGAGTTGAATCGCTATGTTGGTGACTATGATAACTTCTTAAAAATTCATGAAATGAAGAAGCAACAGCTAGAGTCTGCTTACAAGCGCCAACAACAAGAAATTGCTGATTTAAAGGATTTCGTTGCTCGTAACAAGGCAAGTGTTGCCACTCGTAATATGGCGATGTCTCGTCAGAAGAAGCTCGACAAAATGGAAGTTATTGAATTGGGGAGAGAGAAGCCGAAACCAGAGTTTAACTTCAAAGAAGCTCGTGCAGCTAGTCGTTATATTTTCACAGCTGAAGATCTTGTTATTGGTTACAATGAACCACTTTCTCGCCCTCTGAATTTGAAAATGGAACGCGGACAAAAAATTGCCTTCGTGGGTGCAAACGGTATTGGTAAGTCTACTCTTTTAAAAAGTATTCTTGGGTTGATTGATCCGCTGGAGGGTAAAGTGGAACGTGGTGAGTATCAACACATCGGCTACTTCGAGCAGGAAGTTAAACAGTCCAACTACAACACCTGTATTGAAGAGATTTGGAGCGAGTTCCCAAGTATGAATCAGGCTGAAGTCCGTGCTGCTCTTGCAAAATGTGGATTAACGACGAAACATATTGAAAGTAAAGTCGAAGTCCTTTCCGGTGGCGAAAAAGCCAAAGTTCGATTGTGTAAAATTATTAACACAGAAACGAATCTATTAATTCTAGACGAACCTACCAATCACTTGGATGTGGACGCAAAAGAAGAATTGAAGCGTGCTTTAAAGGCATATCGCGGAAGTATCTTGATGGTATCCCACGAACCAGATTTCTATCGTGAAATTGCGACCGATATTTGGAATTGTGAGGATTGGACTACAAAAGTGTTTTAAATAAAGCTTAAGGGGCACCCAATGAATAAAAATTCACTTGGGTGCCCCTTTTTATTGCTTTTTGTTCTGTTACCTAAAGATGTCCGAATAAAATTGATGTGCAGCGGCAAACACCATTCCGACTGACGTTGTGACAAAAATACATAAAAACCGATAAAAAATAGAAGCCTAACAGTTAAAGTACATTTCTGTAAAACTCATTGGTTATTTGCATGAATTAGATTTTAAATCCTTTAAGAAAATTCTAGAATGTTTCCTCCTATACTTGGAACAATACCATTGTAGTAAAAAGGAGGGTAATTAGAAATGGATAATCAAAAATTAGCCGATCATGAGTCATTGGATCTACATGAAGTTATTAATTTTAAAACCCTTTGCTTAGCGAAATCAAAACTAATGCAAGGATTGGTATTTGATGATGATTTGAGAGCATTAATGCAAAAAGATGTTGAACAATCAATGCAAGCACTTGGAGAATTACAGGCAATTTATCAACGTGCACCTTTTGAAGCTCCTGTTCCTCAAAACCGGCCAACACCAATAATAAATTGAAAGGAAGGCTATTTCATTGAACAATGACTATTTAGACCCTATAAACTCGTTACACGTACCAGAGCTAGCAGATACCACATTTGCGATGGATTTCCTTCTTCGTGCCAAAGAAGGTGTGCGCAATATTGCTGTAGCATTAACGGAGTCCGCATCACCTGATGTTAGAACCCTCTTACGAAACCAGTTAATGCAAGGGATTGCCATGCACCAAGAAATTACAGAATTAATGATTAGTAAAAAATGGTTCCATCCATACGAATTAAGTGAACAATATCAATTAGACCAACTCTCTGCCAACAATACTTTGATGATTGGCAAAATGAATCTATTTCCTGTTGAGACCAATAGAAAAGGTATGTTTGACCGGACACCTGATGAACACTAACACTGGAGGCTGTAACCAATGAAGGCGGTAACGTATCAAGGTATTAAAAATGTTGTAGTCAAAGAAGTGCCAGATCCAAAGATTGAAAAACCAGATGACATGATTATTAAAGTAACGAGTACAGCTATATGTGGGTCTGATTTACATTTAATTCATGGCATGATTCCTAACCTCCAAGAAAATTATGTTATTGGCCATGAACCAATGGGAATCGTCGAGGAAGTTGGTCCAGGTGTGACTAAGTTAAAAAAGGGAGATCGAGTCATTATCCCCTTTAATATAGCATGCGGTGAATGCATTTACTGTAAAAACCATTTGGAAAGCCAATGTGATAATTCAAATGATAATGGTGATATGGGTGCCTATTTCGGATATTCTGGTACGACGGGTGGCTATCCAGGTGGGCAAGCTGAATATTTAAGAGTGCCATTTGCCAACTTTACTCATTTCAAAATTCCAGAGACATGCGAAGAACCAGATGAAAAGTTAGCAGTTATTGCCGATGCGATGACTACTGGTTTTTGGAGTGTTGACAATGCAGGCGTAAAGGATGGAGATACAGTTATTGTTCTTGGCTGTGGTCCGGTTGGTCTTTTTGCTCAAAAATTCTGTTGGTTAAAAGGAGCAAAGCGAGTCATTGCCGTTGATTATGTCAATTATCGCCTGCAGCACGCAAAGCGCACCAACAAAGTAGAAATTGTTAACTTTGAGGACCATGAGAATGTAGGAAGTTACCTGAAGGAAATCACCAAAGGCGGCGCTGATGTTGTCATTGATGCAGTTGGTATGGACGGTAAAATGACTGATATGGAGTTCCTTGCAAGCGGAATGAAGCTTCAAGGTGGAGCATTAAGTGCGTTTATCATGGCTTCACAAGCAGTGCGGAAAGGCGGGACAATCCAAGTTACTGGTGTTTACGGCGGCAGATATAATGGTTTCCCTCTTGGAGATATTATGCAGCGAAATATCAATATCCGCTCCGGTCAAGCACCTGTCATCCACTATATGCCATATATGTTTGAATTAGTTACGACCGGAAAAATTGATCCAGGAGATGTGGTAAGTCATGTACTTCCACTTAGTGAAGCAAAGCGTGGCTATGAGATTTTTGACACAAAAATGGATGATTGTATAAAAGTCGTGTTGAAACCTTGAGGAAGGAGATATTAAAAATGAACTACGCCTTACATGAAGTTCTTGAGGTCCATGAGATGGCTGCATTTAAGACCACTTGTTTAACTAAATCCAAAACGATGAAAGCGTTAGTTACAGATCCGCTATTAAAAGATATTATGCAGCAAGACATTGATGTATCTACGAGACAATTACAAGAATATGCTTCTATCCTTTCCAACGCTAAGCAGTAAATTAGGAGATGAATGAACATGAATCCAATCATTGAAACTTTAACGGGGATGGACGGATTATCGGATCAAGTCGTTGCTATGGACCTACTCATTTCAGCTAAAAGTGGAATTAGAAATTATGCCATGGCAGCTACGGAGTCAGGAACACCGGAAATTAAAGAAGTGCTCACTCGCCATTTAGTAGAAGCTCTTGATATGCATGAACAAATATCCGCATATATGGTAGAAAAAGGATGGTACCATGCTTGGGATACAAACGAACAAATCAGGTTGGATTTAAGTAATATCGATACAGCATTAAACTTACCTATATTATAAAAATTTCCAGGAACAGTTTAATACCAAATAAACTGTTCCTATTAAACCATTTTGAGTTCACAAAATTCTAAGTCTTTTGCATTATTGAATTACTAACTTATTAATTAGCTTCTCCTTCGCCAGCCATGCTCCTCCAATGACCCCTGCGTTATTGCCTAGTGTGGCAATGACAATCTCGACACCATGTGCAACTCTCGGAAAAGCGAATTGTATAAATTCCTCTTTCAGAGGTCTCAGCAATGTATCACCAGCTTTTGATACTCCGCCTCCAATAACGATTTTTTCAGGATTTAAGCCATTTGCTAAATTAGCAAGGGCCAATCCTAAATGGCAGGCAACCTCACCTATGACTCTGTTGGCGAGTTCATCCCCTCCATTTGCAGCATCAAAAACACACTTGGCAGTCAGAGCCTGTCCATCATAAAAATTTCGTAATATACTAATCTCGTTGGTATAAGCTAATTTCTCCATTGCCAAACGTACAACTCCTGTTGCTGATGCTACCGTTTCCAGACATCCTGATTTCCCACAATTACATAGGGCTCCGTTTTTCGGTACGGAAGTCATATGGCCAATTTCACCACCGGATCCATTAACCCCATGTAGAACCTCACCATTAACGATAATTCCGCCGCCAACACCTGTTCCTAAAGTAACACAAATTAAGTTTTTAGCCCCTTTGCCCGCACCTTTCCACATTTCACCGATTGCCGCTATATTTGCATCGTTGTCGACAACAACCGGCAGAGAGGTTTCCCTCTCAAGAATGGTTTGTAAAAGGAATCGATCCCAGCCTAGGTTTACCGCCACTTCAACAGAACCATCCTCCGAATTCACAGGACCCGGCGCACCGATTCCGATTCCGACTAATTGATTTTTTGTTAGATTTAATTCTACTAACTTTTGTTCAATCGCTCTTGCAATCGATGCAGGTATGTGTTTGCCTTTATTACTTAGATCAGTATCGATCTCCCAGCTATATATGATGTCACCCTGCAAACTGATAAAGGCCATTTTAACCGTGGTCCCACCTACATCAACACCCACTAACCATCTTTCTTCCATAACCATTCACTCATTTCCTATAAGTTTTCCCACTCCGAAAAGCGCCATATTTGCAAAAGAGGCTCCTCGATTGAGAAGCCTCTTGTTAAGTTTGAGAATTGTCTAGCTCCAACGCCCAGTGACTAATGGGCGGTTCTGCCTATCTCATTATTTTACAGCCGCAGCCGTTTTTTCAAGATTAACCCATTGACCTTTTTCAGCAGATTCAAGAATCGCATCTGCAATTAATTCAATCTGGTAGCCATCATTGAAGTTAGGTGAGAATTCAGTACCCTCACTGATTGCTTTAAAGAAATCATATGTTTCAATGATCTTTGTTTCACCATAACCAATTCCTAGAGCAGGGATTGGCCATAATCCTTCACCGTATGGAGTAGCTGGTCCTGAGTAAACAGTTCTGAAGCCTTTTGCATCACTTGGATCATCAGCAAAGCAAACTTGAAGCTCATCACGGCGCTCATAGTTAAAGTATAGAGAACCCTTTTCACCATGAATTTCAAAAGTTAGGAAGTTGTTGCGGCCATGTGCATTACGAGTTGCTTCAATTGTTCCAATTGCACCATTATCGAATTTGACCATGGTGATAAATTCATCGTCTACATCAACAGCTGCTTTTGGGACATCGTTGCCTCCAGCTTTCACTGTACCTAACTTGTCGATGCCGCCAGTTTGAATTGGTCTTTCAGGAATCCATGTTTTTGTAATGGCATTTACATCTGTAATTTCGCCCACAAGGTAACGAGCATAATCAACCACGTGTGTACCGATATCACCTAGAGCACCTGATCCAGCGATTTTCTTTTGGAAGCGCCATGATAATGGAGAATTCGGATCAGCAGACCAGTCTTGTAAGTATGTTCCACGGAAGCTTAGCACTTTACCAATTCTTCCTTCTTCAATATATTTTTTCGCAAGAGCAACAGCTGGTGTTCTTCTGTAATTGAAAGCAACTGCGTGTTTTACACCTGCAGCTTTTACTGCTTCTAACATTTCCTTCGCTTGTTCAGCGCCTAATGCTAATGGCTTTTCACAAATAATATGCTTGCCTGCTTTTGCTGCTGCAATCGCAATTTCGGCATGAGTATTGTTTGGAGTAACAATGTCGATGACATCGATTTCTGGGTTGTTAACAACATCTCTCCAGTCAGTCGCATAGTTGTCAAAGCCTAATCTTGCTGCCGCATCTTTAGCCAATCCTTCGTTTACGTCCACTACTGTATGGCGATGAGGAATTGCTGGTGCTGGCCAGAAAAACATTGGCATTCCTGCATATGCAAGTGAATGCGCTTTACCCATAAATCCTCCGCCGATCATACCTACGTTTAATTTTTTCATCTTAGTATCCTCCCACTATTTCCTTCTTATTTTTAAAAAGTTTGATATTCCTAATGGATGAAACGTTTATGCTTGATTTACTTTATCAAATTGCTTTAAATAACTGCGGCTGATTTTAGCCCCTTGCTTTGGATCTGGGTAGCTGTCTAACTCAACCGTAATCCAGCCATCATAGTTTGCCTCTTCTAATGCTTTAACCATTTCATCAAATTTTTGATGCCCTTCACCTAATGGTAAAAAATCTCCATTGGCATAATCTTTGAGGTGCACATACTTGATACGATCCACATATTTTCTGATGACAGCCACAGGATCTCCACCGCCTGCTTCGATATGAGCTGTGTCTGGGCAAAGATTAATTGTTGTTAATGGCATTAATTTATCTAGTTGTTCAGGAGCCTGAACATTGGTTCCTAAATGAGGATGATAACTTGCAACAAGATTATATTTTTCAGCAATTTCTACTACTTTATTAAGCGCATTACCAAGAGCGGTATAATCACTTTCAAGAATCCCGTTTGCACGTACTGCTCCGCCGCCGATCACAAGATGCTCCGCACCTACTTCTGATGCGAATGCCGCTACACTTTCGATTTTTATTAATTCTTCTTCTAAAATATCAGGAAAAATAAAGTTCCCGCCTGTATAAACACCAACCAAAGTTAAAGAATGCTCGTTCATCAATTTTAAAAACTCATCTTTTTTATCTTTGTATTCCATCAAATTGCCATCGAAGATTTCAAAGCCATCATAGCCAGCTTCCGCAATGTCCTTTAATGC
The DNA here is from genome assembly GCF_023714155.1 of Neobacillus sp. MER 74. Taxonomy (NCBI): domain Bacteria; kingdom Bacillati; phylum Bacillota; class Bacilli; order Caryophanales; family Bacillaceae; genus Neobacillus; species Neobacillus sp. MER 74. Next base: position 78,454 of record NZ_JAMAUV010000005.1, read on the forward strand.
TTCTTCTGTTGATCCGTAAGCAAGGTAGTAAGAATCCTTAACTGAAGTAACACCCGCTGGATGACCAACTACGCCGCCCCAAGTATTTGTTTGATAACCTAATTTCATTTGATTACCTCCATATCTTTTGGAATTTAGTGTGCCAAATTTCATCCTATAAAAACCGAAGCAACTCACCTTCGAATATAGTAATCGATTACATTTTCTTTTTAAAAATTTCTCTAAACTTTCAATAATATTAAGATTCAATCCATTATTTACGGTTTACAAAATGTAATCCATTACATTTTTACATGCAGATGAAGTTCTGTTTTTTAAAAGGAAGTAGTAAATTATCTCTATTTATTTCTAGTCAATACTATCATCAGACAAGAATAATAGATGTTGTATCGCTTACATGAATTATTGTAATCGATTACACCTAAATTTGCAACCTATAATTTTAGAGTGTCACAATTTGTTCACCATAAGCTTAGGAGGAAAGGAAATCGTAAAAGTTGTTCCCTTTACAACCTTCAATTGGTTACGAATTTAGTGAGCGATACCTACCGCCAGCTTTTCAAAATTTTGACGATGATCCATAGTTAAAGCGTTTGTCTAATATTAATTTTTCGCTGAAGCCTCAAATAATTCTGCATGGATGGGTTCAGCAACTATGGGTTCAACAGCTTTTATGAATCTTTTAAAGTGAGGGGTTTCCTCATGAAGTTGAATCGCTTCTTCATCCTTCCATTTCTCAACAAAGATAAAGCTGTTCGCCTCTTCTGGATTTTCATAATATTGATAACTACTATTTCCTGACTCCGCTTGAGACGGTTTTGTTACAAGCCTTGCCTCTTCCAAAAATATTTCACGATAAGCTGCATTTACCTTTATGTTTGCATGAATGATAATCATGGTACATCCCCCTTAATTGTTGATGGTATTTCTCAAACTAACCTGCGTGTTTTTCTAATACAATTTCGTTTTTATTATTTTCTTCGGAAGGAAGCTTCATAAACTTCATTAGATAAGCACCAAGGAAATACGTACCTGCGAAAATCCAAATAACCCCTTTTGCACCGATAAGTCCAATAAATAACCCAACGATTGCGGGTGCGATAAAGTAGGACATTCCAGCACCAAAGCTTACAATCGCCATCGCCGATCCTTTTTTCTCCGGAGCAAGCGAAGCTACTAGAGCTGAAAGTGGGACGAAACCACAAAGCACAATTCCCATAAAAACACCTGCTATATTCAAGGCCAAGAAACTGCTGCCAAATACTTCAGGCGTGTAAAGCAAGACAAGTAACATGACGCCCATACCGAAGCTTCCAAGCCATTGAATCGTTTTTTGCCAGCCTAACCATTTATCACTGATGTAAGGAATGATTAAGTTAAAGATAATATTTGCAAACCACATCGTTCCCCACATTTGCAGAAACTGTTCTGTGGTAAATCCATAATTCGACTTTAAATACATCGGGAAAAAGATTGGCAGGGAACCGATCCCAGTAGAATTGATAATCCGGACCACGCCGCCGATCGCCACTTTCGGCTGTTCGATACAAATGGTGAATCCACTCATTAAGCTCTTGAGCTTTTCCTTTGGATCTCCCTTTTGTTCCTTTTTCACATCACCTTTTACTACCATAAGACCAACAATTCCTCCGACTAATACCCATGCTACTGCACTCCACAACAACCCGATATATCCAATCTTTGGAAGCATGTAAGCAGGGAAATAACTTCCTACAACATAAAGTCCGCCGCTCCACGCTGCCCAGAACAAGCCTACAGCTGTTGCCAGAATCCGCTCTGGACTGCGATAAGTAACCCACACTAAGAAAGAGTAGCAGAATAAAGGATAACCTAAACCACGAATCCCATAAGTCGGGAGCATAATAGCGTAATTGTTTAACTTTAAACCATATTCAATGAATAGTACCTGACCGATTAACCAAGTAACAAGACCGATAACCATTACCTTCCTTGGTCCCCACATCTCGGTGAGCACACCAGAAAAATAAGATGCGATAGCTAAGATCGCTCCATAAACCGCAAAAAGAGTAGCTGATTGTTGAACGGTCAATCCCTTTTCAATCAGATAGGGAGACAACCATGCGTGCTCGAGACCGTCACCGGCCATAAAAATTAACGTTGCAACAAATCCCCAAACGACTCCCATTGGAAGTCCGCCTAAAGTACGTTCTTGACCTACAAGCGTTTTCATTTTTAACACCTCTATTTTTATTAATTGGGTGCGGGGGGGCGGTTCTTATGCTCCGGAAACAGGAGAACCGTCCCTGTGCTTTTTCCTTAAGCCCACCACATTTCCGATACTTGCTCTTTAAACAACGTTCCTTTTAACAGTGTGATGGCTTTCATTAAGCCTTCATCGATAGACGCCAACATATCTTCATGTTCAATGGAAACCACGTAATCATACCCTACTGCACGAAGTGTACTGATCATATCTTTCCACATTTTTTCGTTATGGCCATAGCCAACTGAGCGGAAGGTCCATGAGCGATCCAATACTTGACTGTAATGCTTCGTATCGAGAACACCATTCACCTTGATATTAGCCTGGTCTAAATAGGTATCTTTTGCATGGAAATGGAAGATCGCATTTTCACGACCAAGTTTTTTAATGGCCTCAACTGGATCTATTCCTTGCCACACCAAATGACTTGGGTCAAAGTTAGCTCCGATGTTCGGTCCTGCATGTTCTCTTAGTTTTAGTAGTGTTTCCGGATTATAGACAACAAATCCCGGATGCATTTCGAAAGCAATTTGATGAATCCCGTGCATTTCAGCGAATTTCGCTTCTTCTTTCCAGTACGGAATAACGATATCATTCCATTGCCATTCTAAGACTTCTGCATATTCAGGAGGCCAAGAGCAGGTCACCCAATTTGGAAACTTGGCACCCGGATGATCCCCTGGACATCCAGCAAAACCATTGATAACTGGTACCTCTAACTGTTCAGCCAGTAAAACCGTTTTTCTCCATACATCATGCGCCTCTTTGGCAGCCTTTACATTAGGATGTAGAGGGTTGCCATGGCAGCTTAGTCCGCTGATGGTTAGTCCCCTGCTTTCAATCGCCCGTCGGAACGATTTGATTTTATCTGGATTCCCTAACAAGTCATCGGGATTACAATGACTATTCCCTGGATAGTTACCGGTTCCTAACTCAACGGCCTCTACTCCTATTTGGGCTAATTTATCTAACATGGCTTCGAAAGGAAGATTTTGATATAGAACTGTAAACACACCTAGTTTCACACTAAAACCTCCTTATTCGCCTGAACCTTCACCCATTTTTGCTGTTCATGGCTTTCTAAAATGGCATCGGTAATAGCCATCGAAATATGACCGTCTTCGAATGTAGCAAAATTAGCTTGATCCTTTAAAAGATCTTTACCATCACGAATGAACGTATAATAATTTAACATCATATTTTTCAGTGCATCTGGCCAGCCTTCGTTATGACCTCCTGGATGATGAATCGCTGATCTTGCTTCAGGTGCGAACAGTGCCGGATCGGCAAGAAGGATCTCATTCGGCTTATCCCTGTGCCCCATCCATAATTTTTCTGGCTCTTCTTGATTCCAGTAAGCAGAGCTCTTGCTGCCATCGATTTCAAAGCTTAAACGATTTTTTCGGCCTGCACTTACTTGTGAAACAGTGAAGACTCCTCTTGATCCATCTTCAAAACGAACTAGTACGGATGCATAGTCTTCTGTATTAATTGAAACATCCTCATATTCTACATCATCAGTACTTTGTGTACTGAAAGTGGCCACACTTCCAATTGCTTTCTTTCTAACTGGAATGACCGTTGCTAAATCAGCAAATACTTCTACAATCTTTTTACCGGTAACAAATTGAACGGTGTCACACCAATGAGACCCGATATCTGCTACTGCGCGAGATTTTCCGCCGACTTCCGGTGCTAAACGCCAGTTAAAATCCGTTTCATATAGTAACCAATCCTGCAAATAGCTTCCGTGAACCAAATTCACTTTCCCAAGGTCACCGTTAGCAATTTTAGCTCGCAGGTTTTGCACACTCGCATGCTGTCTGTAATTAAAGTTCACACCATGTACAACACCCTGTTTTTGAGCCAATACCAACAATTCCGCTGATTCTTCACTATTCATCGCAAGCGGTTTCTCTGAGATCACATGTTTACCTGCTAAAATAATTTCTTTATTAATCGCAAAGTGCACATGGTTTGGGGTACAATTATGAACTACCTGAATTTCGCTGTCACGCAGCATTTCAAGGTAATCTCCGTATGCTTTCGGAATTCCAAGTTCAGCTGCCTTTCTTTCCGCTTGTTCTTGACTCGTCTCGGCTAATGCTACGACTTCCACAAATCCAAGTCTTCTGATTGCTTCAATATGTGTCGGGCCAATGAAACCTGTCCCGATGATTCCTACTTTTATTTTTTCCATTTGTTTTCCGTCCTCCAATCGAACTTTTCGATTCACCCAAGAATGGGAAGAAGAATTTGGTGTAATCGATTACACAACCTTGCAAAAAAATATGTGTTTTGTCCTATAAATAAATAATTTACCTATGTTTCAAACCTCTACAAATGTAATGGATTACATTTTTATCGAAAAAAATTTGATTTCATTTATACTTTTAAATTAAGAAATAACCTTTCAGAATAAAATACCTTTTCACTTAGCACCAAAATATTTTACTCTTTTTTTCGACACCTTAATTGTAATCGATTACAGTATAGAATTCAATATTTTTTTTAAAACTTCCTTGATTCTTTTTTTATCAAAATGATTAAAACTGTTCTGGAACCAATGGAATCGCTGGTCCCCTAATAAATAATAAATAGGGAGTGAACCATTATTAAGTTCACTCCCCTTTTGTTTTTAATTATTTTAATTCTAACAGAAATAGCTAAACTACTCTTCAACGGTAAGTTCTTTGCAAGATTCACGGACAATGAGCTTATCAGGAAGAATAAATTGATCTTTCTCTATTTCTTCATCTTTAATTAATTTTAACAGTAAACGCATCGCTTTTTGCCCCATATCAAACGTTGGTTGTGCCACGGTTGTTAGAGCAGGTTCAAAAATCGATGCAAATTGAATATCATCAAAGCCAACAACAGATAAATCTTCTGGAACTCTTAAACCTTTAGATTTAGCGGCTTTAATGGCACCCATAGCCATTTCATCATTACCGGCAAAAAGGGCTGTAGGAGGATTCTCTAGTGATAAAAATTTCATCATTAAATTAAAACCACTTTCAAAAGAGAATTCGCCTTCCTGTACCAAACTTGTATCCACAGACAGGCCATGTTGCGCCATTGCTTGATGAAACCCCCTGCATCGATCTCGTCCAACGACAATATTCAAGGGTCCGGAAATATGTCCAATTCTCTTGTGGTTTAAGCTAATTAGATATTCAGTTGCCTTTCTTGCACTGCTAACATTATCAATGGAGACCGTAGGCAGCTTGGAACCCTCATAGTATTCACACGCCAATACTACAGGGTAATCCCGGGATAAATCTTCTAATATTTTTTGATCGGTCCTTGCCGTTAATAATATCAACCCATCTGCTTTTTTCTGACCTAATATTGTTAAAAAACTAGTTTCGCTTTCGACATCATTTCGCGCATCTCCTAGAAGTACTTGATATCCGTTTTCGATGGCAACGGATTCAATTCCGCGCAGCACCGCAGAAAAGAAAGTATTGGTTATATCAGGAACCACCACAAGAATTGTCTTGGTTTCAGATCTTCTTAATTGTCTTGCCAGCATATTAGGCTGGTAATTTAATTCTTTTATGGCTTCTAAAACTTTCTCAGCTGTTTCCTTTTTTACAGTCCCTGCATTACTTATGACTCGGGATACTGTGGCCGTTGAAACATTTGCCATTTTTGCAACATCCGCAATTCTGACCATATATTGCTTTCCCCTTCAGTGTTCGTTTACATTTATTGTAATCGATTACATGAATAAATACAATAACTTTACGTAAATGAAACAATGGACATTGTAGACCCTTGAAAATATTCCAATAAAAAACAGAATCATCCCTAATAAAAACGAACTCCTTTTAAAAAGAAGTTCGTCTACCATCATAAAATTAATGACTTCCCTAAGTATTAAGGAGCAATATTCTCAGCAACTTCACTAGATACTTCTATTGAACGATATGGAAACAAATTCGTTAAAGCGTAGTATACAATCGCCCCAACAAGCGCAGATGAAGTAAAACTTAAATCATTGCCGCCGACGACAGATACGAATGGACCGGTGAAAATGCTGGTACTTGTAAACAACAATCCAACAATCAATCCAATCGTCCATGAAATAATAGCAGGTATATTAAATCCGCTAGAGTACCAATAGCTGCTTGACGAAGAACTATTGTGTAAATCTAATGGTTTATACCGCCCTTTTACCAAGTAATGTCCGACAAGATTGATCGCTAACCAAGGTGACACACCTACGATAATGATAATAACAAACCCGTCGATAAGGTGGATCATATTGGACACATCTTGAACTCCGATAAATACCAAGAGAAAACCGACAATTGCCATAATTATGGTGGTTGTTACCCGTTTGAGCGTCCATCCGAGGGATTCGAGAGAAAGTCCGGCACTGTATAAACACAACCCGCCGTTCGGCAGAGCACCAAATATCCCTGCAATTGTAATTGGAGCGATCCACCATGATGGAGCCCCCCCAATAATTCCTGTTACGAATGGGGTAGATAAATCCTTCACCGTTGACATCATGAATGATGCAGGTACCATTGCTAACCAACACCCGACAAACATTCCAAGGGATGTGGCCCCTGCCAATTTCGTCGAACTATGACTATTGGGAATATATCGGCTATAATCCCCAACAAATGGAGCATACGAAATAGGAACCGAAGCGATTACCAGCATGGCGAGTGCCCAAGTCGGCCAAAAACCACCTAATACATAATGACCACCTTCGTAACTAACGTTGAACTTTGAAGCAAATATAAACACAGATAGAATGACAATACTTCCTACTAGGTAGGTTCCTATTTTTTCAAACAAAACTACTACTTTATGACCCATTATTGCTACAATTGCGGTTATGACACTGACGATGATACACCCTATCAATAATGTACCGGTTCCTTCTGACCAGCCAAACAACCGGTGACCTCCCGCGACGAAGGCTTGAGCCCCTGTCCAAACCATAAGAGCATAGAAACCAATCGCTATTACAATATTAAGAAACGAACCAATAATACGGCCCTTTACCCCAAAATGTGCTCCACTTGCTAGTGCCCCATTCGTACCTGTTCTCTGTGACAAAATGGAAATTGGTCCGATTGCAATGGAGCCAATCGCAAGCCCCACCGTCATTGCCCAAAATGCTGCCCACCAGCCAAGTCCGAACACAATCGGTAATGAACCGATTGCCATAATGCCAAAAGCAAACTGCGAACCACATAGGACGTAGAACACATTGGATGCCTTTGAATTCCGCTCATTCTCCGGAATCATATCGACACCGCGTATTTCAATTGAAGAATGTTCTTTCATCTTAACCGTTTGGTTGCTCAAAATACATACCTCCGTTTAATGGTCATAATTTCTTTAAAAAGTACCATCTCTCGCAAAGAAGTTGTATTAAATCGCAGTAGAGTGATTCCATCTTTATTCAGTTTTTTCCATATTCAGTGATACAAAATCATCCTTTTACCACAAGGGAATAATTAGTTTAGTCAATCAAGCTAGCTGTGGTTTAGCAGCTTTCATTTCATCGATCACAATGTCTCCATCTTTTACAATTAATTTACCGTCTAGATATAACGTACAATTTTTCATTGGTAAATCAAGATGGCATGGGGTATCGTTGTTCCCCCCTAACTCAGAGTTTGGCCCCAAGGAGAATAAGACATTTCCATAAAAGGCACGCCCATCCATGCCAAACACTTGATCATCGAAAGCGAGACTATGCCATTGTGCCCTTTCGTTAAGTCCCCAGCCAATGTGGGATATCGCGTAAGCTCGCGGGTCATTAAAACTTTCGATATAATCCCTCATCAGCATGGCGTCAAAACCGCCCTCAATGTCCGTAACAAATCCGCCTTTTATCGTTAACTTTACCTGGTCTTGAAAATATCGGTTAAACGGGAAAAATATGTCCCCTTTATCCAAAACTACTACCCCGTCAACTCCGCCATCATTAGATGTGGCAGCAGAAAAACAACTTGGCAAGTGGTCCCATCTGCCTGGTTCATCAGCAAAACCGTATTCCGTAAGGATTGGATATTGACCTAGCTGATAGGTAACATCGCTGCCTGCCTTATTGGTGAATCTTAATTCTTTTGCATTCCTTAATAATTGGGTTGCATATAATACTCTCTCTTTGTCGCTTTCCTTTGGAAACATTCTTTTAATTACATCGAAAGGTTCGACAACCAACAGAATTCTTACTCCTGCATCCTGCAGTTCCAATTGTTCTTTAGAAAAAAGGAGGAGAACTAAGTCAATAACAAGGTCGGCTTTCTTCAAGCATTCAACTGCAACTCGGTTATCGGTTAACGGTGTAATGCCAAACGAACCAGAAGCTCCTTGTTTAGCTGGCGGCAGTTTCAATTCAAAGGCGTTCGCCCCGATCTCGGAAGCTGCGGTCAGGAACGCTTTCGCATAATCTGCTCTAATCTCGCCCGAGGTTAATACCGCCATCGTTTCAGACTGCTTTAATTTACACAATTCAAGTTGTTTTTTAAACAGAGAAACCATTTCTTGAAATTCAACAGTCATTTATTAACACCTCGTTTATTTTTTTGTAATTCCTTCTATAAATGAAACAATATAATCAACTGTTTGTTCTGGTGCATCTTTATACACCATGTGGCTTACTCCTTTAACCCTTTCAACCTGCATCGAAGGGTTGATCGTTTCCAAAACCCGAAGTTCGTTTTCACGAATGGTATCTCCATGTTCTGCCGCTAATAGGAATGCAGGAACTGAAAGCATTTTAATATATACTTGAAAAGGCTCCAATAACAGAGATTGGTAGGATTCAATAATCGCTGGCAAACTATTATTTCGATATTCTTCCGCTCTTTCAGCTATTTGTTCATCTGTAAATAAAGGAAAGAAGCTTCGGAATAATTCCATATCCCCTTGATCAACAGCCTCCTTTTGTTTTAAAAACATCGACAATGGATTAGGATAGATCTCTCTTTGTCCTGGTCCGTTAATAGGAGGATCGATTAATACGATTCCGGAAATGAGAGACGGATATTGGCTGCCAAATGCAGCCGCAATTCGGGCTCCCATCGAGTGGCCAACCAATACTGGACCAATGGGATTATCTGTTAAAGCGTTAACAATATTCAGTAAGTCCTCTGTATAATTTTTTAATAGATAGCCTTCCTTAGGACGATCGGACTGCCCTCTTCCCCTGGCATCCATTGATAAGGAATAATAGTTTTCAGGCATTAAATTTAGGACTTTTGCAAATGAAAGGCTGTAACTAGTAATTCCCGGCAAAAAAATGACGGGGGTACCAGCCTTATCTCCTTTAGTAATGAGGTGAATTTTTGCATTTAGACCGTTTACAAAAAGGTCCCCAAAAGAATGATTTTGCTTCATATTTATATCTCCTCTCAGGCAAACGAACCTAAATTAAAGCTCATTAAGCGACTTCCATTTTTAACTAGTGATTACACTTCTTTTGGAAGACCAATAGATTTACGTATTTGGTTCATAAAAGGTGTTCGGTCGTATTCATGGTATAGACGCTCACGAAGCAATGGAGCTGGGAGTGCATTGACGTTTTCAAAAAGACCAACACGACCTGCATGAGAATCTGTGGTAATATCCCAAATAAAGTTCATCAATAAGTTTTTCTGCTTGGATGTTAAATCCCGTCCAACAAGAAGTTCCTCCAGTTTCCCGCCAATAAATGGATGATCATAGTCTTTTTCAGAGAATCTCATGACCAATCCCTGTCCGCATAATTCCTGAAGATGATGGATAATCCGCGGATAGTGTGTAATTCCATAAAGGCGACCGGCGGTAAGCATATTGACATCTGGCCACATCACGTCATCTTCAGTTGGTTTAGCTAGTTCTTCTGAGGCCAATACATATGCTCTCAAGGTTTGAGCATACTGAATCACTTCTGATACGATAGAACGTACACCTGGAATCTTCCCTGTTCCCAAAGCATCAACAATCAACTGGGCAGCTCCGGCATACATTTCCGCTTTGGTAGCCAAACGAGAGAGAATATGCCAGTGCGCTCCTAATACAACCCCTCCATATAATTCATTAAGTTCTGGTACTCCATAGTTAAAAATTCTCCACTTTTCCACGAAAACATTATCAAAAATCAAGAAGGAATCCATTTCTTCTCCTCGTGATTTGACCGGGTGATCATAGGTACTTGCCGCATCGCAAGAGACTGTTTCCCGACAGACAATATGAATGCCTGGTGAATTTATCGGTACTGATAACCATAATGACTCTTCAGGTAACAAGCCAGGACGCATCAGATTAGAGAGGATCATCTCATTTCCTTGGGACGAAATGGAACCTACCGCTTTCGCTCCGCTAATATAGATTCCTTCTTCCGTTTCCCTCACCACCCGGAGTAAAGCAGGAGTAGAATCGCCGCCTTTTATTTGGCTCCCCAATTCGACATCAAACAGGCGGGCACCAGCTGCCGCGGCTTTTGAACGGTCATTTTGAGGATCAACTAATACCTCAGGACCGATTAAGTTATTTTTTTGGGCATAGTCAATATAGTGGAGGACATTATCTGCATATTCAGGCCTTTTGCTGCGGAACTTTGAAAGATATGCCGCCATTCCCACAGGCACGAGAGGCGCCAAATCAAATGGGCGGCCAAATACCCCGAAGGTTTCCTGAGCAATATAATCCGTTAATTCCCTTCGGCTTTTCAAATCTTCTTTTGTTCTAGGAATCATCCAGGCTTTGGTCACTCGTTCCCCTATGTCTGACCTGATGTACGTTAGCTTATCCTGTGTTTCTGGGTTATGCTGGGCATCAAAGATGTTAGCCATAATATTTATACCACCGCTAGTGGCTGGGTGAGTGGTTACATCCTGAATCAGTTCACCCTTATAATAAACGGTCCTGTCATCTCGAAGACTCTCCTTATACATCTCGCCTGTTTTTAAATACTTTGAAACTACCGAAATATTTTCCATCCTTCTCCCCCTAAAAAATATTTACGAGAATCCTTACCTATCACATTTTGAAGTTAACAAAGTTTAAACAGCTTATTATATTAGCCTCAAGTTGCTAAACTTGTCGAATTTATCATAGATAAAGTCTAAGATTAGTTTCAAAAAGTGTCAATATTCTAATAAATTCACGCAATATAGTATAATGAAATGAACAATTTAACTTAGTATAGAAAGACGCTGGTTAGCTATTTCTAATTCAATTTCCTTAGGAACTGCTGTAGACACAGACTGAAGAAACTCTACAGTAACCCTATCTTTAAAAATACAATTAATCACAGCCTGGTCTAAATTCATTTCAATAAATTGATTGGTAGGGAAAATAATTGCTTTAGTAAAGTATTTGTTAGTAGAATTTTTCAGATTGACCCAATACTCCCCTGCAGGCGGCTGAATGAGGGCCGTATCTGGCACAAATAGTCCTTTATCATCATTCAAACTCTTGACAATCCTGCCGCACAATTCGTGTTGTTTCCCCATAAGATCAGAAGCAAGCTTAAGATCACCATTATTTATCGCCTGGCGCACTCTAGTGCTGGAGATACGCTCATCAGCCAAATGAGTAAATTCGAAAATATCCGTCTCAAATCCCAATCTGGCACCTATTTGTTTTAAAACTTCGGGGGTTCCTGAACCTTTATGTCCAAACCTAAAGTCTTTTCCAACGAAAAATTTTTTAGGGTTTAAACCCAATAGAACGCTGTCCACAAAATCATCGGAGCTAATGGTTGAAAAGGTATTATCAAAAGTATATTCAATGAGGATATCGACTCCAAGAGCAGCTATTCTCTCCGCTCTGGTGTATGGACTGGTAATAAGAGACGATGGTAATTCAGTGTTGTTAAAAAAGGTTTTCGGTAGAGGGTCAAATGTTATGACAATCGTGGGGTAGTTATTTTTTTTACCCTCCAATACAGTACTTGAAATTAATTGCTGATGGCCTTTATGTACGCCATCAAAGGAGCCAATCGTTATATAAGAGCCATGTTTTAATTCTGCTAAATGCGGGTTGAATAGATTTTTATAATATTTCAGGATTTTCCCTCCTCACTATCCATTGTTTTAGTTATAAGGGAATCCAAACTGGCCTTCTTTTACATTAATCAAAACGTTTAAGGCCTAAAGCGTTGATTGAAAAAGTTTTACTTTTATTAAAGCTGTAAATGACCCCTAGGGTATTTAGCAGATATTGTTGTTATGATTTCCTCGGTAGTTAATACATCGGCATATTTCTGGCGCATATCGATAAGACTTTGTTCATGGGATGCTAATGAACGATCCCCTACCGCATCCTCCACAACGATAGGTCTGTATCCGTATTGCAACGCATCAACAGCTGTAGCACGAACACAACCACATGTTGTACAACCTACAATTATCACAGTATCAACATTCTGTGCATTCAGACGTGCAATTAAATCGGTCCCAAAAAATGCTGATGCATATTTCTTAACAATTAAGCCGTCACCATAACGAAATTCTAATCTGGGATCCACATTCACTGCACTGGTACCTGCTTTTAAAGTCTTTAGTCCCTCCATCTTCTGGTACCATAATCCTGAATCAGCAAATGTATCATCATCATAAGAAATGGTAGTAAAGAATACCGGCAGATCCTTATTACGGATAATTGCCAAAAGTGCATTTACTTTATTTATTTGCGGGGTTAACTCGGAACCCATAGGCATACTAGGATCAGTAAAACCTTCAATCATATCAACAACGATCAAAGCTGGTTTCTTACCAAAACCCAATAATTTTCCAAAACCTCTTTCTTTATACAATTCCTCATCACCTTGATGATGCACCACAACAACTCTCCCTCCATAACCCTCCAAGATTGGTAACATACCAATCTTGGAAAGTCATTCACTTGAATTAGTTCCTTACAGCTGTATTAAATTCTCCAAATTGTCTATTAAAATGAAGCAATGGTGATTTAGATTCACCTAATATCACATCTTCCACGAACCCAATAAAAATAGTATGATCACCAGCTGTCACTGTTTGTTCAACTCTGCAATGAACATTGGCTAGAGCATTTTTGACATCATAATTAAAACTGCCCTTACTTTCTGCAAACTCCTCAAAAAACTTTGGTGCACCTGCTTTTGCCCCAGATCTTGCTACGTCAATTTGATCCTCAGCAAGCACGCTGACACTGAAACGTTGGTTATTAATTATCGCTTGTGTACTAGCTGCTTGTGTAGCTAGGCTTATTAAAATTAAAGGTGGCTCCATTGAAATTGAACAGCACGCACTTACAGTTAAGCCCCAAGGCCGGCCCTCGATTTCAGTCATGACAATTGTTACTCCAGTAGCAAGCCGGCTCATCGACTCTCGAAATTTATTTTTTACTTCATCCATTATAATTCCCCTCCTCAATTGGAAGTTTAGAGATGATATCCCCTGATAGCAGCTTACCTGCATTTGGCACATACGGGTGCAGATCAAGAGTTTTAAGAATGTTGTATACGGTTGCAACAGCTGCTGAAAGCACTGGTTTTCCAATTTCATTCTCAACAAGCTGAATTGCTTCTAATGAAGGCATCTGAACACAAGCGGATAAGACAACCGCATCAGCTTGGCTAATATCTAATTTTTTAACAATCTCTAGCAAACGCATAGGGTCTTGACGTCCAACTTCTAAATTATCTGGGATTTCCAGACTAATCGAATCTGTTACTTGTATGCCGCTTGCCTCAATATAGTCAATCACCTGTTTCGTTAAAGGCTTCATATAAGGGGTAATAATAGCGACTTTTTGAGCTCCTAATGTTTTAATGCCATCTACCAGAGCACCAGCACTGCTAATAACCGGTGTAGCTGCTCCATTTTCTTTTGTTGTATTAAATAGGCGCTGTTCAGATTCCATATGATAACCGGGCCCCTGACACATAATAGCGACAAGGCATGCATACGCAAGAACATCACATCTAGCATCCGAAAGTTCGACAGCACAGCGGTCACTTTCTACATCCATTGCTTTTAATTCTTCTTTTGTAACATGTTTCATTCGCATCCTACTTGAGTGAAAAGTAAACGACAAATTCGGATCAACTTGTTCTCTCCAACGAAGCATTGCTGGAATTTCCGTTTCCATCGTTGTATTGGAACTAGGAACAACTAATCCTATTCGGTAATTTGTTTTCATTTACACGCCTCCAAAATAGTTAGAACCTATTAAGCTATTATTCTTATAAACTTCACTTACAAAGGAAGTCCGATCGACTTACGAATATGGTTCATAAATGGTGTTCGATCATATTCATGATACAAACGCTCACGAAGCAACGGTGCCGGCAAAGCATTAACGTTTTCAAATAGAGCAACGCGGCCTGCGTGGGAATCGGTAGTAATATCCCAAATGAAGTTCATCAACAAGTTTTTCTGCTTCGAAGTTAAATCGCGTCCAACCAGTAGTTCCTCTAATTTGCCTCCAATAAAAGGATGTGCATAATCTTTTTCAGAGAATCTCATGACCAGTCCTTGTCCACATAATTCCTGGAGATGATGGATTATTTGCGGATAATGCGTGATACCATAAAGGCGTCCAGCTGTAAGCATATTGACATCCGGCCACATAACGCCATCTTCAGTCATTTCAGCTAATTCTTCAGATGCTAAAACGTAGGCTCTTAACGTTTGAGCATATTGAATCACTTCCGATACGATAGAACGAACTCCTGGAATTTTTCCTGTTCCAAGTGCATCCACGATTAGCTGTGCAGCACCGGCATACAATTCAGCTTTGGCAGCTAGACGGGATAACACGTGCCAGTGTACTCCTAATACAACGCCGCCGTACAATTCATTGAGTTCTGGAACACCATAATTGAATATTCTCCATTTTTCTACGAAAACATTATCAAAAATTAAGAAGGAATCCATTTCTTCTCCGCGTGATTTAATCGGGTGATCATATGAACTGATAGGATCTGAAGAGACCGATTCACGGCAGACAATGTGGATGCCTGGTGCATTGATAGGAACAGCTAACCAAAGAGATTCTTCCGGTAACAGCCCTGGACGCATAAGATTGGAGAGAATCATTTCGTTACCTTGGGAAGAAATCGAACCTACTGCCTTTGCACCGCTAATATAAATCCCCTCTTCAGTCTCTTTCACTACCCGGAGCAATGCAGGTGTGGAGCTGCCTCCTTTTATTTGGCTTCCTAATTCAACATCGAATAGGCGGGCACCTGCAGCGGCTGCTTTGGAACGGTCATTCTGAGGATCTACTAGTACTTCTGGACCCATCAAGTTATTTTTCTGAGCATAGTCGATATAGTGAAGAACATTTTCAGCATATTCTGGCCTTTTACTGCGGAATTTCGAAAGATGTGCGGCCATTCCCACTGGAACAAGAGGAGCTAAATCGAATGGTCTGCCAAACACGCCAAAGGTTTCCCGAGCTACATAGTCAGTCAATTCTCGGCGGCTCTTAAGGTCTTCCTTCGTTCTTGGTATCATCCAAGCTTTACTGACTCGTTCACCTGACTCTTGATTGATATACGTTAGCTTATCCTGAGTTTCCGGGTTATGCTGAGCATCAAAGATCTTAGCCATAATATTGATACCGCCGCTAGTAGCTGGATGAATGGTCACATCTTGAATTTTTTCACCCTTATAGTATACTGTCCGGCCATCACGAAGACTTTCCTTGAACATTTCACCCGTTTTCAAAAACTTTGATACTACCTGAGTATTTTCCATTTGTACTCCTCCTAAAAATAATAGAAAATCATGAACACCGATAGTTTGATGTTATCAAAGTTGTATTATTTCTTCAAAATTTAACTCAACCTACCAAACTTACCAAAGCTTTCATGGTTTTATTTTATCTCACAGCACCATTAGTGTCAATATTCAATTTTATTAAAATTTTCTAAAAATAAAAAACCATGATTACCTAAGGATAATCATGGTTTTATTCAAATGCGCTGCTCATGGTTTCATAGCATTAAGGACCTTATCCAGATTCATTACGTCTGCATACCTTGCGTTTAAATCTAATAATGTTGAGTTCTGTAAGGTTTGATTTCGATCTCCTACAGCCTCTTTAGGAATGATTACTCTATAACCTCTTTGAAGAGCATCTACTGCAGTTGCTCTTATACTCCCACTTGTAGTTGTCCCAGCTAATATTAATGTATCAATTTGTCTATCTTTCAAGAAATCATCTACTTGATCATCGTACAAAGAAGATATATATACAGTCGCGTTAATCAAATCATATGGATAGTCAGATAAATCTGGATGAATATTGACCCATGTGCTTTCGCGGTCTAAAATTTGAAGCGAGGGAAATTTTTCACACCATAATCTAGAAACCTTATTTTTAGTTTCATAAATCGTTTTACTAAAGATTATTGGAATCTTATCGTTAAGAGCTTGTTCGATAAGTTGTTGGGTGGCAGTGATTTGATGATCCATTTTAATAGCTAATTGGGAATGCGGTTCAGTAAATGCTATGGTAAAATCCCGAATTAACAGAGCAGGTTTTGTACCAAATCCAATTTGTCCGGAAAACCCCTGATTAGAGAAAAGCTGTTGAACCTCATCAAGAATATATCGCCTTTGACCTCCAGGGGTATAAATAACCTTTAAGCCATACTCTTCAATATTTCCATTTTTCTCCATCCGTCTTAATGTACTCGGCGACACTCCCAATAGCTTGGCAGCGTCAGATATATTTAACAGGTTTTCAAACATATGTAATCCTCCCGGCTTAAGTCAGCAATAAACTTTCTAAAGTTACAAAAAATTATCCATTATGTATTAAACTTACCATAATTATAGCATAGCAAATTAATTACTGGAACTTATCCCCAATAAATAGTAGGATATTCTAGTATTTTTCCTACGATGCGTTTGCTTACTTAAATATTTTCACTATCGCTTATAACTTATGAACACTATAAGAGGCCTCTCACAATCTTGTGAGAAGCCTCTTAATTCGGGGACAGAAGAAATTCAATTAGATGTAATCTATTACATCAAGTGTTAGTTTACCCTTTACTTTTGGAAAACTCAGAACTAGATGTAGTAATCCTTCTGTATTTACCTGGCGGGTTACCTGTTAATTTTTTAAAGAGAAGATTAAAATAATTTGGATTCTCATAACCAATGATAGATGCGATTTCTCTTACAGATAGATTAGATTGCTTAAGTAATCGTTTTGCTTCTTCTATACGGCAATAAATCATGTATTGTATGGGAGGCACTCCCATTTCTTCCTTGAAAACATGAGCTAAATGGTAGGGGCTTACATAAACTAGATTAGCCAAATCATTTAATGTCAGTTCTTGTCTAAAATTTTCATCTATATATTTCTTTACCTCAAGGCAGACTGGAGAAAAGGAATGATGATCGGAATCTTTCAAGAGACGAGTAATTTTAATAATAACGGCTTGTAAAATTAAAGAGATTACGACTTGATATCCAGCATGTTTCGTCCGATATTCCCTTAAAATATCTTTAAAGTAGTTAACAATCTCCTTTTTTTCATCTTGCAAATGAATTATAGGAAGATCATTAGAAAAGGTTAAACAACCTTTTTCATTACCATTAATATGCAGATTCGAAACACAGATATTAATCCCTTTGAGAGGTTTGTCTGTACAAGATTTACCTTCGATATGACTAAAAGGGGGAATAAATATAAGGTCTCCTTCTTGTCCGATAAAAGGTTTTTCTTCATAGATGAACTCTCCGCACCCCTGTTGAATATACACAATCTCTGTATAATTAGGATCGGAATGTTTTTTAATCCAAAATGGACTGATTTCATTTATTCCTTTAATATTGATAAACTGGGGAGTATTTAAAAAAACAGAAGACTTTTCCACGCTGGTATGTCCCCTTTCATTATAAATAGCATTCTAAGTAATCCATTTTTGACTAGAGGTACACTCCGACTGCTTTATTTAATAAATAAGGAGCTTTTACAGTAAAAGAGGCTCTAGAAATCGAGCCTCTTTATTTTCACAGCTGGTTGTTTATTTTATGGCACCTTGAATAGATTTTGGGTGATTTTAATTACCATGTATCTAATACATTTTCTTTCGATCTTTTATGATAGTGTTTCAACAATTTCCTTCATATGTTTAATAGATTGCTTTGTGAAGTCATCAAAAACATTAGCTTCCCCTTGAAGGCCTGAAGCTACATAAGGATTTGACACGGCAGGTAGGAACTCCATCGTAATATACCCCTTATAACCAAGTTCTTTAAGCAGTGAAATAACTGGTGCAAAATTTGTTTGTCCTAGTCCCGCTGCCTCCCTTGTATTATCAGCGATGTGGACATGGGCAAGATAACGTGAAATCTTCATTATCGAATCCCTCATATCTCGTTCCTCTATGCTCATGTGGAACAGATCCGCCATAACCCCTACACCTTCTACATTCACTTCCTCCACAAAACGTAAGGCTAAGGTTAGGTTATTAACTAAGTAGGTTTCATAACGATTTAATGCTTCAATGGCTATGGAGATTCCTTGTTCCTTTGCATACAGCCCTACCTCTTTCACACTTTGAATGGCATTATTCCATTCTTCCTCAAGCGTCGTTTCTGGGCTAAGTTTACCAACACAAGTAGGAACGACAATTAGAGTTGATGCATGTAAAGTCTTCGCTAAATCAACCGATCTTTTCACATATTCGACTGCCTTTTTTCTAATTTCGTTGTTTGGTGAGGAAAGATCCCTTTCAGGGGTAAAAATTCCACAAATAGAACTGCATTCAAGTTCATACTTTGATAAAAGTTCTTTCGTTTCCTCAATATCAATGGTATACGGCTCGCCAGCGAGTTCGACACCTTGATAACCATATTTCTTCAGCCTTTTTATGCTATCTTCTAAACTTTCATTTCCGTATATCCATTGTGTGGCACTATATTTGAACATTTGAATTCACCTCTTAGATTATGAAAAAATCAGAGTTCCCACATAAACCGAAGAGAACTCTGTCTACCTATATATTAATCTGAGATTTTAACTACTGTTTTAAGGATATCCTTATTATGCTCTGCCGTTTCAATTCCGTGTTTCACATCTGCAAATTCAAAATGATTTGTGAAGATTGGAGTTGGATCAAAACGCTTGCTTGCGATTAAATCAATCGCTTTAGAGAAGGTGTCATATGTTCCTGCATAGGAGGAAACAATGGTTAATTCACGGCTGTAAATTTCAAATGGACTTACAGGAATTGTTACATCTGCAGGAGCTGCACCAAAAACCAGTATTTTTCCGCCTTTTCTCACTAATTTAAACGTTTGCGCGTAAGTATAGGCAGAACCAACCGCTTCAATAACAACGTCAGCACCGCGTCCGTCTGTTAATCTTTTAACAGCTTCTATCGGGTCTTCTTCACCTGCATTGATAACATAATCAACACCAATATTTTTAGCTGATTCAATTCTCGCAGGATTTAGTTCGGAAAGGATTACTTTACTAGCACCTTTTAATTTTGCAAGTAAGGCATGAGCGATACCCATTGGACCTCCGCCAATAATCGCGACTGTTTCACCGTATTGGACATTAACTTTATCCTGACCGCTAATTGCACATGCTAATGGTTCAATATAGGCTCCATGGATCCAAGGCATAGAATCTGGTAACTTATGAATATTACTCTCTGGAACTCTTACAAATTCGGCAAATGCTCCGTTAATGTGTACCCCTAATTGAGTTATTTTTTCACAATGCAATTTTTGGCCATGGCGGCAATAATAGCATGTACCACAGCTAATATTGATATCTGCAGTTACACGATCACCTGGCTTTACAAAGCTCACTTTAGAACCAACCTTTGCCACTTCACCGGAAAATTCATGACCTAAGATCAGTGGAAGTTTTGCTGGAAAACGACCTTCATAAATATGAGGATCCGTACCACATACTGCGGTATATTTTACTTTTATCAATACATCCTTATCCCCAAGTTCAGGAACCGGTACTTCTTCTAATCTTAAATCCTCTTTACCATATAACACGGCAGCTTTCATTACTTTTTGATCAAAGCCAGCTTCTACATTTTCAATGTTGAATACTGTATCTTGTGCCATCTTATTTTTCCCCCTTAAAAAGGTTTTTTAGGAAATTAATTGACTCTTCAGTGTATTGATCATAAAACTCTTCACATCTAGTGCCATTAAAAGGATCAGCAAACGGAGGCAATAGCTCCATCGTTAAATAACCGCTATAATTAATATCACGTAAAGCCTGAGCGATTGGCTCAAAATCGATATGGCCGCGACCTGGTGCCGCTCGATTACTATCAGCGATGTGAAGGTGATATAATTTATCTCCAACCATTCTAATGGTGTCGGCAATATCAACTTCTTCAATATTCATATGATAGGTATCACCCATCACACCTACGCTTGGCAGATTTACACGATTGACCAGCTCAAGTGATTGCTCCAATCGATTGATTAAGTAGTTTTCATAGCGGTTCCATGCTTCTACTGTTAAACGAACCCCATGTTCTCCCGCATAAATACCAGCTTCCCGTATTCCTTCCTCAGCCCATTTTATTTCTGTTCCTCGATCCGCCTCTCCATAAATTTTCATACAAGCAGTTGGAGTGAGAGAGATTCCTTTTGCCCCAATTTTGCTGGCAAAATCAACGCAGCTTTTTAAATACTTGACTGCATTTCTTCTAATATTTTCTTTACTAGAAACTAAATCTCTTTCAGCGTTATAAATGGCACAAATAGTGGAAGCTTCAATATTATATTTTTCCAATAATCCTTTAATGCGGTCTGCATCCATTTGCTCTGGCTCGCCAACAAATTCTACACCGTCATAACCGTATTTAGCGAGTCTAGCAATACTAGTTTCAATATCTTCTCCTGCATATACTAGCGTGTTGTAAGAGTACTTAATCATTTGAACATCTCCTTATCACTATTTTGTCTATATAACTTTCCTGGATTTCAGATTTTTTAAATAGTGGCCGCATATCAAAGCGGCCACTATTTCACTTTTTTTCTTGAAAGTTTGTAATCTAGTTTTCTTACTGGTTAAGCGATATTTATTTTGCTGCCTTTTGGATAACTTCTGGGGCATCCTGACGATAAGCCATTTTCCAAACCTTTAAGACGTTTTCCTTTGTAACTTTCATCGATGGAACAACATAGTATGGATCTAATTGTTTGCCAAGTAATGAATATCCGGCAACAAGAGCTTGCGCAGCTCCGTTTTCATATGGTAACTGTGCTCCAAGACCTTTTACGTTCCCTCCAGAAGCAATTTGAAGCGCCACATTCGTTCCTAAATCAACTGTAGTGATAACTAAATCATTTTTCCCTGCTGTACGAGCTGCAGCAAGTGTTCCTTCCGCTGGTACATCCCAAATCGCAAAAATTCCATCTAAATCTTTATTTTTTGTTAACATACCAGAGGCAACTTTTTCAGCATCGTTAGGAGTGATAATTCCACCATGGGCAACAATTTTAATTTTTGGATATTTTTCTTTAATGGTCTTCTCAAAAGCATCTTTACGCTGGTTATTTACAAAGAAATTAACATCGTGGAAAATGACACCGATCTTTCCTTTTCCTTTTAGTTCATCACCCATAATTTCGCCGGCAAAGATACCGTTTCCATAGTTATCTGATGAAACAACGCTTACATAATCTTTTCCTGCTTGAAAACCTTTTGGCACATTATCCATAAAGACTAGTTTTACGCCAGCTTCTGCTGCCTTTTTAAAAGCAGGAGCCGTAGCAACTGGATCAACGGGTAAAGCTACGATAACATCTGGCTTTTTAGCCATGATGGTTTCGATATCTGAAATTTGTTTTTCAGGCTTAAATTGTGCATCCGTAACGGCCACAACATCTATACCCATTTTTTCAAAAGTTTCTTTTACACCATTGATGATGGCAGTTGAAAAATCGTTTCCTGCATAGTGCATGGAAATAGCCGCTTTGAATTTACCCTCTTTAATTTTCTTTACATCCTCTTCAGATAATTGCAAAGTTGATGCAGGTGTGGCTGTTTCTCCATTTGGACCTGTACTTAAAATTTTCTGATCGCTTGGTATTTCAGGGTTAATGGTAAGCGGATAAGTAATTTTTGCGGATTCTTCTTTTCCATTTTTTTGCTCACCTGAAGCAGTTGAACTTTGTTTTCCACACCCCATAAGCGCTAAACTACTGACTAAGAGTATCGTAATGATTAGTGAAGTAAGTTTTTTCATAGTAACCCCCAATAATAGATTTAGATAATAATAATGTTTTATTATTTAGCTGCCCCTTTGATAGACTTAGGTGCTTCTTGATGGTAAACAAGTTTCCATGCATCTAATACATTTTCTTTCGTTACATTTAACGCAGGAACAGCCACATAGGCAGGTGCTTCTTTACCAAGTAAGGAATAACCAGCTAAAACCGCTTCTGAAATTCCCTGGTCATATGGAAGCTGAGCACCTAGGCCTTTAATCAAACCGTTTGATGCAATGTCTAAGGCAACGTTTGTCCCTAAATCAATAGTTGTAATGACAAAATCTTTCTTTCCTGCCGTACGTGCTGCTGCTAAAGCACCTTCCGCTGGAACGTCCCAAACGACAAACATTCCATCAAGATCACGATTTTTGGTGAGCATTCCTGATGCTACCTTTTCTCCATCGTTAGGACCAATGATTCCGCCACGTTCCACGATTTTGATTTTTGGATATTTTTCCTTGATTGTTTTTTCAAAGGCTTCTGTACGCTGTTTTGTTACAAAGTAATCCGCATCATGATAGATAACACCGATTTTTCCTTTTTCACCAAGTTGTTTCGCCATGACCTCCGCTGCTTGAACACCATTTCCATAGTTGTCAGCAGAAACTACACTCACATAATCCTTGCCGGCTTCTAATCCGTTGGGTTTATTATCCATAAACACGACTTTTACTCCAGCATCTGCTGCTTTCTTAAAGGCGGATGCAGTTGAAACAGGATCTACTGGAATCCCAACAATAATATCTGGCTTTTTAGCTAAAACAGTTTCAATATCTGATACTTGTTTCTCGGCCTTGAACTGTGCATCTGTTACTGCCACTACTTTAATTCCCATTTTTGCAAACGTTGCTTTTAATCCATCGATTTGAGCGGTTGCCCAGTCATTCCCAGCATAGTGCATGACAATCGCCGCTGTGTATTTTCCTTCTTTAATCTTTTGTACTTCTTCTTCCGTCAGCTTCAATGTTTTTGCAGAAACGGCGGCTTCTCCACTCGGACCTTTACTTAAAATCTCATGGTCAGGAATCTCTTGATTTATAGTGATTGGACCTGAACTAGCGGTTGTTTCTTCTGTTGTTGTGTTCTCTGTTTCTTTGCTACCGCTGCTAGTCGTGCTATCCTTGCCGCAGCCGACGAGTACGATGCTAGTAATAAAAAGAATCATAGTGAAAATAGATAGTAGCTTTTTCATAATTAGCCCCCTTTACGTGCTTTTTATTGATTAATCCTTTGAATAAAATACTCAAGTATTTGTACCGATTTTATGTATCACATCCTCTCCTGTTGTGTAACCGATTACATTTTTCTGCCTTTTTGACTTTGAAGATGGAATAGACCTTTTAAATAGATTAATTAGGCGAACCAGTTCCATTTAAACTCCCTGTATCCGCCCGGATTCTATTTTTTCAATTAGGTTATTACTTACACCCAATTCCTTTTAACTTTTCTGTCAAGTAATCAATGGATGTTTTTGCATACCAATCAGGATCTGCTTTTCTAGTACCAAATCCAATCTCCATTGAGAGGTATCCCTTGTAATCGATTTCCTTTAATGCTTTTAATACGGAATCCCAATTTACCGTTCCTTGTCCAGGTGGTAAACGATCGTCATCCGAAATATGAACATGATGCAACTTATCTTGCATTTTATAAACATAATCACTCGGTACTTCATTACGATATAGGGCATGGAATGTATCAAACATCACTTTCACATTGGATTCACCTGATTCTTCTGCCAACTGCAGGGCATCATCTGCCGACTCAATTAAATTACAATCAGCAGCTTGAGGTTCAACTACTAGCGTGATTCCAAGGTCTTTCGCATATTTTGCCACATCTTGCAAACCTTCGCGGCTATATTTCCATGCTTCTTGTTTGTTCATACCAAAACCAAACCAGCCGGCAAGCCACATCACAGTTGGGCATTCCCAGTCATGCGCTAATCGAATGACTTCTTTGTAATGATTGATTGTAAATTCACGCTCTTCTTTCAAAGCTGAACTTGGATTTATTCCAGGTCCTCCTCCAGGAGCGGGAAGCATAGCAGCAACATTAAGATTATTTCTTTGTAAATGCTGAAGAATTTCCTTACGTCTCTGCTTGGATAAATAATCAGGCCATGCATGCGGACTCGCACAACCGATTTCAATTCCATCATAACCAAATGCAGCAATTCGACTAATCACTTCTTCTAATGGATAAAATGGCAGCATGGATGGAAAAGAATTATAAACCCAAGTATTAAATGAAAGTTTCATTTTATTGATCCTCCTCAAAAATTAAGTACCAAAAGGTTTTATTATTTATTAACGTTTATTCCCAAACAAACACAGCTTTTTCCGTCCTTCTTTCGTCAAACATACGGAAAGCTGTTTCCGCTTCTTCCAATTTAAATTGGTGAGTAACCAACTTTTCTACTGGCAGATTCTTTCTTACAATAAACTCAGCAATCTCATCAAATTCTTGAATTGGGAAGTACCAAGAACCCATTACAGAAATCTGTTTTCGAATTAATTGCGCACTTGGTTTGATTGTTGTCTCTTTACTTTCGCCGATAAAAGCGACACGTCCATGTGCTCTTACACAATCTAGCGCATCATTTTCACCAAATGGGCTTCCGGAGCAATCAATCGCAGCGTCTGCACCAAGACCCTTTGTAATACGAGCGATTTCTTCTTGAACATTCATTGTTTTACCATTGATGGTATAATCTGCACCCAATTCCTTCGCAAGCTCTAAACGCTCATCAAGCATATCAACAGCAATAACGGTTGCGCCTAATCCTTTGGCGATCATCACACCCGCACCGCCCATAGGACCCATTCCAAAAATAACAAGATAGTCTCTTCCGGAAATCCCTAATCTCTTTTGCGCATGGTAAAGGGTTCCTACAGCGTCAGTTGAAACAGCTGCTGTTACAAAACTCATGCTATCTGGAAGTCTCATACAGTTTTCAGCTGGAACCACCATGTACTCTGCGTCACCGCCGTGAGAGTCAAAGCCGATACACTTAAACTCTTTGCAGAACATTTTGTAGCCGCTCTTACAATGAGCACATTCACCACAGCCAAGAGCTAAGTAAACAGCAACTCGGTCACCTGCTTTGTAATTGGAAACGCCAGCTCCTACTTCTGTGATAACTCCTGCAGGTTCATGCCCTGGTACTGTGCATCCGCATTTTGTTCCTTCAAAAACGGAAGTTCCATAATATAAGCTCATATCGCTTCGGCAGATCGCTGATGCTTTTAACTGAACTAATACTTCCCCTTGTCCAGGCGTTGGAATTTCAACCTGGCGAATCTCTACCTTTTTATCTCCTGGAAAAAATACAGCATTCATTGTTGTCATTGTACTGCCTCCAATCATTCATCATTAATTTTGAAAAACAATTATCCTATCATATTTCCTTGAAATGAGCTGCGGGAGGGAACAGCCCCTCCCTTTGTAAGCAAGAGAACCGTCCCCATGCTTCCAAAAAATTAAGCCCACCACATCTCGGTAATTTTCTCCTTGAAAATGGCCCCTTTTAAGAGAGTAATCGCTTTGTTTAGTCCCTCGTCGGTGGAAGCAAGCATATCTTCATGTTCAATGGAAATAACATAATCGTATCCGACTGCTCGAAGGGCACTTACTATGTCTTTCCACATTTTTTCGTCCGAGCCGTATCCGACTGATCTAAATGTCCAGGAGCGGTCTAAAATTTGGCTATAATGCTTTGTATCTAAAACACCATTAATCTTGATATTTGCTTGATCTAAATAAGTGTCCTTCGCATGGAAATGGAAAATCGCATTTTCCCTGCCAAGCTTTTTGATGGCCTCGACCGGGTCAATTCCTTGCCAAACAAGGTGGCTCGGATCAAAGTTTGCACCAATGTTTTCGCCGGCATGCTCCCTTAACTTTAGTAGAGTTTCAGGATTATAAACGACAAATCCTGGGTGCATTTCAAAAGCAATTTGCTGAATGCCATGCTCTTTCGCGAATTTTGCTTCCTCTTTCCAATAAGGAATAACGACTTCGTTCCATTGCCAGTTCAGCACTTCTAAATATTCCGGAGGCCATGAGCATGTAACCCAGTTTGGATTTTTTGCACTTATATGATCACCCGGACAGCCGGAGAAGCCATTGATAACAGGAACTTCCAAAAGTTCTGCAAGTAATACCGTTTTTCGCCAAACGTCATGTGACTCTTGAGCAATGTTTACATTTGGATGGAGCGGGTTACCGTGGCAGCTTAAGCCGCTGATCGTTAATCCCCTAGTTTCAAGTGCTCTTAGGAATGATTTTCTTTTTTCAGGAGATTCAAGCAATTCATCCGGATTACAGTGATGATTGCCGGGATAATTCCCTGTCCCCAATTCAACGGCCTCCACACCCATGGCTGCCAGTTTATCCAACATTTCTTCAAAAGGCAGGTTCTGATACAAGGGGGTAAATACACCTATTTTCACGCAAGTACCTCCTTGCTAGTCTGAACCTTCACCCATTTCTGCTGCTGGTTACTTTCTAAGATTGCGTCTGTGATACACATCGAAAGGTGCCCGTCTGCAAATGTCGCAAAATTAGGCTTGTCTGTTTTCAGGCTTTTGCCATCGCGAACAAACGAGTAGAAATTCAACATCATATTTTTCAAAGCATCTGGCCAGCCTTCATTATGCCCTCCAGGATGATGAATAGCAGACCTTGCCTCCAGCGAAAACAACGCCGGATCCGCTAATAGAACTTCATTTGCTTTATCCCGGTGCCCGATCCATAGCTTTTCTGGTTCTTCCTGGTTCCAGAATATTGAAGCTTGACTTCCATTTATCTCAAAGCTTAATCTATTTTTCCGTCCCGCACTGACTTGAGATACAGTAAAGACTCCTCTAGATCCATCCTCAAACCGGACAAGCACAGATGCATAATCTTCTGTATTAATTGGAACATCTTCATATTTCATAACTTCCGACGTCTGTGCCCCAAAAGTAGCTACGTTTCCTGTCGGTTTCTTTCTTACTGGAACAACAGTTGCTAAATCGGCAAAAACTTCAACAATCCTTTTGCCTGTTACAAATTGGACGGTATCACACCAATGGGAACCTATGTCCGCTACTGCGCGTGACTTTCCGCCTACTTCCGGCGCCAAACGCCAGTTGTAGTCTGTTTCATATAATAACCAGTCCTGCAAGTAGCTTCCGTGAACCAAGTTCACTTTCCCAAGATCACCTTCAGTGATTTTCGCTTTTAAGTTTTGTACACTCGCATGCTGTCTGTAATTAAAGTTCACCGCATGGATGACGCCTTGTTTTTCTGCTAACTCCAATAATTCTGCAGATTCATCACTGTTCATAGCCAGTGGTTTCTCTGAGACAACATGCTTTCCAGCTAAAATAATCTCTTTATTAATGGCAAAATGAAGATGATTTGGTGTGCAATTGTGCACGACCTGGATTTCGCTGTCTTTCAGCATTTCTCGGTAATCACCAATGGCCTTCGGAATTCCAAGCTCAGCTGCCTTTTTTTCAGCCATTTCTTGACTGGTTTCCGCCAAACCAGCTACTTCTACAAAACCAAGCCTTCTGATGGCTTCTATGTGAGTCGGCCCGATAAATCCAGTACCGATGATACCAACTTTAATCTTCTCCACCTTTCTTCCTCCTGTTCAAAAGTTGATCGTGTTGTTCAAGGATGCAAATTGATAGACCTTATAGGGTCATTTTGCTTTTATTGAAAAGAATACAGCCGCTTTTATCATTAATTCCGCCAATTTCCGAGGAAATTCCGCCAGTTTTCTCATTAATTCCGTCAATTCCCGAGGGAATTCCGCAGAATTCTGCTATTATTCCGCGGAAACCTCTATTAAAAATTACCTCTTCATCGCTTTCTTACCGAATGCCACCGCTAGGATAATGATAATTCCTTTGATAATCATTTGCTGGCTGACATCAAGACCCATGATAATCAAACCATTATTGATCGTACCAATCATTAGGGAACCAACTATCGTTCCGATGATTGTTCCTACACCGCCAAACAAGCTTGTCCCACCAAGGATAACCGCAGCAATAACAGAAAGCTCATCCCCTTCACCGAAGGAAAAACGTCCGGCATTCATACGGCCCGCATAAAGGAGACCAGCTAAACCAGCCATTAAACCAGTTGCAAGGAATACCATTAGCTTGATCTTCATTGTCTTTACGCCAGAGAATCTTGCAGCATTTTCATTTCCGCCTGTTGCTAATACCTGACGGCCAAAGGATGTCTTACGAAGTAAGATATGGGCAATCACTGTAAATACTAGAGTCCAAATAAGTAAAACTGGAATTGGACCAATGTCCCCTGAACCAAAGATGAAATTGAAATTTGCGTCTACAATCGGAACTGGAGCAGTATCTGTAACCCACATCGCAGCACCTTTAATGGCTCCCATCGTTCCCAGTGTTACCAAGAAGGAAGGAATCGCTACTTTTGTTACAAGCAGACCATTGATTAATCCAACCACAAGACCTGTACCAACACCGCCGATAAGTCCACCAATGATGCCATAACCAGCTTGGATGGCTAATGCACCTACTAGAGAAGAAAGGGCAGCGATGGAACCGACAGAAAGGTCAATCTCCCCTGTACTAATAACAAATGTCATCGCTAACGCCATCAAAGATATCGTCGCAGTTTGTCTAACAATATTTAATAAGTTCCCTGAAGTTAAAAACCCTTCATCACTTAAGCTGATAGAAAAATAGATTAATACGCCCACGAAGGCAAAATAGACAATATAATTACGCCACTCGAATCCTTTCAACGCAGGAGTTGCTGGCTTTTGAATACTAGAAACCTTGGATTGCATATTGTAATTCCTCCTCTGATTTAATCTCCCTGCGGGTCATTTCCTTTTTGATTTTCCCATCATGCATAACGATCACACGGTCACTCAAAGCAAGCAGTTCTGGGAGCTCGGAGGAAACCACAAGGATCGCCTTGCCGTTTTCGGCCATAGCTCGAATAATTTCAACAATTTCCGTTTTTGCACCTATATCCACACCAATTGTTGGTTCATCCAACATCAAGACAGTAGGGTCGTTCGCCAGCCATTTGGCTAGAACAATTTTTTGCTGATTACCGCCCGATAACAACCCGGCCTTTTTAAAAATATTATCTGTTTTAATATTTAACTTCCTTACAAATTCATTACTAATCTCATTGGACTTCTTACTATCAATAAATGCTCCTTTTTTCACCTTCGAAAGTATTGGAAGAATCATATTATCCTTGACACTATGTTCAAGAACCAATCCTTGCATCCGGCGGTCCTCCGGAATCAGTGCAAGTCCGGCTTCTATCGCATTTTTTGGATTCTTAATGGATTGTTTTTGACCATTGATGTAGATGTCTCCACTCTTAATTGGGTCAATCCCAAAGAGATTTCGAAGTAATTCCGTCCGGCCGCTTCCCATTAACCCAGCAATTCCGACAATTTCACCCGGCTGAATTTTTAGATTAATATCTTGGACATGTTCAGCATTTAAATTTCTTACTTCAAAAATCGGCGGCACGTCTGTTGCATAGAAACGTTCTTTCCACTCAAATGCTTGGTCAAATTGCATACCGACAATATGTGAAATAACAGTATCAAGATCGGTTTCACTGCATTTTTCTGTTGTGATATAACGGCCATCACGCATAATCGTGATTCGGTCACATATTTCAAAGATTTCATCCATCCGGTGAGAAATATAGATGATGGAATAACCTTTTGCTTTCAATTTGTTAATAAAACTAAAGAGTACTTCCGTTTCATTTTTGGTTAAGGACGAGGTTGGCTCATCCATAATCAGAATCTTTGCTTCTTGGGAAAGTGCTTTGGCAATTTCCGTCATCTGCCAGTAGCCAACCCCCAAATTTTGAACTACATCATTTGGTCTAATATCTACGCCTAATTCTTCTAGCAATTTTTCTGTTTTCTTCTCACAATCCTTATCATCGAGCAGCCCTAATGATGTTTTCTTCTCACGAGTAAGATAGATGTTTTGGGCGACGGTAAGGGTAGGAATTAAACTAAACTCTTGGAAAATCATCGATATATTATTCTTTTGAGCATCATCATAACTTTTAATGCTTACTGATTTTCCTTCAATTAAAATCTCGCCGCTGTCTGCGGAGTATACCCCTGTGAGGATTTTCATTAACGTCGATTTCCCGGCACCATTCCCCCCCATCAAGGCGTGAACTTCACCTTTTTTGACGGAAAAATGAACATCATTTAAAACGGTAATCCCATTAAAAGCTTTATTAATACCTCTCATTTCGAGAATCGGCTGTTCCATCCAAGTCCACCTTCTTTTTATGTTAGAGGCTGCTATCAAAAGCAGCCCCTATCCTTTTTTTAAAATTATTTCATCGCATTTTTTACTGTGTCAGGAGCGTCTGTTCCGTAGATTAACTTCCATTCATCTAATACATTTTCTTTCGTAACTTTGATGGATGGTGAAGCGACATACGCTGGTGCTTCTTTTCCTAATAAGGCATAGCCGGCAAGGATTGCTTGAGCTACACCTTGGTCATATGGGAGCTGTGCTCCAAGACCTTTAACAATTCCATCTTGTGCAATGGAGATGGCTACGTTTGTGCCTAAGTCAACTGTTGTAACAACTAGATCATCCCTGCCAGCAGTTCTTGCCGCAGCCATAACACCTTCAGCTGGTACATCCCATGGAGCGAAGATACCATCAATATCATGGTGTCTTGTCAACATAGCAGATGCTACTTCTTCTGCCTGATTTGGACCAGTAATCCCACTTTTTGCGACAATCTCAATATTTGGATACTTTTCTTTGATTCTTTTTTCAAAAGCATCAGAACGGTTTTTGGTAACAAAGAAGTTTACATCGTGATACACAATGCCGACTTTACCCTTTCCGCCAAGTTTTTCAGCCATAATGTCTGCTGCGGTTGCTCCATTACCCATGTTGTCACCAGACACAATACTGATGTAATCTTTCCCTGCAACTAAACCTTGTGCAGCACCATCCATGAATACTAACTTTACGCCTTGGGCAACAGCCTTTTTATAAGCTGGTGCGGTAGATACGGCATCAACTGGAACAGAAATCATAATGTCCGGCTTTTTCGCTAAAACGGTTTCGATATCATTTACTTGCTTTTCCGCTTTGAACTGTGCATCTGTTACAGCAACGATCTTGATGCCCATCTTCTTAAATGTATCCTTCATCGCACCAACTGCGGCATTCATATAGTCAGTACCAGAGTAGTGCATAACAATCGCCGCTTTATATTTACCTTCTTTAATCTTCTTTAGCTCATCTTCCGTAAGCTGCAATGTCTTAGCTGAAACGGCCTGTTCTCCGTTCGGCCCTTTATCTTGTACCACTAAATCAGGAATCTTTGGATTGATCGTTAATGGACCTGAAGCTGTTTCTGAGTAGTTTTCATTCTTCTCCGTGCTCGCTTGTTCAGATGTAGATTTTTTTCCGCCACATCCTGCAAGAAAAACACTTAAAACAAGTAACAGTAAAACTGTAAAAGAAAAACTCTTTTTCATTTAATTACCCCCACTATAGTAGTTATTTAGTTGAAGCTCTTTATTTGTCGGTACCACCTTACAATCTATAAGTGTGGCACCACCCCCTTTTCATAAATGTAAGCTTAATAGAATATTACTAGTAATGGATTACATTCATTTAAGTTATAAAACCAGGCTTCTATGGGCTTCAAAAAATGTAATAGATTACATTTTTTTCTAAAAATTTTTCACATACTGCTGACAAGACTGTCTTACAATCAACTGGTTAGCTAAAAACATTTGCTCGTGTTTGATTTCCTCTTTGTTGATGAGCTTCAATAGTACTTCCGCCACTTTCTCACCAATTTCAAACGCGGGCTGGGCAATCGTTGTCAGACCTGGTTCGAATATGGACGAGAATTTCAGATTATCAAAACCGAGAACCGAAATATCCTCTGGCACCTTAAGTCCCTTAGATTTAATGGCTTTAATGACTCCCATTGCCATTTCATCATTGGCAGCGAAAATCGCAGATGGGAGTTGACCAATGGCAAAAAACTTCATCATAAGGTTAAAACCGCTTTCAAAAGAGAAATCACCTTCCTGGACTAACACAGGATCCACGATAAGGTTGTTGCTTGACATTGCTTGATAAAATCCTTTGAGACGGTCTCGGTTCAAGACACTATTGAGAGGTCCAATAATGCAGCCAATTCTTTCGTGTCCCAAATCGATTAAATATTCCGTTGCATTTCTGGCACCGCTTATGTTATCAATCGAAACAGTTGTGATGTTGGAACCTTCCATATACTCACACGCAAGGACCAACGGAAATTTTTGGGCCGCCTCTTCAACGGTTGCTGCATCCGTTTGGGCAGTTAATAAAGCGATTCCATCTGCTTTTTTTTGATGCAAAAGGTTTAAAAACCACTTTTCTCTTTCCAGATCATTGTCTGTATCGCCGAGTATAACTTGATATCCATTTGTAACCGCTACTGCTTCAATTCCCCTAAACACCTTTGAAAAAAACGGATTTGTAATGTCAGGCACAACAACTAGAATGGTTTTAGCAGAAACTATTTCCTTCTTTGCTAACATCTACAATCCCTACCATCTTTGTAATTTGTCCTTTCTTGTTTCTATATTTGAATTGTAATCGATTACAAAATTGTCGTCTAATCATCTTCCGGCAAGGTTTTTTTCCAACTGAAATCGTTTTCTATCCTTTTAGACACAATCATCGTTCATTCGAACAATAAAATCATAAATTTTTAAAAAAAACAAAAAAATTGAGGTCCGAGTTTATCGGACCTCACAACGATTTATTTTTTTGTAATTCTGCTAACTTATTCTTGGAAACTTTTGCTGTCTCCTCATAATTTTTAAAATATGCTTTGTACGTTTGCCCTGTCGTTTCAATCCTCTTTAAATATTGCAAATTAATAATATAGGAACGATGGGAGGCTACAAAACGGGAATCAAGGAGTTCTTCAAGATTCGTTAGCGCCTCATTTACCTCTACTTTTTGATCAATTGTATGGATGACGGCCTTTCGGTCCGCGCGTTCAATAAAAATAATGTCGTCTAACGGGATAAAAGAAAACTGATTGGACTGTTTAACCATTAAATCCTTCTTAACGGTTGGGCGCTCGCTTTCTGCTGGAGTCTTAGCAAGTGCAGCTGCTCGTCCTAATGCTGCATAAAGACGGTCACGGTCAATAGGTTTGACAATGTAATCGATTGCATTTACACTAAAGGCTTCTAAGGCAAACTCATCATGCCCGGTGATAAAGATAACTTGCAATGACGGAACTACTTTTTTACAAGATTTCACCGCTTCCATCCCATTCAACAATGGCATATTAATATCTACCAAAATGATGTCTGGCTTTTCTATCGTCACCTTGCAAATTAAATCCTCACCATTAACGGCTTCTCCAACCATTTCATAACTCTGCAAAGGTTTAATGAGATGCTTCAATAGTTTTCTCGATGGTGCATGGTCCTCTGCAATTAAAACTCTCAAAAGATCACCTCATATTAAAAGCTTCTATTTAAGTGGAACATTAATATATAAATTAATAGCTAACAAATTACTATTGGAATCGCTGTCAAACTAACTACTCTCAGTATAAGGCAGTTTAAGCAGGATAGGAAGTATTTTATGATTAAATAGGTATGGTGGTTTTTTGCAGTTTTAAAGAAGAATTACCGTGGACTATACTAAAGCTATGGCTTCAGGAAAATCCATGACTATTCTTTCGGAAGGCAGGGTATAACAATGGAAATCACCCCTAACGAAAATTTATATAAAGAAGTTTTACAAACCATGTCTGAATGCGTCATTATTCATAAAAAGTCGGGAAGAATCATTGCGCTTAATGAAAATGTTGAAAAAGTACTTGGTATTAAATCCGATTTATTAACGGAAGCAAATGTAAGCAAATTAGATTATGTAAAAGAAGACGGATCCTCCCTGCCCTATTCAGAATTACCTGGAATCATCACCCTCGAACAGGGGATTCCTTTCCATGATTATGTCTTGGGAGTAAGCGATCGAAATAATGGGACTAAATGGCTTTCCATTACTTCAAAACCACTTAAATTACATAATGACGGGGAACAAGCCGCACTAGTGACCATATCGGATATTACCGAACGAAAAAAGATGGAACAAACAATCATTCAGGCTAAAGAAGCGGCGGAAAAAGCAAACCTAACCAAATCAGACTTTCTTTCCAAAATGAGTCATGAACTCCGGACCCCTTTGAACGGAATCCTTGGTTTTGCCCAGCTATTAGAAATAGATGAAACCCTAAATGAGGAGCAGCAGGACTTTGTCCAAGAGATCTTAAGCGGAGGGAAGCATCTATTAAGCTTAATTAATGATATTTTAGATTTATCCAGAATCGATACGGGCCAATTAAAAGTTTCAATTGAAGAGGTAGATCTGCTGACCATTATCAATGAATGTATCCATATCGTGCTGCCGCTTGCCATGAAAAAAGGAATTACAATTCATAATCAAATGGACCATTCGGAAACCGTAACCGTTCTTGCCGATCCGATTCGCCTGAAACAAATCCTTCTTAATCTTCTCGATAATGCCATCAAATATAACCGGGAAGACGGCAAAGTCATGATTTTCTCTTATATGAAACAAAACGAGGCTGTTATTCATATCGCGGATACAGGAGTCGGGCTTTCAGTGGAAGAATATCAGAAAGTGTTTGTCCCATTCTATCGGATTGAAGGGACACAAGAGGAAGGTACGGGCATTGGATTGTCTTTAGTAAAGCAACTTGTCCAACTTATGAGTGGAAAAATTAGTGTAACGAGCCAAAAAGGAATCGGCAGCGATTTTCGCTTTAGCCTCCCCCTTCCCCATGATTTAACGACCGCGATGAAATGGGGGGAAGAAGTGATGGATTTACCAACAAAGAATCCTGAGTCAGATCACTATGGTTTGCTATATGTGGAAGATAATGAATCTAACTTACACCTTGTGAAGAACATCCTGAAATCCCAGCCATCCTATACGATCTTAACTGCTCGTTCCGGAAAAGAAGGATTAGCACTGGCTAGGACTGAAAAAGTAGATTTAATTCTACTAGATCTTAACCTCCCAGATATGCATGGCTATGAGGTGTTTGACCTTATAAAACAGGATGAAGACACGAAGGATATAGCGATTATTGCTGTCAGTGCCAATGCCATGCCTCAGGACATCCAGCAGACATTAGGCAAGGGGTTTGATAATTATCTGACAAAACCTATTAATGTAAAGGAGTTCTTAACAACTATTTACGAAACTTTAACTAGTACAATTAATCAAAATATACCCGAACATAAAATTTTAAGTACCGGACCAAATGGAGAGGAAGCTGTATCTGCCAAGACATTGCAGTTGTCTATGAAAGATTTAAAAAAGCTAAGAGAAAAGAACTATACAGCTGCTATTGCCATGCACTATACCGGGAATAATTGGGCAAGAGCACAAATTGAAGGATTGAAGACAACTTTTAATAAAATGGGGATTAGGGTCGTGGCTGTAACTGATGCCGAACTGAACTGGGAAAAGCAAGTTGTAGACATTCAAGAGATATTAGCAAAAAAACCGGATATTATTGTTAGTCTTCCAATCGATCCGTTATCAACCGCGGGTGCCTTTCAAACCGCAGCTCAATCAGGTGTGAAGCTGGTTTTTATGGACAATACACCATACGGGTTGGAAGCGGGTAAGGATTATGTAAGCGTCGTTTCAGCCGACAATTATGGAAACGGGTCTTATGCAGCCGACATTATGGCAGAGAAAATAGGTTTTAAAGGCAAGATTGGGGTCATATACTACGATGCTGATTTTTTTGTAACGAAACAAAGATTAATGGCTTTTGAAAAAACGATTAGAGAAAGTTATCCTGACATTCAAATCGTAGTCCGCAGCGGTTTTACTAGTCCGAATGATGGGAAAGAGCTTACAGACGCTATGATTTCTCAACACCTCGATTTGAAGGGAATCTTTGTTGTATGGGATTTGGTAGCGGAAGGTGCTATGGCCTCAGCCCGTGCCCTAGGAAAACATGATTTAGTTATTACGACAATCGATTTGAGTACCAATACCGCTATAGAAATTGCTAAAGATGAACTTATCAAGGGCTCGGGTTCGCAGATGCCCTACCATCAAGGAGTGGCCGAGGCAATCCTGGCCGGTTATGCACTGCTCGGCAAACCAGCACCGGCTTATGTAGCTGTACCGGCACTAAAAGTAACAAAAGAAACTCTCCTTGAGGCATGGAAACTTGTGTATAACCAAGATCCCTCAGAATTAAATGGGTACTTAAATATTCTTTGATGACCGTGATATAAACAGGGAATGAGTATGCTAATTCATCGTTACACCTCTTTCCCTAATTTTTTTCTGTATAGTTTAAACAGTGATGAGGAAAGCCCATTCGATGAAAGAATATCTGATATTCCAATGTTTTTTTCATTATCCTTTTTCTAATTAACTCATTAATTGATATGATTCTTTTAAAAGAACTAAAAACTCTTGATTTAGTTCGTCTTCACTATGAAATCTAAAGTTATTGTGAAATCTGTTTTTTGAAACTTGTTCAATTTTAGTAATCTTCTCGTGTTCAATTTGATGGTTTGTTACTAAATTAAAATCTAACCATTTCTTTTTTGGATGAACTCCTCCGAAGGCAGATTTATTCAAAAGATGTATAGAAGTCTTTTTAAACTCAATTTCAAAAGGTCCAATTTCTTTCAATAAATCGAGTATTTTTGAATATATTTCATAAACATTAGATTCCTTATTTGAGAATAATTCATCTTCTGACATATCACCATCTCCTAGTAGAAGTATAATGGAAACATGTAGTTTTAGTTAAGGAGGGTTGATAAAGTTGGGGGAATTTCTAAATTTTTCATATCAGGGTTTTAGGTACAAACTTTATGTTCCGAGCGAATATCAAGCGGAAAAAGATACTCCTTTGATGGTGATGCTTCATGGATGTGAACAAGATCCGGATGATTTTGCTGCTGGAACAAATATGAACGAGCTTGCTGAAAAAGAAAACTTTCTCGTAC
The DNA here is from genome assembly GCF_023714155.1 of Neobacillus sp. MER 74. Taxonomy (NCBI): domain Bacteria; kingdom Bacillati; phylum Bacillota; class Bacilli; order Caryophanales; family Bacillaceae; genus Neobacillus; species Neobacillus sp. MER 74. The sequence goes on from NZ_JAMAUV010000005.1 coordinate 116,021, forward strand.
TCTATCCTGACATGAATCACCTGTTTAATCCTTCGAATCCGGCTGCTTATAACCCTTTTGGCTGCTGGAACTGGTTTTTGGATAAAAATCAGCACCGTGGAGAGGGACATCCCAAGTTAATTAATGCGATCATTAATCAGATTAAAGGTACATACCGCATTGATTCAAGTAAGGTGTACGCAGTTGGTTTATCTGCAGGTGCGGCACTTGCTTGCATTCTTGGAGTTACCTATCCAGATGTATTTAGCGGTATCGGAGTGTGTGCGGGACTTCCCTATGATGCTGCGAATGTATTTTTTCTAACCGATCCAATGGCTAAGGCTGCTAAAGAAAGCATGCAAAAAGGCGTTTCTGACCCCTATGCATGTGGTAACAGCGCCTTTCAGGAAATGGGAAAGTTCAAGAAGAAAATGCCTGTTATTGTTTTCCATGGTATCTGCGATACAGTTGTACATCCCATTAATGGACAACAGGTTATCATACAGTGGGCACAAACTAATTTTCTTGTAGAAGGTGGTAGTGGAAGAGCTGATATTACACCTCACCAGGTCAAATCAGACCTTATCAATGGAAAAAGTTGTACTAAACATGTATACAGTGATGGGGGCGGTGAACTTTTAATGGAACTATGGATAATCGATCAAATGGGGCACGCTTGGTCTGGCGGGAGCTTAAATGGTTCATATACCGACCCATTAGGGCCAAATGCAACAGAAATCATTTGGAATTTTTTCACCAAACACCATCAGCACACTGTTGATAATCTGGTTGATAATCTGGTCGAAACACCTAAAAAGAACTTTTTTCGTGACCTTTTTACAAAGCTTTTTAAGAAAAGAGGATAAAACTATTCATCTTATTCTCTTAAGTCCACCTACTCCAACCACATCCTCGAATGCCACCCGATTAAACTCGCAAGGCTTTACTGCTTCACGAAGTTGATGAGTAATTGGATCAACGTAATGAAATCAAACGTTGCATATCGAATGCTAAATGTAAAAAAGACGCAGGACCTTTACGCTTTTGTATGTTCATCCGAATATGTTCAAAATGTACAATATTATGTATATAAATTTGCACCGTATTTGTGGTGCTTTTTGTTTAATAAAATAGCCTAGTTCCTTATGACTAAGCTACGAAGTGGTCTGGGACTCTAGGAGGCAGACCACTTTAGAAGGAAAGGAGAAGGATATAAAAACATTGCATATATAGAGAACTCAGAAAATAAGTCTCGCTACTATTTCTGTGAAGATAATTCGAAGATTCATCCTTTGTCTATTCATTTACCAATCGCCTCCAGGAGCTTAATTGAATTATTCTCCATTTCGCACATTGATTCAAGCGGGTACTCTAAATAACACTCGTCCGAGCACATAAATTCATGTGTTCTCCCCCAACAAATTACTCCCATCCAACATTTACTTTAGTATGTGCTGTGAACGGTAGAGACCTGGGGTTGTTCCAATATGTTTCTTGAATACTTGATTAAAGTATTTTTGATTTTCGTAGCCTACCTGTTTACAAATTTCGGATACTTTTAAATTTGAGGTTCTTAGCATTTTTTTGGCATTATTTAATCGAACCTTTGTAATATATTCAAAAATGGTGCTGCCAACTGCCTTAGAGAACAAACTACATAGGTAGGCAGGGTTCTTATGGAACAGCTTGCCTAAATCATCTAAAACAATTGGTTCTTTATAATTAGCATTAATGAAACTTTTTAAATCGATGATTAATTTTTCATTATATGACACGTGATTTTCATTTAAATTAGCAGTGGATTGCCCAATAAATTGTTCTAGCCAAACTCTGATTTCTTCAAAAGACTGCAGTTGATTTAATTCTTGGTAAACTAAGTATCGTTCGCCGCCGCTTTTATTTATTTCATATTCACTTTCGATATATTCCAAGAAATGATTAACGATTTTAAAACAGACGTATTTTGTTTTTTCTGGGGGGAGGCTACTCTTTTGGCAATCGAGAAAAACTTGGTCCATGAAAAGATTCATGTTGCTAAGAAGGTCTGGGCCTTTTCCATTAAAAAATGTATCAATTTTTTCAATAATACGATTACCAAAGGAATGATTGAACGTTTCTAATTCTTTATAATAGGTTATTAACTGGTTTGAAAATATACCATTTTTCAACGCTTCTTTTGCTTCACTATAGGCTTTCTTTATGCCCGAAATAGTTACATAGATATTACTTACTCCAACCATCGGTCTTATGTTCATTTCATGAAAAAGCAATGACACAAGATCCTGAACCAAGTCATTCCCTAGCTCTGAACCAGCGTTTGAAATCATGATGACGATTTCACTATCAATCGTATAGACAAAGTTCTGTATCTTCCTGTTTTCCAATAGGCTTTTTAAACACTCTAAGGAAGCTTGAATTTTTTCAGTGGCATTTGAATCATCCCAGTCAACCCCCCTCAATCCGATGTTTAAAAAAGAAAAACTTTGTAGCTTTTGGTCCTTTTCCGGCACAACAAATCTTTGGCCTAAAATGTAATCAAGGACACGCTTTTCTTCTAAAGCCATTTGATATTCATTCATCCGCTCAGTTGCTTGTTTTTCATTTTTTATTTTTTCTAGTTTTAAAATGGCATTTTTAATAGAATGAACAATTTCTTCTACTTCAATAGGTTTAACTAGATAGTCGATTGCCTCGAGTTGAATAGCCCTTTTGGCGTAATCAAACTTTGAATAACCGCTTATAATGATAAAAACAGCATCAAGATTAAGAGCCTTTGTTTCTTGAATTAAATCCAATCCATTTAATTTAGGCATTCTTATATCTACTAACACAATATCAGGCTTTTTATTCATGATTTCTTTAAGTGCTTCTTCTCCGTCTAAGGCAGATCCTACAATTTCAATGTGATGATCCTTCCAGTTAGTGGCTGATTTTAAGCCTTCAATTACAATTTTTTCATCATCAACAATTAAAAGTTTATACATAATTGATAACTCCTTAAAGATTGTTATGAGTAATTCCGTCGTTCTTTAGGCCAACCTTAAGATAAACGGTAGTTCCATTTCCTATTTCACTCTTAATCTTTAATCCATATTCTTTTCCATAATAAAGTTTCAATCGTTCATTAATATTTTTCAAAGCATAGCCCTTTTTGTTAATATCTACTTCATTCATGTCAAATCCTTTTCCTGTATCACGAATAATGAAAAGTAGACCATCTGCGACCTTCATGCCTTCAATCATGATGGTTCCGCTTTCCTGATGTTCTAACCCATGGTAAACAGAGTTTTCTACAATGGGCTGTAACAGCAATTTAATGATACTTTCTTCCATGATTTCAGGTTCAATCGTAATTGTGTAGTGGATTTTTTGGTCAAAACGAATATTTTGGATATCCATATAACTCTTTACTTGATCCATTTCATTCTTTACGGAGGTAATATGACTTCCATCATTTAAGGTAAGTCTAAAAATTTTTGACAAATTAATCGCAATTTTTGCTATTTGTTTCGCTTTTACTTTCTCTGCCATCCAATAAATAGTGTTCAATGTGTTATATAAAAAATGTGGATTAATGTGGCTTTGCAAGGCTAATAGCTCTGCTTCCTTTTCCTTAATCTGTGATTTATATAACCTTTTAGTTAAATCATTATTCCAATTATAAAGGTGAACAATCTTGTTCCCGATTTCTCCAAGTTCATCCTCATTATTAAAATGAATACCTACTACAGTCTCTCGTTTTTCCATTTTTTCAGTAACCATGCGCAGCAAACTTAACTGATTTGTAATTCTCCTGGTAATAAATAAGGCAATAATTAAGGAGAACATTAATGCCATCACTAATAAAGAAATCGTTACTAATCGAAGTTGATTGACCTCACGAACAATATTTTCATAGGGGATAATACTAACAACATCCCAATTTGTTTTTTTGTTTGTATGATAATTAAAGAAATATTGCGTTCCATTCATTACTTTTTTAATGGTTCCGCTTTTCTCACGACTTTGAATGATTTTGGCTACCTGAGATGAAGAGAAACTATGATTGCTAGAGAACAAAATTTTATCCCCATCCAGTATTAAAATATCGCCTGGAGGGTTACTATTTTTAAACATATTATCAAAATACGCTGGATCAAGATCGATCAGTACCAGCCCCATTTGTTCCTTCGTTCCAAGATCTCGAATATTTCTTCCGTATAGTAAAGATTGGTTTGCACCTTTAACAAGTTTTGTATTACTTCCATTTAACCATTCACCCTGCCATTCGCTATGGAGTAAACGCGGATAGATATTGGACTTTTTTATCGTTTGATAGATATCATTCTTCAAATTTTGTTCCCCGCGGTTTACTTTCAAAAAGCCGTGATTTGCATTCCCAACGTAGATGGCATTAATATAGGGATTGTTTACCACCGTTATATTATTCAAGTTTTCTAGAGATGACGTCTCCAACCTGTATAACTTTGCATCTGTTTTTTTATAGAATAAATAGTCCTGAATTTCATCCGAAAGAAAAATGTCATTAGATAGATTCTCTACATTGCTTCCAAATGAGTTAATATTCCAATCGACAATAGTTAAGAAGTTATCAATCGTGGAAGATACTTTATTTTCTATTACTTTATTAAAATAAATGAACGTAAAAGGACCAATAACAAGTAAAGGGATTAGGGCTGAAAACAAAGCTAATAAGATAATTTTACGCTTAATTGGAGAGTCGATGAGTCTCATTAGGTTAGTCATTATGTTTCTCCAGCTTTAAGAATTTTGTCCATGGTTGTGCTTACTCTGGTGATAGCACTAGGAAGCACCTGGCGTGGGAGTGGCTCTGAATGCATTTACAGTCTTATCCATAACAACCTGAGCATCACTCCCCGAATCAAGAATCGTATTTTGAAGCGACTCTTTTTCTATCAATACTGTTGTTACGGTAAGCGGTTCTGATGCTTCGGTAGTTAACAAAGCTTCTACTTGCGCAGAGAAACAAGAATCACTTATCTTGGCATGAACCTCCATGGCGACAACATGATTATTAGAAATATAATTTCCATTACCTGAAACAATTCGTATGATTACAGGTGTTGCACCTACCGGCTTGATGTTCTGAGTATTAATTACTTCAGAAAAGTGATTAGCAATTACAGAATTATTATTGCCACTGATATAGAGGAGACCATACAAATCATCTAAACCATTGTCTATTCCCAGAAAAGGAGTCCAAGGTTCATGGTCACGTAAAAAGTGATTTGAAGAAACCAAATTTTCCGAACAATTCCCCCTGAATACCACCATTCCTGGATAAAATGAATGAAGTCTATTATTTGTGATACTGGAACGTGTCACACCATCAAAATAGATACTGCTCGCACCTCGTGGAAAAACATTATTCGCTGTAATCAAAAGTCCACCAAAATTTTGAGCGTAAATTGAATATCCTTTAAAACCGGCTCCTATCAAGTTATCGGTTATTTTTGAAGCCTGTCCCCAACCTCGCAGCTCTACACAGTTTCCACATTCAGCTATGAAATTATCATGTATAGTCAGTGCATCTGCATGATAAATAGTAATTCCATGCTCTAAATACACCAACCCCATGCCTGTAATCCGAAATGAGTCACAAGCACTTGCAACATAAATTCCCGTTTTCCCGTTGGTGTATGTGTTCTCCGGATTTGTTTCTCCCGAGCCATCTTCAATAAAATGCAAACCATCAATACAAAAGTCAGAAAACTCTACTGAACTTATTCGGGGATTTCCACTTCGTTTAACATAAAATGCAGCTCCTTTATATTCCTCGTCACTTACTTCAAGGGGAATATCTACGAGTATGCGACTTCCTCCCGGCCACAATTCATGCAAATCCGCCCATTCATTCTCAGAAGTATTAAAACGAATACTCGAAGATGTAAACCCGTGTCCAGAACCCATAATTTTAAGATAACTGATGTCTATAACTACTTGACTACTAAGATGATAATCTCCCGGTGGAATATAGATAACCGCACCCGGCTTTCCGCCTTTATTCAAATCAGCGTCCGATTGCCTACTTTTAATATCTGCTATAATGCTATTGATTACCTCACCAATATCCTCATAGGGATTACCGACAGGCCACTCTGTTACGTCGTAATAATTTTTACTAGCCATAAATAAATTCTCCTATCAATTTAGTATGTTTGTGCATAAACTACTTATTCCTTGATATAGCTGGAAGTAAAGCCTTACGAATTCGTACTTTCCTTTTTCTGATTATTTTCGCTCAGAAGGATTATCACTAGACAAGAAAAATCAGCATTTTCATATTATTCCCATCATTTAAGGTAAGTTTAAAGATTTTTGACAAGTTTAATGCAATCTTTTGCTATTTGTTTCGCTTTTGCCTTCTCTGCCATCATCAAACATACTTTTACCTCACTCCACCATTTGCCTTTTTTTCATTCAAGATCAAGTCGTTATTCTTTTACTGCTCCTAAAGTCATGCCACTTACAATATAACGCTGTATGAAAAAAGAAAATATCATAACAGGCAGACTAAATGAGATGGCAGCAGCTGTCATTGGTCCTAAATCAAGATTATAAGCGGTTAAAAATTCTGAAATCCCTACTGTTGCCGTTTTGGCATTCGTACTGGTCATGAGTAGCGAGAACAAGAAATCATTCCATGCTAACATAAAAGTAAAGATAGCTGTCGTTGCCAGTCCAGGGAGTGACACCGGAAGAATAATTCTGATAAAGGCTCCGATCCAGCTGCATCCATCCACCCTGGCCGCTTCATCAAATTCTTTTGGAACTGAGTCAAAAAAACCAATCATTAACCAAATAGCAAACGGAACATTTAAGCTGGTATACACCAATATTAAGGCAAAATGGGTATCAATTAAGCCCATACTTTTTACAATCATATACATAGGAATTGCAATACTAATCATAGGTACCATTCTGATCACTAAGGTGAATAACAAAAAGTAGCTTCCTGTTATGGAAGAAAATCTAGAAATTCCATATGCAGCCATGGCCCCAAAAAACACACTTAAAATGGTGCTGGCACCCGCTGTAATTAAGCTATTTAGAAAATATTTTCCTATAGGCAAGTAATCGAACATTTTTATATAATTTTCCAGTGAAAATTGCGAGGGCCATAAAGTCGGCGGCACAGAAACTGCCTCTGCGGATGGTTTCAATGATGTTAATAATAGATAGATATGCGGACCTAAGAATAATAAAGCCAGCAAGCAAGTGGTAAACAAAACAATCAGCGTCCATATTTTATGTTTAACATGTAAAGTTGCAAACCAAACTGGTTTTTCTGCAATCGTTTCTTTTAATGGTATATGGGCCATTTCTATTTCACCTCTCCTATCATCATGAATGTCTTCTCCTAGGTGACCACATTTTTGTAATAAAGAAAGAACTTAGGAATAATAAAATGATGATAAAGATGACTGCCATTGCGCTTGACTGCCCAACCTCTCCATAACGGGTCAATGTCTTATACATATATGTACTTAGCAATTCGGAAGAAAAACCTGGTCCCCCTTGCGTAAGCACCCAGACAATATCGAATGTTCTGGCAGCATCAATAATGCGAATTAATAATGCTACTGTTGCTACTGGGATAAGAGAAGGGAAAGTAATGTAACGGAACTTATGCCATTTATTGGCCCCATCCATTTCAGCAGATTCATATAAACTAATCGGGATTCCTTTAATACCTGCTAATAGAACGAGCATAATGAAAGGCGTTGTTAACCAAATGTCTGCAATAATCGTAGAATAGAGTGCAAAACGGGAGTCTGATAACCAGAGTATTTGATGCGGGTCAGAAAGTATTCCAAGTTTATAAAGCCCCCAGTTGATAATGCCGAATTGGTCATTAAGCATAAATTTCCAAATGATTCCTGTAACTAACGGTGCCAGCATAAGCGGGCTTAACAATAGTGTCCGAATAAATTGGCTTCCTTTAAAAGCATTGCTTAGAAGCAAAGCAAGGATAAGCCCGATGATAAACTCGAAACCCACCGCTACTCCTATATAAACGACTGTGTTCCAAAGCGCTTTTAAAAATCGTTCGGAAGTCAACGAGTTTGTATAGTTTGCAAAACCAACAAATTCTCGCAATGAAGGATTAATGATATCAATCTTATAAAAACTGTCTCTAATTAAAAGAAAGATTGGATAGACCAGAAATACCAACATAAAGATCCCTGCAGGAAAGAAAAAGATCGTCGATAATGCCCCATTTTTCAGTCTCAAGAAAACCGCTCCTTTCTATCAATATATTTTTTAGAACCCCTTCATGGATTAGATATCTGTATGAAGAGGTTCTATTAAGTACGTTTCAGTTTATTGTGGCGGCAATAAATCTTTGATTACATCTGCTGCCCAATCTAGTGCTTCTTGAGGTGTTTTTTCTCCAGAAAGTGCATATTGCACGGCTGGGATGAGTGCTTCACTTTCGATTTCTTGCCATTCCTTAATAGCAGGTCGATTTTGCGTTTGTGGTCCGCTTAATGTCGTCATAAGCGGTTTCAAATGTTCATAGCCCTGCTGTGTACTATAACTTTCAAAAACGGATTTTCTCGCTGCTACCCCCAATGATTTCATAAATAGTTCATTCTTTTCATAGATGAAGTTGAGATACTCTTTGGCAATCTCTTGTTTTTTGGAAGAACTAGGGATAACCTGGTACCAAGGACCTGGGACAGCACCTATTCCTGCTCCGCCGCCAATCATTGGGGCACTTCCAACTTTTCCTGCTACCTTTGATTGTTTAGGGTCATTTGAAGGGACATAGAAGTGACCCCAAGCAAGCATCATGGCAGATTTTCCATTCCAAAATAGCTCAGAAGTTTCTGCAGATGCCATTTCTAGTGCACCTGATGGAACCGATTGATCTTTTTTCAAAAGGTCAACTAAAAATTGCAAGGAATCAACATACGGTTTTGTATTAACAAGAACTTTGCCATTATCACCAACAACCAATGGTTTCGCACCTGCTTGGGCTGCATGATCCAGCCAGCTGGCTACCGCATCCCCATTGTTCGCACCAAATACCGTAGTTCCGTACAAATCTACTTTTCTATCATTATCTGTATCTCTAGTAAAAAACTTGGCTACATCCCGATATTCATCCCATGTTGTTGGCGGATGTAAATCATATCCATACTTTGCTTTAAAATCGGCTTTATTCTTTTCATCTTCGAAAAGGTCTTTACGGTAGATTAAATTTTTGGCGTTCGTCCATACCGGCATTCCATAAACCTTATTCTGATAACTTCCGCCTTCTACTAATCCTGGGAATAAATCATTTTTAAGGTCATCTGTCATGAGATCTTCTAATGGCAGAAGTCCGCCAGCTAGAGCAGGAAACCAAAGTATATCGATGGTTGCAACATCGAAAGCCCCTGCCCGTGAAGCTACCTCTGCCTTAAGTTTGTCATAGACTCCTGTATATGGAACGGATTCAATTTTAACTTCGTAGCCTGTTTTCTGTTTAAATTCTGCGGCTGTTTCTTTTGCAACCTTAAAGGCCGGGCTTCCCCCTTCAACGAGGACCGTAATGGTTTTATTATCACCTTTTGTTTCTGAACTTCCTGTTTTTTCTCCCGAACAACCCGATAAAAAGATAGATAATACTAAAAGTAATGAAACTACCGTTAGGATTCCCTTTTTCTTCACCTTAACCAGCCTCCTTTATTTTTGACTGCATTCTTAATAAATGGTAATCCCCCTAATGGGCTATTAGGCTACCATACATTCATTGATAATTTTCCTCTAATGTTTCTATTCTTTTTCAAAAACTTGATAGCGGTTTCATTTCTTGAAGTAAAAATGATTATCTTTTATTTCCTTTTGCCCCCTCTAACGTTTTTGTAAACTCTCTTTACACTTTTATTGTAATAATTAAGGGGTTTTAATAAAATTCTAACTTTTTTAGAAAAGGTTATATATATTTAGAACTTTTTCAATAACAAACTTCCCAGGATAATTAGTAGCTTGTTCCACTTTTTTATGAGGTGACAGCGTATAATGGCTAATAAGTCAATCGTAGTTTTTTCTTAAAAAAGACCGACCTTAAGTAGAACCCCTAATTTCAATTTTTTGGAAGGTTCAACTATCACAGAATGTATCATAGGGCTCCTCTAGAACGTGAAAGGACCTTGCATTTTTCATCCTACAGAGGATACCGCCTAGTAAATCTAAACTTAGATTTCACGTATTATTCGTACTTGTAGGACAAGATCCATAACGCTGTCACTCGAGGTCTGGAGCCTCAGGCACGGAAAACAATGTGATCTAACGTCCTAGAGGAGCCCCATTTTAAAAGAAACAAACTTCCTAAGAAAATATTAAATACCTAACTTTATAAGCTAAACGCTGTAAATTTAAAAATAAGCACACAAATGTTGAGAAAACATAATCCAAAAATCTAGGCTGATTGGCAAACAGTTGATGATACGAAATTACTATAAAATCGTTTCACATTAGGCATACGCAGTTTCTTACTTAGCTCATCGAACAAGACATAGTTTGGTTGGTCTGTGCGGTATAGTGTTTGATTCCTAATCATTGAAAAGGCTAGACGAATCATTCGGTTTCCTAAGGCCACATAAGCCTGACGAGGATGCTTTCCACGTTCTTTGAAAGCAAGATATTTCTGTTTCATTTCAGGGTTATTAACGGCTAAGGATCTTCCTACTTGATAGGTAACGTTTCGGAAAGTCCTTCTTCCTTGTTTTGAAACACCAAAGTAAGATGGTTTTTTTCCTCCTGATTGCTTCACAATTGGATTTGTACCCGCCATTTTAATTAATTGCCCGGCATGATCGAAATCAGATATATCTCCCATTTCTGCGTATAATTCAGCCCCCGTCACAACACCTATTCCAGGGACACTAAGGATAACTGCTCCTTCAGTCTGAATAAATAAATCTTCGATTTCCCTTTCTAATATTTGAATTTGTTTATCTAAAAGGTCTAATCGATCGAGTTCTAGCCGCAAAAGAAATTGATCGGCTTCTAGAAACTCCTTTGGTTGTGAAATAGAGTTCTGTGCATAATCAATCAATATCTTAATCGTTTTATCCCTAAGTTTTAGGTTTTCACGAATAGACAACTCGCGTAACCCCTCCTCTCCAAGGGAAAGAATATCACTTGGATGAAGAGAATGACGCATGAGGTACCGAGGCGCTTTCGCAAATAGCTTAGAAAATGGGGAAACATGTTCACGTTTCCCATTAACCCATATGCTCTTCCCCTGGAACTCTCTAAAAATGTGATCCACATGTACACGAATCAAATTTTCAGTCGAAGTTCTTTCCCCAACTAATACACGGCGAGCACGTGTTAGTTTTTGCAGGTTGTGAACGTCTCCAACAGATAGTTCATTCGATGTTCCTCGGCCGTGAATCATAGATTGAACAATCGCCATAAGATCCAAATTATCTGTTTTTGACCAATTTAAAAGAGCTTGCCTTTCTTGTGCGGTAGTCGCGGCATTCAAAATGCGGACATGATAACCCTCAGACTGACAACGTCGCACTAGATCCTCGTAATAATGTCCCGTTGTTTCAACTCCAACCACTACCTCCTTCATTCCATTCCGATCTTTTTCTATTCGTATTTGTTCTTTAACCTTTTCAAGCCCAGTCATAGAAGCATCGAACTCAAATGGTTTCACTAATACGTCCCCATAAAATGTACAAATTATTGCCTTATGCGTATATTTCGCTGCATCAATTGCCACTATCAACATAGAATCTGTTCCTGTTTCTCTTACAAATTGTGCCCATCGACTTCCGTTTTTTCCTTGAATATAATTCAATAATGTATAAGCCATCATTTTCAGCTCCTTGGTAGGGAATAGTATTGGAAGTTCTGTGATAGGTACTTCCATTTTACTATGAAAATGGTGGTCTTTTTTATTATTTGAACCTATTTACTATACTAGGCACAGGGCATAAGAGATAAAGGAAACACGAAGAGCAAAAGCAACCGAATGGCTGCCTGAGAGAAATATTGAAAAAAGCCCGGATTCGTATTGGAACAAACCCGGGTTGGTATGGAGTCAGGAAAATGTTTATTTTAGTTCGGAAGAGTTAATTTTTGGGTTACCTTTTTAAAACCAGCAGTGAACAGCACTCCACATGTGCCGTATGCGGGAACATGTCCACTGGCTGGATATATTTTACTTCATATTTAGCACTTAACGTTTGAATGTCCTTCGCCAATGTTGAAGGATTACATGAGATGTAAATGAGCTTTTTTGGTTCTGCTTGGAGGATAGTTTGGATTAACTGCCCCTCAAGACCTGTTCTAGGTGGATCGACGACAATGACATCGGGCTTCCATCCCTTTTTGACCCATTTAGGAAGGACTTCTTCTGCCTTTCCAGGTACATATTTTGTATTAGTCAATCCATGCCGCTTTGCGTTTTTCTTTGCGTCCTCAATCGATTCTGGGATGACATCCATTCCACGAACTTCTCCTGCCTGATCGGCGAGCCATAACCCGATGGTTCCCACTCCACAATAGGCATCTACTACTTTTTCTTGACCAGTCAGCGCAGCTGCTTTTTTCACTTCATTATAAAGCTTAACCGTCTGAACAGGGTTTAATTGGAAGAAAGTCCTTGCAGAAAGCTCAAATTGAAGGTCTCCTAGTGTTTCTTGGATAAACTCTTCACCCGCTAACGGAAGTGTTTCCTCACCAAAAATAAGGGAGGTTTTTTGTCCATTGATGTTCTGAACAATTGATTTCACATTCGGGAGACGCTTTTGGATTTCCTGAATGATGATGTCCACTTTTGGTAATTCTTTTTGAGTTGTGATTAGGACTATTTGTAGTTCGCCTGTTTGAATGCCAACCCGAGTAACAATGGTTCGAACAATTCCTTTTCTGGACTTTTCATTATAAATAGGAATTTTTAATTCCTCTAAAATCCGTTTAACCGCAGATGTTGCTTCATTTGTTTGTGAGTGCTGCACAGCACATTCCTCAATATTAATCAATTGATGGGAATTAAGGCCATAAAGCCCCGCAAGGACCTTGCCATCCATTGCCTTCACTTGAAAACTGCTCTTGTTTCGATATCTCCATGGGTCTTCCATTCCAATCGTTTCTCGGATATCCAGTTTGCTAATGTCTACTTTGGTATGGCGCTCTAGTGATTGAATGACGATATCACGTTTTTCCTTTAACTGTTGATCATATTTCAAGTGCTGCAATTGACATCCTCCACATTGATCATAAACCGGACACAGCGGCAGAACACGATGCGGGGATTTAATACGAATTTTTTTGATTTTTGCTTCAGCAAATTTCGGGCTAATCTTCGTCGCCTCTACGACCACTTCTTCACCGGGAAGTGCACCGGGCACAAAAACAACCTGTTTTTTATAATAACCGACACCTTCCCCATTAATACCGAGCCGTTTAATCGTAAGCGGAAAGGTTTGCTTCAGTTCAATTTTAATATTTTGATCAGTTTTCATCTATTTCACTCCATAATATTCCATAAATTCATATAGATCGTTTCATTTTAATTTCCCCGTATTATAGCATGATTCACACAGAAAAACCGAATTCCAAAAAGAAATTCGGTTTCTGTGGGTGATATATCTATTTTTTCTTCGGAAAATCATCAAGGCTTTTGAATTTGTAGCCTTTTTTCTTTAGATCCTGAATTGCCTTTTCAAGAGCATCGGCGTTATCTTTTGAAACAGTGTGTAATAGTAAGATACAGCCCGGATGGACCTGCCTCATGATATTGTCGTAGGAATATTGCCAGCCTCTTTGCGAATTCACATTCCAATCGACGAAAGCGAGTGACCAGAATACATGCGTATAGCCCTCTTCATTAGCAATCTGCATCGTTCTTTCACTAAATACCCCCCGTGGCGGACGAAGGTATTTCATTTCTTTTTGCCCTGTTAATTCTTTGGTTTTGACGCTGACCTTTTCGAGCTCTTCACGAATCCTTTGATCACTTACGGTTGTCAGGTCCGGGTGATGCCACGAATGGTTCCCGACAATATGCCCTTCTTTAACCATCCTTTTCACAATATCCCCTGCCGAAAGCAAATAATGCCCTGTCACAAAAAAAGTCGCAGGTACCTTTTCCTTTTTTAAAATATCAAGAATCTGAGGGGTATATCCTTGTTCATAACCGTTATCGAAAGTTAAGTATAACGTCTTTGAGTCTGGGTTACTTTTATAAAAAGCACCGTATTTTTCAATTAACTGATCAAGCTCAGCTCCTGCTTCTGCCGGCTGTTCATTTACCCCTTTTTTAAAGCCCCAATGGATCGGCTGATTGGATACAGCCGCATATGTACTCTGCGGTATAAATAAGAGCAGCATACTAAGGATGCACAATAATCTTTTCATCCATGTTCCCCCTATTTTATTTTTTTTAGTGTTTGTTATTAGGTGGAAAAACATGATTGGTTAAAATAGGAATTGTTGGTTGGTGGTAGATTCGTCCTCTTTTTATTCCTGTATAGGGAAGAGTTCTTTTAGGTATATTGGATGCGGTCGTTCTAGAGGAAGGCATGTTAAGAAATTTCCGTAATTCATGATTGGTAAATGAGGGTTTGATCAGAAGAAAGTAATCGTTAATACCATTAATGAAGGCTTCTTTTGAAAATAATAAACATTTAGGACATATCCATTTCGACCTTATATAATCCATAGGAATGTTTAAACATCTTGGGCATTGGACTCCCGAGATAAGTTCGTCTTCTGAAACCTGAAAATAATTAAGGATATCAATTTTTTGAGGTGTGTGTCGCGATAATAAAAGATTAATGATTTGATTAACGGTCTTATTATTTAGCTTTTTTCCTGTGTGGGCCTCTTCTAATTCATCTACTTTCCTTAATAAATCATAGGCCCTTATGACTTTTTGCTCTGCTTCTTGGTATTCTTGATTGATAATTATTTCTGTAGAGGGTTTACAAACAGTAACAAGGTTTGCAATAGGAATCTGAGGTACTTTATCATACTCAAATGAATGTCTTAATAATATTTCATGGCGGTTTACTTGCGCTACTGGATTCTCATAGATGTCCCTGTTGTCTGCATATTCATGAATCATTTGTTTTTTTTCAAATCGCAGCATTCCTGAGTGGTTTTTTGCATCAATTATTATTATTAATTTTTGGGAAAGGAGTAGAGCATCAATCTGGAAATAGGTATTTCCTATAGGAAGACGAAGACCGTAAAAAATATGGTACTTGTGTACGGGAATTTGATCCAGATAGTATTTTAATGTTTTTTCTCCATTATATCCGGACCTTAAAATTCGTATTTTAGACTTTATTTCTGGCATTTTTCTATGATTTTCTGCTAGCCTTCTTTCTAAAGCCTCCACTTGAAGCAAGAAATTAGGGGGTGCGAGTTCCATTTCAATCAAGATAAATCCTCCTTTGTATTTTTAGTATAACTTCAACAAGATATTTGGTAATCCTAGTCTTTTTTTATACTTGTTATGAAACTTTTGTGTCTGGTCGTCGCTTATGACATATTATCGGACTACTTTTTATCTATTTTTCGAAACTTACGACATATGCTGGATATTATTTGGAAATCAACTCAATATCCAGTTACTTATGACATATTTTTCAGCACTTATGACATCTTATCGGATTCTTATCGCCCATTTTTCGAAACTTACGACATTTGCTGGATATTATTTGGAAGTCAATTCAATATCCGGTTACTTATGACATATTTTTCAGCACTTATAACATATTATCGGACTCTTATCACCTATTTTTTGAAACTTACGACATTTGCTGGATATTATTTGGAAATCAATTCAATATCCAGTAACTTATGACGTATTTTTCAGCACTTATGACATCTTATCGGACTCTTATCGCCCATTTTTCGAAACTTACGACATTTGCTGGATATTATTTGGAAATCATCTCGTTTTTTAGTTCATAAAAAAAATAAGCGCCCGCAACCCGAGCGCCTATCCCACAACTCTCTATTTAAAAACCGGCTCCTTAAACGCTGCTAACTTTTCTAATGAAGATTTATCTACGTCGGCGTGCAGGCTGTTTCCGTGTGAGTCCATTGTCACTACTGCTGTGAAGCCCTCTACACGAAGGTGCCACATCGCTTCTGGAATACCAAATTGCATTAAATCGACACCTTCAACTGATTTGATGCAATCTGCATAGTACTGAGCAGCTCCGCCAATTGCATTTAGGTATACCCCGCCATGTTCTTCTAATGCAGCTAACGTCTTCGGTCCCATACCGCCTTTACCGATAACAGCGCGGATGCCGAATTTCTTCATAATATCACCTTGATAAGGTTCCTCACGAATGCTTGTTGTTGGACCAGCAGCCTTCACATGCCAAGCACCGGCTTCATCCTTCAACATAACCGGACCGCAATGATAAATCACTTGTCCATTTAAATCAACTGGTGCGTCATGATCGCTTAAATACTTATGAATTGCATCACGGCCAGTGTACATCATCCCATTAATTTGAACGACATCTCCTACTTTTAGAGAACGGATTTGTTCTTCAGATATTGGCGCCTCTAAGGTAATAACCCCTTCAGATGTAGCGGCCGTTTCCTGCACAGCTGCTTCTTTTTCAGCAAAATCAATGAATTCCCCGTCTTGATACATCCATTCGTTGATTTCACCAGTCTCCGCGTTTACACTCACACCTAAACGACGGAATGCCCAGCAATTGTAGGCAACAGATACATAGAAACTTGCAGGAATACGGTTCATGACGCCCACTTTACAGCCTAAAAGGGTAGCTTCACCACCGAAGCCCATTGTGCCGATTCCTAATTTATTTGCATTCTCCATTACATACTCTTCTAACTTACGAAGGTCTTCATTTGGGTTCACATCTTCCACAGAACGGAATAACTGTTCTTTCGCTAAATCGTATCCAGAAGAACGGTCGCCGCCAATACCAACACCGATAAAGCCAGCGCTGCAGCCTTGACCTTGAGCCTGGTAGACGGAATGCATAACGCACTTACGGATTCCATCAAGGTCACGCCCTGCACGGCCTAATCCGTCTAATTCACATGGAAGGCTATATTGAATGTTTTTATTTTCACAACCGCCGCCTTTTAAAATCAGACGAACGTCGATATAATCTTTTTCCCATTGGTCAAATTTGATAACAGGCACGCCTGCACCAAGATTGTCCCCACTGTTTTCACCAGTTAGGGAATCGACTGAGTTCGGGCGAAGCTTCCCCTCTTTCGTTGCCAACACAATGGCATTACGAATTGCTTCTTTAATTTCTAATTGATTCACACCTACTGGCGTTTTAATTTTAAAGGTTGGTAAACCTGTGTCCTGACAGATGGGTGACACTTGATCGTCTGCCATCTTGATATTATTTGTGATTGTTGCAAGGCTCATTGCAGCACTTGTTCCCGCATTTTCATTTTCCTTAGCCCGTTTAACAGCTCTGCGGACGTCCTTAGGAAGTTTTGTTGATGTTTCAACGACTAGCTTATACATGCTTTCTTGAAATTTAGAAATATTCAATTCGAGTACCCCTCTCCCCATGTTCCCCATTAATATTTTTCAATTTTACAATTTTTGCACGTTTATATTATACTCCTATAACCTATAGAATTAAAGGATTAGCTTGCAACCGCTGCCAGGTTATTCGTGGAAATCTCCATGTAAATATTGGATTCACTATTTATCCCATTAAAAAGAGCCTGTTGATTAAACAGACTCACTCACTTCACGATTATTAAATTCTCTGCATTTTGATTCCATATCATCTAACATTGAAATTAAGCGGTCAATATCTTCAAGATCTGTATCTTCCGGATCGATCGCATCAAGGACATCAATGAACATGTTTAAGCGTTGTTTTAAAAAATTCACTTGTGTATTTTTATCTTCAATCGGGCTTCCCAAGTTGTTTCACTCCTTTCGCTAACGTTCTCATCCTATCGAAAAATGGCTGCTTTGACAATCGATTAATAATATTTTGCCCAATTTTTCAAAAAAGAAAAGACTCCTGCAACCAGGAGTCTGCTTTTATCGTGGTCGTTCTGACGCTGCAAATCCAAAGGATACATAATCTTGAACTGGAATCCATGCGCCGATTCCTTGAGAGGTTTCATTTTTAATCACGATAAACTTTTTGCTGCCTTTTAGCATTAAATAGACTTCACCGTAGGTTACCTTCCCCTTTTCATTCACACCTGGTGCATAGGCATATAAGTAGCCCAACCGGTTTGGAGGAATGTTATAAATATGATCGTTCTTCGTTCCGGCGCCAATAATCGTATCGAATGCCAGTGGAAGATGCGTTTTTTCCATTGCCTTTAAAAGCATCATTTTTTTCACGGCCTCAGCACTCGCGATTTTAGCGGTGAGCCCGCCTCTAATAATCTTCTGGGACTCCTGAACATATTTGATCTGATAGGGCACCTTGCCGCCGCGATTATCAAAATAATTGGTGTTAATCTTTTGGAACTCCCAGTTTGGGGAAGTTTCCGATGATTCGTAATTTAAGGGCCACTGACCTAAATAGACGATAGCACGATAGCCAATCGCAAAAGGTGTACTATTAATACTCGATTCATTTAGCATCCGAATGAGATCAGGGTTTTCGATTTTCACCTTTGATGAATTAATCAACTTTTTAGTTAAATCACTTGGTTGTAATAATGGCAGATCCTGTGTCGAATTTGGATAAGTATTCTCCTTGGTAATATTTCGGACCGAAGGTGGAACTTGATATTTAACCGAAACTTTTTGCGCTGGACCCTTATGTGCGAAGGCTGAGGGAATAAAAGTTAACATTAATAGCAGTGTCATCAAGATAGTGACATTTTTCTTCACGAGTTAAACTCCTTTCACTAATAGCATAATCAGTCTGCTAGTAGTTTTTTCGGAGTTGATTATTTTTATCCATCCTGTAAGTAATTTCAATATTTCGTCTGTAGACGCAACATTACTTTTTCAAAGTATGGAAAGAATAATTGGATCGCAGGTCCAACCGTGAATGTAATGATAATGGTACCGTATGAAATAGGTCCATGTAGTAAAAAGGCAGGAATCAATGCTGTAATCTCTCCAATGGTTTTCGCAGCCATTATATTTACTCGAAAGCGTTCTTTAATGGCTAACATAAAATTATCAATGGGACTTTGAGGGAATTTTGCTTGAATGTAGATAGCTGCACCAAATCCGATAATTAAGACTCCTACTAATAGCATGGCTATTTTAGTGATGAGATGATTGACTTGAAATAAATCAAATACAGTTCCCAGCCAAAAATCGACTAATGAACCGATGATTATAATCGTTAGAAGTGAAAGAAGATCAGGTCTTTTCTTTAATAAAAGTGAGACCACTATAATTAAAACAGCCCCATCAATCATTACCCATTTACCTACAGATAAACCTACCTTTTCTGTTAGGGCTACATTAAGAGCATCCCATGCACCCACACCAATATCTGCTACTTCAATGGTCATACAAACACCAAAAGTCATAATAATAAGTCCAAAAATAAAAAATAAAAACCGAATGAATAATCTCATTAGTCGCTCCTTAAAAAGTAACATAAATGTAATATTCAGAACATTTACAAAATTAAAATTTAATAATATAATATACTTAACTTATCAACAAAGGAGGGCTGTAATCAATCTGCTTCCATTACTTATTATCCATAAGGAGGTTGGGATTCCCGTCTTATATGAGGTTCAACACTTGTGTTCATGTATCTAAATAAACATGAAGGTTGGTGATTGATGTCCCAAAGAAAAGCGATTGATTTTTACCCTGCTAAATGGTTATTTTATCATAATAGCGTAAGCTTGACGATTTACCCAGTACATTGAAGAATGGAAATGAAACTTAAATTTAATAATAAAGACTCTATGCCATCGGGCTTAGAGTCTTTATTTTTTACATTACTAGAGTAAATAAAAGCCAATTCCCATAATTAAATAGGCAGCGAGCAGTGTTAACCCCTCAAACCAATTGGATTCCCCATCGTTGGAGATTACAACCATAAGGAGCACCGATGACACCATCGCAATTAACTCTTGCCAGCTAAATAGCAATGGCATGGTGGTATCAAAGAAAAGTGAGGCAAGTACTAGAACAGGTAATACGAACATGGCCACCTGCAATGTAGATCCAATCGCAATTTCAACGGCAATGTCCATTTTGTTTTTAAATGCCATGACAACGGCAGATGCATGTTCTGCTGCATTCCCTACTATAGCTACGATAATGATACCGATAAACAATTCAGACCAACCAAGTGTTTCTCCTACATATTCAAACGTATGGACTAGGTGCTCGGAGATGTATGCGACTGCAATTGTAGCAATGAAAAGAACAGCTATGGCTCTCCCTTTCCCCCATTCTGGTTCTTCTTCCTCATGAGCGATATTTTTTTCTGTACTTGGATGGTATACGCCTCGATGGGTAACCAATTTAAAAAATAAGGCAGCCAGATAAAGGATGATCAAAATAACTGAAATCCCAATACTTAAGGAAAGAGTTTTTGTCTCATTCATATTAATCGAAAAAACTTCAGGGATAACAAAAGCAATGATAACCGCAAACATCAACAGTCCTGAATTATGCCTAGCATCGTAGACGTTAAATGATTGACGCTTAAATTTTAAGCCCCCTATAAAGAACGAAAGTCCCGCCACAAGTAGTAAGTTTCCTAATACGGAACCTGTTAGTGAGGCGAGAACAATTCCAACAAGCCCGGCCTTCAACGAAAAGATTGAAATAATAAGTTCGACTGCATTTCCGAAGGTTGCATTTAACAGTCCGCCAATCCGCGGGCCTGCAACAATTGCTAGACTTTCAGTTGCCCTTCCCATATAACTGGCAAGTGCCACGATTGTTAAGCAGTAGATAATAAATAAAACAATATTTGACCAATGCATTAGTGAGCCAATAACGGACAGCGGCACTCCAATGAATGTCATAAGCATAAAAATCCTGTTCACCGTATTCCCTCCATATTCTTAATATCTAACGAGGATATTTTCTTTTAAACTTTTCCTTTTGTTCCTTAATTTACCTAAATTCACCTCGAATGTCTAGGTTCGTAACTTTCTCTTGCATATAGGCGGTTTTCTCGTTACCATCATTTAGGAACTATATAATTTATATTGAATCAAACTTGTAGAATTGAGGAAGTTCTATGAAAAAAACGAATCTGCGATTTTGGATCCTTGTGAGTATCGTTGCGATTTCTGGATTTTCGCAAGGAATGTTATTGCCTTTAATTGCTGTAATTTTTGAAAAAAATGGGGTTTCACCTTCATTAAATGGATTAAATGCGACAGCACTTTATATTGGAATTCTTCTTGTGTCTCCTTTTATGGAAATGCCTCTCAGGAAATATGGTTATAAACCAGTGATTATTTATGGCGGCGGACTCGTCATCGTTTCACTAGCTCTATTTCCTATCTGGGAGACGTTTTGGTTTTGGTTTGCCCTCCGGGTACTAATTGGAATAGGTGACCATTCCCTCCATTTCGCCACACAGACTTGGATTACCTCATCAGCTCCTGCTGATAAGCGGGGACGAAATATTTCTCTATATGGATTATTTTTTGGAATTGGTTTTGCCACTGGACCACTTATGACACCATTAGTTAATGTAAATCAATCTCTGCCTTTTATTGTCTCCTCAATCCTTTGTTTTATTGGCTGGATTTTTGTATTTATGCTTAAAAACGAACGACCTGAACAAGAAGTTGGTATCAATTCCTTCCTATCAACCATCAAACAGTTTAAAAAGGCTTTAAAATATGGATGGGTTGCTTTCCTTCCGCCATTTTCTTATGGATTTTTAGAATCCTCCTTAAACGGCAGTTTTCCTGTCTATGCATTAAGAATGGATATAAACGTCACCAATGTTTCCATGTTGTTGACTGCATTTGCCTCCGGCAGTATTATTACCTCACTACCTCTAGGAATTTTGAGTGATAAATATGGTCGGCGTAATATTTTAATAACGATCCTTTTTCTTGGATTTTTTAGCTTTACTGCTGCAATCTTCCTTGAACACTCTTTTATTGGACTGTTTGTCGTTTTTCTTATTTCTGGAATGGTTGTTGGTTCAACTTTCTCTCTAGGTATCAGCTACATGACAGATTTGCTTCCAAAAACTCTACTTCCGACTGGAAATTTGTTATGCGGAATATTTTTCAGTCTCGGCAGTTTAAGCGGACCCATCATTGGAGGCTTGTTTATTAAGTTCATTGAAAATGTAAGTTTTTTCTATATCATTAGTACGATGCTCTTAACCTTATCTATTATCATCTTCACATTTGGTAAGAAGACTAATTTTGTATTTGAGCAACCAAGTTCATAACAGGATAATTATGGAGCAAAATCATATCTTATGCATAAAATATGTGGTAAGATAAAATAAATAGAAACATTATAAAGACCGTGCTGTCATCACTTTGATGACAGCTTTCGTATTTTTTAAGGGTATTGACTTTGATTATTCTTATCAATTAGCAATTGGAAGGGGGAAGAACATTGAGTTCCGAAGCAAAGGCGCTAACAAAAAGTGTAAACAAATTAGGATTCTTCGAAAAAATTAAACCACATGCAGAATTAATTGCAGCAGGCCTAAGCGGTGGCTTTATTGCAGCTGGCTGGTTATTTGACAAGTATGGAAATGGTGCTGATTCCATTATTGCTTACCTGCTGGCGTTTGTAATTGGTGGTTTCGCCAAGGCAAAAGAAGGCATTGAGGCTACCTACGAAAATAAGGAATTAAACGTAGAAATGTTAATGATTTTTGCAGCAATTGGATCGGCCATAATTGGGTACTGGACAGAGGGTGCCATGTTAATTTTTATTTTTGCCGTAAGTGGTGCACTCGAAACGTATACAATGAATAAAAGCCATAAAGAAATCTCCTCTTTAATGAAACTGCAGCCAGAAGAGGCTTTGCTCATCTCAGACGGCAGTGAAAAGAGAGTTCCTGTTTCAATGCTCCATATCGGAGATCTGATTTTAATAAAGCCCGGTGAGCGGATTCCATCTGACGGGATGATTATTAAAGGACAAACCAATATTGACGAGGCTGCTATTACAGGTGAGTCTATGCCAGTATCCAAAGGTGATAAGGAAGAGGTTTTTGCAGGAACTGTAAACATGACAGGATCCATTACTGTTCAAGTGACAAAAGCGAGCCATGACACTCTTTTTCAAAAGATTATTCAGCTCGTACAATCGGCTCAAAGCGAAAAATCTCCTTCACAACTTTTTATTGAACGCTTCGAAGGAACCTATGTTAAACTGGTCCTTTCTGTTGTGTTTTTGATGTTTTTTCTCCCGCACTTTATTTTAGGTTGGAGTTGGCAAGAAGCCTTTTATCGAGCGATGATCTTATTGGTGGTTGCTTCACCATGTGCACTTGTTGCTTCCATCATGCCCGCAACATTATCGGCCATTTCCAATGGAGCGCGACGTGGAATCCTGGTAAAAGGCGGGGTTCACCTAGAGAATTTAAGCCATTTAGGTGCCATTGCATTTGATAAAACCGGTACATTGACAAAAGGCAACCCAGAAGTGACGGAAGTGATTGTAAAGGATGGACTTGATAAGGATGCCCTGATTTGGAAGGCAGCTTCGATTGAAAGCCATTCTAACCATCCACTGGCAACGGCAATTGTGAAATATGTAAAATCAAACCTTAACAAAGAACTCCTTCATCCGGACAGTCTTGAAGATATACCAGGATGGGGTGTTAAGGCTACCATAAACGGGGAGAATTGGAAGATTGGTAAAGCAGCCTTTGTAAACCAAGAACTAATTGAAAAGTTTGCGGATGGAAAGATTAAAGAACTTGCTGCTCATGGAAATACACTTGTATTTATTGAAATCGACGGCGAGTTATGTGCAGTAATTGCCATGAAAGACGTTGTTCGTGAGGAGACTAAACTTGCGATTGATCACCTGAAAAAGCAAGGGATCCGTACGGTTATGCTGACAGGTGATAGTGAAAAAACGGCACGCGCAATTGCCTCAGAAAGTCATGTGGATGAATTTTTTGCGGAATGCTTACCAGAGGTAAAAGTCGAAAAATTGAAGAAGTTAAGAACAAAATATGAAACCGTAGCAATGGTGGGTGACGGAATCAATGATGCACCTGCACTTGCTATTGCCAATGTTGGTATTGCCATGGGTGGTGGAACTGACGTTGCTCTTGAAACCGCGGATATTGTCCTAATGAAAAATGATTTGCCTCGAATTGCTGAGGCCATTGATCTTTCTAAACGAATGAATAAAATCATTAAACAGAATGTTATTTTCTCGATAACTGTTATCATGGTTTTGATTTCGTCAAACTTCTTCCAGATCCTTGATTTGCCATTTGGAGTCATTGGTCATGAAGGCAGTACAATCTTAGTTATTCTAAACAGCCTGCGATTACTTAAATAATTACACTAGCTGCTGGGCACTGGAGCTGGATTAAAAAACCGGATGAACATTCATCCGGTCTTTTTGTTTATATGAAGAAAAACTCATTAGTGATAACCATTTGAACCGTTTGCTGAACCGGAAGTTTTATTTCCTTTGCTTCCTTTACCCTTTTGCTTTGTACCGCCATCTTTTTTTGTTTTCTTTGTCATAATAAGAACCTCCTTGGTGAAAGTAGCCTGCCTCCTTAGTTTGAACAGATAGGCAAGTTTCATGACGGTAACTATTAGCAATTCTTTCGGTTTTTTTCACTATAAAAGGCATTGATTTCTCCACCTAAAATAATAATAAATGCCGATATATACAACCAAATCATTAAGACAATGATTGCCCCAATACTGCCGTAGGTTAACGAATAATTACTGATATTTCCTACGTAAAATGTTAATCCGATTGAGGAAACAATCCAGCCGACTGTTGCAAACGCGGCACCTGGGAAGGCGCTTCGGCATTTTAATTTTACATTTGGCGCAATCCAATACAACCCTGTAAAAATAAGGAACAAAATAATTGCACTAACAAGCCAACTTAATGCATTCCAGAGCTTAATAAATTCTGTGGTGTAGCCCAATTGAGAGAATAAAAAAATACCTATTTCTCTTCCAAATACTGGGAGAATAATTGCAAGAATTAATACCAGGATCATCCCAAATGTTAATAAAATAGCCATTCCCCTTGAAACAATAAATGAACGGCTTTCCTTGACATTATATGCCTTATTAAATGCCTTAACGATCGCATTTATTCCGTTCGATGCCGACCAAATGGTTCCAATGATCCCGAACGAAAGCAAACTCCCATTCCGATGGTTCATGATATCATGAACATTTTTCTCAATTAAATCCATGGCCTCGCTTGGTGCAAAATCTCTTACTATTCCGAGCATATCCTGATGTGGAATCGGAAAATAAGGAAGAAGTGTAAATAAAACAATCAGGAGCGGAAATAAGGATAATAGAAAATAATAGGCCAACTGCGCACTTAAGCCTGGCAGGTCATCTTCATCGATCCTATGCCAAAGTAATCGTAGTAGAGACGAGCGGACATTTCCTCCCTTTTCCATCTACATCCTCCTTTTAATCAATTTTATCTTCCTCGACTGCCACTTCCTCTAAAAGAAGCGCCTCATCATCCTTCGAGAAAGTATCCTTCGTTTCTTTTATCATGTCAGTTACCTGAGGTGTTAATTCGCGTAATTCTACTACCTTATCTGTGATAAAGGAGATATCTTCATTAACCTGCTTTACGGTTGTCTTGACTTTTTCAGCTGTTTCCTTAACTTTCTCCGCAATTTCACCAGGATTTCTAAAAACATAGGTAAGTCTTGATGTATTTTTTTGTACGTTTGCTTTCATCACTTCACGTGTTTGTTTATCTAAAAGGCTAATGGCCCCGCCAGCAATGGCCCCGAGTATCATTCCGCGCCAAAATTGGTTTTTCTGTGTCATGTTAACGTCTCCTTTAATCCTTGTTATTATCAATAGTACCCCATGTAAAAAATACCAAAACCTGCATATTTTTATTTTCCTAGATAGACGGAGTGCATGCAAGTCCATATTCTCTTTTAATGATTTTTTTATTGACATATAATTTCTTACATGAAAAGATGAACATAATAATTATTCGGAAAGGATGACCGAAATGAATTTATCTGAAAAGTCGATTGAAAATGTTGAATTTATGATTGAACAAATAAAGGAAAAGTTAAAAGTCTTGAACCTTGGTGCGATTAAACCTTCACACTTTGATGAAGAAATGTACGAGGAACTGAAAGAGATTTATGATATGGTCCAAAGAAAAAATTCGTTTAGTCCTAATGAAATGCAAGCATTAGTTGAAGAACTTGGAAGCCTTCGAAAGAAATAAAGCGAAAACCCGTTATGCACATAACGGGTTTGTTTGTTGTTAATCTTGTTCAGTTAAGATGACAGTCCCTTCTTTGGTAATGGCAAGGGTATGCTCGTATTGGGCTGAATATTTTCCATCAATAGTTCTTGCCGTCCAGCCATTGAGATCCATTTTTGTTTGATATCGTCCTACATTAACCATGGGCTCGATTGTAAAGACCATCCCTTCTTTGATTCTTGCCCCTTTGCCTGGCAGTCCATAATGAGGAACATCCGGTTTCTCATGAATTACTGCGCCAATTCCGTGGCCAATAAAATCTCTTACAACCGAAAATCCTTCGCTTTCAACATATTTTTGAATTGCGTGCCCAATGTCTCCGATTCGATTACCGACAACGGCCTGTTCAATCCCTTTATACAGCGCTTCCTTAGTTACTTTTAATAAACGCTCCGTTTCCTCTGACACGTCTCCAACTGCATATGACCAGGCAGAATCAGCTAGCGCACCGTTGTAATTAACAACCATGTCTACCGTCACAATATCCCCTTCGTTTAAAGGTTCTTTCCTTGGAAAGCCGTGGCATATTTCGTCATTTATACTTGCACATGTCGCATATTCATAGCCCTTATAGCCTTTTTGTTCTGGAGTCGCACCTTTTTTCTTAAGAAATTCTTCCACAAAGGCATCAATTTCCCAAGTGGTAATACCTGGTTTAATCAATTTAGCTATTTCTTTATGACAGGCAGCTAGAATTTCCCCTGCCTTTTTCATTGCTTCTATTTCACGTTGTGATTTAAGGACAATCATTATTGTAGGGTCCCCTTCCTTTTTATTTATTTTTATGTATGCAAATCAAAATTGTTATTCGACTAAAAACATACCACTAATAAATTATAAAACATGCCGCAATAGGCAACACTTTTAATATAACTCTATCCTGATATTTTTTCAAAAATACTTTATCTATATTATTTCATAAAGTACATATTTTCCTTATTAATTTGTTCTTAATATGGTGCTTTCTTATTCTTTTTGATAGAATTAATGTAGAGTGAATAATAATTGGGTGTGAGACAAATGATTGGTGATCGCGTAAAAAAATTTCGCTTAGATAGAAAGATGTCACTTTCCGAACTTGCTGCTCAAGCAGGTGTGGCTAAATCTTATTTAAGTAACCTTGAAAATAACAAACAAGAGAATCCTTCTATAAAGTTTCTAGAAAAAATCGCTGTTGTTTTAAATATTCCTGTGGATCACTTGATACATGAAGAGATTAATAAAGAGGAACTAGATATTGATTGGATGAATCTAGTCAAGGACGCAATGAATTCGGGCGTTTCTAAGGAACAATTTCGAGATTTCCTTGAATTTAACAAATGGCGAATTAATCAAAATGATAAGTAGAAATAAAACAATCTTATTGAAAAAGAAAAGCATTCTACAAAAAAGTTATTTTTGTGTAGAATGCTTTTTTTGTACTTCCTTGTGTGTCTTATCATCTCTCTGTGACCAAGAAATCACGAACTGCTTCTATGGATAACCCTAAGTCCTTTGCTTCCAATATGAGTGCAATCCATTCCTGATCGATTACTTCAAATTCATTTTTCGTAATAACCACTATACTCACTCCTAAAATACAGAATGTATTCCAGGTAGCCCGGCCATCCTAGCAAAAAACCTGCCTTAGACCCTCGGCTTTGCGTCCCTGCTTTTCAACAGGTTTGCCTTTTTCTGACATTTAATAAAACTTAAGTCACTGAATTCGATAGGACAATTTACTTAATCGTTATTGATATTATATCTAGTCCTATTTTAGTTGGTTGTTGTAATTTGTCGTATTGATTAAATTTTCACACAATTAATTATAGCAAATTATACCATATTTCTACAAAAATATCCCAATTAAGACTTTTAATCCAAACACCATCTGTCAAA
The DNA here is from genome assembly GCF_023714155.1 of Neobacillus sp. MER 74. NCBI lineage: Bacteria > Bacillati > Bacillota > Bacilli > Caryophanales > Bacillaceae > Neobacillus > Neobacillus sp. MER 74. The sequence goes on from NZ_JAMAUV010000005.1 coordinate 144,285, forward strand.
ATAGTGAATTTTTGGAAAAAACCTTGTTGTTTATTCCCTCCGTTAACCAAAACCAAAATACTTTTCCAACATATAACTTAAATATTTGTCTAAACTATGAAAATTGGCATATAATGTAAAAAACAAAATTATTTTCTGAATATTATTAATATTATAGAATAGGTGGTGATTTCATACAATGACCTTTATCCATGTGTTGAATTTTTCAATTCCGATTGCATTTATTGTGTTTGCAGGGTATTTTTTGGATCGCATATGCAAGCCAGACTCCACCAAACAAAAAGCTGGTGAAGATTGAATCTATTAAAAGGATTCCTCTGTCATTCAGCTTTTTCTTTTTTGTGGAAGGAATTAAAAAAGTAATTATTTCACTCTGTTTCGGGAATGATACTTGCGTAGACGAAAGGAGTGTTGTAATTGGCACGTGGAGAACATTTTGAACATAAAAAGAAAAACCATCCAGGAAACTTCCCGGAAGGCAGTTTAACAGAAAAACACGCGAAAGAAGCTGTTGGTGACGAAGAATTCCTAGTTGTACGTGAAGCGTTTAAAAATCGTGTAGAAAACGAGGATGAGTATCGAGGAGATACTGCCCGATTACTAAATGATCAGACAGAATAAAAGGCGTGAGCATCTCACGCCTTCTTTTTATTAAGAAAAGCGCAAGCGCCCTGGTCAGCGGCGTATGGCCTGGAGCACTCCAACTGAGATAAAGGAAACACGAAGAGCCGGAGGCGCATTCGTGCTTGACTTATCGTAGGGCGGAGAGCGAAGGACACTAGCCGCTAGGGCGCTGGAGCTAAACAGTAATCTAAGTTCAAAAACTTATCTTTCTTATTTTTTAAGAATTCATTTTTAGAATTGTCCCTTTTCGATCCTTAAGTTTCTAATAAATGGTGAAAAATCGATTGACTTAAGCCAATAAGCAGCTTTTTCAATATCCTTTGAGAATACCCTATCTTGTTTAATGGATGCTACCTGTTCGCGTGCCTTGTCGTAAAACACTCTAGTATTTGCAGCCATTTTATCAATCCCGCGAATCTCCACGGCCTGCATCGCACATATTAGTTCAATTGCCACAACTCTTCGTGCATTCTGGATAATTTGATAGGCATGCCTTGACGCAATTGTCCCCATACTTACATGGTCCTCCTGATTAGCAGAGGATGGGATGGAATCAACACTGGCTGGATGGGCAAGTGTTTTATTCTCTGATACCAGTGCTGCTGCCGCATATTGCATGATCATTGCCCCAGATTGCAAACCAGGTTGAGGACTAAGGAATGCTGGTAAATCATTCAACTGCGGATTAACCAATCTTTCAATCCGTCTTTCCGAAATATTCGCCAGTTCAGCCACGGCAATTTTCATAAAATCCATTGCAAAAGCAATCGGCTGTCCATGAAAATTCCCCCCAGATATCACCTTTTCCCCATTATCAAAGATTAATGGATTATCCGTTGCCGCGTTCATTTCAATTTCTAATTTTTCTTTCACATAATCCAGAGCTTGCCACGATGCACCATGAACCTGTGGAATGCAGCGGAGAGAATAAGCATCTTGAACTCGTAACTCGCCCTGCTGTGTAGTTAATAAACTATCACTTAAATAACCACGGATTCTTGCGGCTGAATCAATTTGTTGTTTATAACCCCTAGCAACATGAACTTCTTCCGCAAATGCATCAATAATTCCATTTAACCCTTCCATTGTCATAGCTGCAATTAGCTCACTTTCATGTGCTAGTTGTTCAGCCTCCAAATACCCGATCACACCCATAGCTGTCATCGCCTGTGTCCCGTTAATAAGGGCTAGACCTTCTTTGGCCTCCAAGGTTAAAGGCAAAATTCCCTCTTGTTGGAGTGCGTCAAAAGCCGCCATTTGCTTCCCTTTGTAAAATACCTCTCCCTCGCCAATTAAAACCAGTGCAAGATGAGAAAGCGGGGCTAAATCACCGCTTGCCCCCAGAGAACCTTGCTGTGGGATAACAGGAATGATATCCTGATTTACTAACTCTAATAATTTTTCAATGACAACAGGTCTGACTCCTGAAAAACCCTTGAGGAGAGCGTTAGCTCGTAGAAGTACCATTGCTTTGGAAACTAATTCTGGAAAAGGTTCACCAACCCCGCATGCATGGGAGCGAATTAAATTAAGTTGGAGGTCCTGAACATCGTTTTTATCAATAAGGACGTCGCTGAACTTTCCAAATCCTGTCGTAATTCCATAAACTACTTTTGATTCAGAAACAATTCTTTCAACTGCTTCACGACTCTTCTTAACTGCTTCCATGCTCTCACTTGAAGCCATGATCTTTTGTTTTCGATATAAAACATCTTTCATCTGCTCTAATGTTAAACTTCCACCTGTCAGTGTTATCATATCGTCTCTCTCCTCTACCACTGTAGTATAATAAAGAAAGAGGCTGGATTCCGAATCTAATAGATTGGGAGTCCAGCCTCTTTTATGATGAATTGATTGAATTTTTTCAGATGCCTCATGGGTATCATTCCATTCTTTATTTAACTTAGTGATAATATTGTATGGTGTGATAAGCATATTTGTCAATTTAATTTCCAGAATTTTACGACGATAATACTTTAGCGAGATAATAAATGAAAGGAAAAATGCTTAGGTTACAAAATATCTTGAGATTCCGTTATACTATATACAGGTTAAAATGGATGTACCTGAAAGGAGTAACTATGAAATCTCTTGTACTTGCTGAAAAGCCAAGTGTGGCTAGGGAACTTGCCCGTGTTCTTGGCTGCAATCAAAAACATAAAAGTTATATGGAAGGCAATCAATATATTGTCACATGGGCACTCGGCCATTTAATTGAATTAAAAATGCCAGAACACTATGATACAAAATATAAAACCTGGAATTTAGAGGATTTGCCGATTATTCCACAAAAAATGGGCTTAATGGTTATGAAGCAAACCAACCATCAATTCCGTGCGATTGAAGCCTTAGCAAAACGGAAAGACATTAACGAATGTATCATTGCCACAGATGCTGGTCGTGAAGGTGAACTAGTTGCGCGCTGGATTCTTGAAAAGATTCGCTGGAACAAACCCTTAAAAAGATTATGGATTTCTTCGCAAACAGATAAAGCCATTAAAGATGGGTTCAAGCAATTAAAGCCTGGTAAACAATTTGAAAACCTTTACCATTCGGCCGTTTGCCGGGCGGAAGCTGATTGGTTAATCGGATTGAATGTAACAAGAGCACTAACAACAAAATATAAAGACCCCCTATCGGCAGGACGGGTTCAGACCCCCACTCTTGCTCTAGTTTTGGAACGAGAACAGCAGATTCAATCCTTTGTTCCAAAAGAATTTTGGACAATTCGAGCCGATATTGGCCCACTTTCAACAGATTGGGAACGGGACAATGAAAAGCGCATCTTCGATAAAGCAAAAGCTGAAGCGATCCAATCAAAAGTAAATGGTAAGAAAGCTGTACTTGATAAAATTGATCGCAAGAAAAAATCAGAGCCCCAGCCCCTGCCTTACGATTTAACTGAATTACAGCGGGATGCAAACAAGCGATTTGGTTTCTCTGCGAAAAAAACATCTTCTGTTTTACAACGTCTTTATGAGCAATACAAATTGGTCACATATCCTAGAACTGATTCACGCTATTTAACCACTGATATGATGAACACAATGACAGACCGCTTGCAGGGCATGGCTTCTGGGTATAAAGAAGAAGTTCGTCCACTGCTAGCAAACAAGGGGATTGTGCTCGCCAAACGCGTCTTTAACAATGAAAAGGTAACAGACCATCATGCGATCATCCCAACGGAACAAAGACTTAATCTTAGTGAACTTGATTCAGATGAAAAAAAACTTTATGACATCATTGCTAGACGTTTCTTAGCACTGTTTTTACCTGCTTATGAATTTGAAACCATACAGGCAACATTTAAAGTGGAAGGCGAAACCTTTATCGCCAAAGAAACAAATGTAATTGAATTGGGCTTTAAAAAGGTGTTAGGAAGAGAAGGTGCGGAACAATTAACTGGGCTGCAAAAATTAGCTCAAGGTCACTCCTTTGTGGTAAAAGATTGTTCAATCAGCCAAAAATGGACGGAGCCGCCTCAACGCTATTCCGAAGCTGATGTTCTCTCACAAATGGAGAAATTCGGACTAGGGACACCAGCAACCAGAGCAGAAATTATTGAAAGACTTGTAGAAACGGAAGTCGTTGAGCGACAGAATGGACGCTTCCACTCAACTAAAAAAGGCAAGCAGCTCATTGATCTTGTTAATGATGAATTAAAGTCACCGGAACTAACGGCAAAATGGGAACAGGAACTTGAGAAAATCTCCAAGGGAAAGGCGGACCCGAAAGCCTTTTTACAAAAGATTCGCCGTCAAACGGAGCAGTTGGTTTCTGAAATTAAAAAAAGTGAGAAATCCTATCGTGCCCACAATTTAACCGGTTCAAGATGTCCTGAATGTAACGAATTCCTAAAGGAACGGAATACAAAGGAAGGCAAAATTCTCGTTTGCTCGAGTCCAGAGTGTTCCTTCCGAAAACGTAAGGATCCAAAGCTCTCCAACCGACGGTGCCCGCAATGCCATAAAAAAATGGAAATTCATAATGGAAAAGCAGGTGCGTACTTCCAATGCCGCCGCTGTAATGTCGTTGAAAAAGCAGAGGACAAGAAAAAAGCAGTCAATAAAAAAGAAGCACAAAAGCTCGTCCAGAAATACACACAAAAAGAAGATTTCGGAACCAGCTTAGGTGACTTACTTAAACAGGCCTTAAACAATCAGGAATAATCATAAATGGTAAGCACTCATGCTGTGCTTACCATTTATGTTGTAAGTATTTCGCTTCGGCTAGTTTTATGGTTGGTCAAAAATTTAGAAACGAGGACAATCTATGAGAATTAGAGATTGGGATCCTAATTTAAAGGTTCGCTTGTTTAGCGAAGCAATGATGAATATCACATTTTGGATGTTTTTTCCGTACTTAACGATTTACTTCGCAGAAGAGTTCGGTAAAAGTAAAGCAGGATTATTATTAGTTTTTTCACAGGTTTTTTCTGTACTTGCTAACCTTATGGGCGGATACTGTGCTGACCGGTTCGGGCGCAAACGAATGATGGTTCTATCAGCAATCGGTCAAGGCCTTTCGTTTATCGCATTTGGCTTCGCTAGCTCACCCTGGTTTGAATCCCCGTGGATGGGCTTTATCGCTTTCGCAGTAGCCGGTGTGTTCGGTTCCTTTTATTGGCCGGCAAGCCAAGCGATGGTTGCAGATGTAGTAGATGAAAAGGACAGAAGTAATGTGTTTGCCATTTTTTATACATCTATTAATATTGCGGTGGTGATTGGCCCGATTTTAGGAGCGATTTTTTATGTTCATTACCGTTTCCAACTATTACTTGTGGCTGGGTTAATTTGTATTTCCTTAGGACTTATTCTGGCCAAATGGACCCGTGAGACAGTCCCGGTTACACATAATTCTCTTTCGTCTGAAGGGAAATGGTATGACTTTTTAAAAAATCAACTAAAGGATTATTCTCTCATTGTTAAGGATAGAACTTTCCTGCTTTTTATTCTTGCAGGTGTATTAGCTGGACAAACATTTATGCAATTGGACTTGTTGATTCCAGTTTATATAAAGGATGTCTACCAAGCTCAAAGTCTATTTTCAATAGGAAATTGGTCATTTTCTGTCAATGGTGAGCAGGCTTTTGGTTTGGTGCTCGCAGAAAATGGCTTCCTTGTTGCACTTCTGACAGTAATTGTCACAAAGTGGATGAGTAGTTATAATGAAAGAAATGTATTTGTTCTCTCGTCAGTCGTATACGCCATTTCAATGATTCTATTTAGCCAAACCACTTGGATTTGGGGGTTAATAATCGCGATGTCGATTTTCACGTTTGCTGAGTTAATGGGAGCTGGACTCCAGCAAACCTTTGTATCGCGACTTGCTCCTGAGAATATGCGCGGTCAATACTTCGCCGCTGCAAGCCTGCGATTTACCATAAGCCGAACCATTGCCCCACTTGCCATTCCAATGACGGTATTACTTGGCTATAGCTGGACGTTTTTCGTGTTGGTTTTCCTTGCCTTGTTAAGTGCTGGGATGTATTGGGTCATGTTCCATTCATTTGAAAAACAAAATATTAAATCACATATATAAATACTGGTCAATAATCTCTTAATATTTGTACTAAATTGTTCACATTTGCCCAATTTGTATTATAATTAACTTATAAAGATAATTAATATAAGGGCGGTGGAAACAATGGAATTATCCCAGTTCATGGCTCCAACATCATTATCAGGTATTATTACATTCTTAGTACTATTTTCCGCAGGTGTTTATTTTAATATAAAAGTATACGGCAGCAAAATGCAGTAAGGATGAAAATCTTTACTGTTTTTTTAGGTGCCCATTTGCTTAATTGGTAATAGTTTCTTTTTCAAATTAAAAACGCTAAAATATAGGAAGATTCAGAAAAAAAGGAGACGTACATATGAGTGAATTTCAAAAAACACTTGAAAAATATGCTGAACTAGCTGTTAAGGTTGGGGTAAATGTTCAGAAAGGTCAAACTCTAGTCGTTAATGCTACATTAGATGCAGCGAATTTTGTTCGTCTAATTGTTAAAAAGGCCTACGAAACAGGTGCACAAAATGTCATCGTCAACTGGAACGACGATACTGTGACGAGAACAAAATATGACTTGGCTCCAGATGATGCATTCCTTGAGTATCCTGTTTGGCGTGCCAAAGAAATGGAAGACCTAGCAGCTAAGGGTGCAGCCTTTATGTCAGTTATTTCTACTAGCCCAGATTTGTTAAAAGGTGTGAATCCAGAACGAATTTCTAACTTTAATAAAGCTGCCGGAACAGCCTTGGCAAATTATCGGAAAGCCGTACAATCCGATAAGGTGAGTTGGACGGTTATCGCCGCTGCGTCCCCTGAATGGGCTGCAAAAGTATTCCCTGATGAGCCTGTTGAAAACCAAGTCAATAAGCTTTGGGATGCGATTTTTAAAGCAGTACGTGCAGATGTTGAAAATCCAGTAGAAGCTTGGAAGAAACATGATGAAACTCTTCATGAAAAAGTTCATTATTTAAATGAAAAACGATACCAAAAGCTTCATTACACAGCGCCTGGTACAGACTTAACGATTGAACTTCCTGAAAAACACATCTGGGTGGGCGCAGGCAGTGTTAACGAAAATGGCTTCGAGTTTATGGCAAACATGCCGACCGAGGAAGTGTTCACTGTACCTTATCGAACAGGTGTGAATGGTACAGTTGCCAGTACAAAACCTTTAAGCTATGGTGGCAATATTATTGACCGTTTTTCGATTACGTTTGAAAATGGAAAAATTGTTGGCGTAAAAGCAGAAGAAGGTGAAGAGATTCTTAAGCGCCTTGTTGATACCGATGAGGGCTCCCATTACCTTGGTGAGGTTGCACTTGTACCATATAATTCACCAATTTCCCTATCAAATGTCCTTTTCTTTAATACATTATTTGATGAGAATGCCTCAAACCATTTAGCAATCGGCAGTGCCTATGCCTTCTGTATCGAGGGCGGTAAGAAAATGTCTTCTGAAGAATTGAAAGAGCACGGTCTGAATGAAAGTATCACCCACGTCGATTTCATGATTGGCTCCACTGAGATGGACATCGATGGAATCACCGCAGATGGCAAAACAGAACCTGTGTTTAGAGGCGGAAATTGGGCTTTCTAATAAAAGCGTAAGCGCCCTGTTCAGCGGCGTATGGCCTGGAGCGCTCCAACTGAGATAAAGGAAAGCAGAAAAGCGGAAGCGCCTTGCCCAGGGGCGACAGGCATAAGACGAGTCGGCGAGAAGGTTGCTCTTTAACCTTCTTGACGGATTGGCTTATGACCCCGAGCCCCTAGGCGCTGTAGCTAGACAACACGAAGAGCCGGAGGCGATTCGATGTTGACTTATCGTAGGGCGGAGAGCGAAGGACACTAGTCGCTAGGGCGCTGGAGCTAGACAGTAATCTAAGTTCAGAAAATTTAAGAGCAGGATCACCTGCTCTTTTTTTATATTATCCAATTGATTTAATTATTCGGACATATCGAGCTCGAAATTGCCATTATAGATGATTAAGAGTTAGAATAAATAATTAACAAATAAACTGGTAGGAGGACGATCTTATGTGGAATGAATTTAAACAATTTGCCATGAAAGGCAATGTTATTGATTTAGCTGTGGGTGTTATTATCGGCGGGGCGTTTGGAAAAATTGTCTCATCTCTTGTCGCCGATATTATTATGCCCTTAGTTGGATTAATCATCGGAGTAGTCGATTTTTCTAAGCTTGCCTATGGCACGTTAGCGTATGGAAAATTTATTCAAACAGTAGTCGATTTCTTAATTATCTCGTTTTCAATTTTCCTATTTGTGAAATTTATCAACCGCTTTAAAAAGAAAGAAGAACCAGCTGAAGTTGTAGTAAAAGCGGACCCAACTGTAGAATTGTTAGCAGAGATTCGCGATCTTCTAAAAGAAGATAAAGATTTTTTCAGAAAAAATGAAACATCTTGACCCATTAATCGTATATGTTAAGTAACAAATAATTTTCGAGGTGAAAAAATTGTATTCACAAACATCTACTGAATTTTTACCTTCTGTTATACGAACTTTTGCCCTTTCCCTTGCGATTGCTTTCTTGGGCACAATGGCAGGTGTATTTGTACCAGATAGTTTATTTATGCCGCTAGCGATACTAGAATTTGTCATGCTCATGATTGCATTCTTTTTCAGACGTAAGAAGGCTATTTCTTATTCCTTCCTATATCTCTTTACGTTTATATCTGGAATTACGCTTTTCCCTATCGTAGCCTATTACACAGCTGCTGCAGGAGCAAATATTGTTGTCATGGCATTTGCTAGTACAACCGTAGTTTTTACTGGTGTTGCTATTTATGCAACAAAATCAAAACAGAACTTTTCCTTCTTAGGCGGATTCCTTCTTGCTGCTTTACTCGCCTTAGTGGTTATTTCCATTTATAATATTTTCTTCCCATTAGGCTCAACCGCAATGCTTGCATTCTCCATCATCGGAGTAATCGTATTTAGCGGGTATGTTCTGTTTGACTTCAATCGCATGAAGCATTATGGGGTCAGACCGGAAGAAGTACCATTGATGGCATTAAACTTGTACTTGAACTTTATTAACCTATTTATAAGCATCCTGCGCATTTTTGGAATTCTTTCCAGCAAGGACTAAATAGAAAAGCGCAAGAGAGCTGGAGCTAGACAGCATAAGAAAAGAGCTTGGATTCCCAAGCTCCTTTTCCTTTAACTATTATTGATTAAAGTGAACCCGCGTTGAATCACCTGATTAACTGATTTTCCCCAAGTTTTGTTTCCTAATAGTTCCGAAATAATTTTAACGTTAGGATGGCTGCTATTTTGCAACTTATAGATTTCGAGTATTTCGAGTCTCAATAACCACTCATTTGGATATTTTTGATCTAGGGTCTCTATTACTTTTTCCAATCTGGTCCAACACTGTTTATTCCATTCCGTTCCCTCACGGAGACTGCGAATTTCTGCATAAAGGCTTTCAAGTTCATTCAGTCGTTGAACTTCTGCATCTACCAGACTATCAGTATCATTTATTGGCCATTCAAAGAATTTATCTGGATCTGCTGCACCTGCATACACAGACGTTATTGCTGCGCCAACCGCCATATCATATATCCCCCATGATGGCTCAAAAAGAATTTGCCCCTGATAAGTTACTTGGCAATCCTGAAAAGAGATTAAGATAGGATTTCCTGCTGACATCAAAATTGACTTCACAATCCCCTTCACATTGACACCGCTTTCAAATTTCAATACGGCTTTGCTGCCCTCAATTATACCTAAATCCTTTAATTGAGACAGCGAACAATTCTCTAATGCTATCTTTCCTTCAAGACTGCCTATTGGTGTTCCAAAGCCTTTATGATGTGTATCTTTGCCATGACCATTTAATTCGTAATGGTCAAAAGATAGCGCAGTCGGCCCTATGGTTCTGATATAAACAGCCTCTCCCTTGTCATCCTTCCATATTGTTGCCAAGGTACCAGTCACTTGCAAGCCAGAAGAGAAAACAAATGTTGCAAGATTATCAGATTGCAAGGCTTTATCAAGGCTTTCCGTCCCGCCTTTCTTAAAGGCCATCGTCGAAGCAAAATGATCAATTGCCGCTGCTAATTCATCAAAATCTTTACAGACAAATAATTGCGGCTGCGGCTTCGTGACATCATATGGTGTCTTAATGCATTCTTCAACTGAAAATGGAATCTTCTTCACATCATCGGCTAGACAGCTTTGACTCTCACCAACAGATGAAAGCAAACCAGCTCCGTAGATCTTCGGATTGTTCAAGTCACCTACCAAGCCATATTCCACCGTCCACCAGAAAAGCCTTGAAACCATATCTGATTCAGATAGTCCCTTCACCTTTTTCCTCGCTTCTGCCACAAGCCTTTCTGCCTCTTTCACTTTTTCAGGGGGCGAATGAGGATCTTCTGCAACAATCGTTAAATGGCGGACGGCTTTAAATACCTCCAGTTTTTCTTTACTAGCGAGTGCTTTTGCCCCCATCTCACCAATTTTCCTTACAAATTCCCGATAAGATTTATCCAATAAAATTGGCGCATGTCCGGCCGCCTCATGAATCATATCCGGTGCAGGGGTATAAGCAATGTTTTGGATATTTCTTATTTCTGTTGCAATCGGTAAAAGGCCACTTGCGAGAAAGCCATAAAAGACAGAACCAGGAATTAGACCATCAATCGTTACAGCCCCCCATCCAACTTTGGCTAGGCTCCTATTCATATCATCGACCTTTGGAATGGATTCGGTTTTAATACCTGAATCTCTCAGGCCATTTACATAAGCGGGATGGGCAATATCCTTTAAAAAGTAATGATTTTGCTTCATGACAAACCGCCACACCGCATGATCAATGGGTGTATAGCGATGGTAATACTGTTTTGAAATATATGGCTGCAAATGCGCCTGGCCTCTTTTTGCCCCTTTTCCAGTCATGATGAACATTCTCCTTCTCAAAGAATATTTTACTGGTATCATGCCAGTGACTGCATTTTTGGCCGGAGTCTTTCCTTCGCCCTTCTCATCCTTGTTTTAACCGTAGACATGGGAAGGTTACTTTTCTTCGCAATTTCGACGAGAGAAAAATCTTTATAGTAATATAAATAAATAGGATATCTATAGATTTCTGGTAAGAGGTTAACCTTTTCAGCCATTTGTGCTGCAGAGAATTTATGTAACACTTCCTCTTCCGGGATAACGGTTGGTTCGAGTGAGGCTGAATAGGAATAAACTTCTTCCCTCCAAAATTGCTTTGATTTATTTTCTTTCCGCCAATAGTCACGGCATTTATTGATGGCAATCGTAAATAACCATCCTTTAAATTTGGATTGTTCCTTTATTGAAGGATATGCTAAATATGCAGAGAGTAATACCTCCTGATAGATGTCCTCAGCAAGTTCTTTATGCTTCACCAATGATAAAATATATTTATAAATGGCTCTACCGTATTCCATGACCACTTTTTCAAATGATGGGGTACATTCATTTTTCATTTTCCTAAACCTCCATGTTGAAAAATAACTTTTCATATTAATAGACGGAGTGGAAAGTGGAACCCCCTACAGTTCTGAAGTAATTTTCTCTAAATTTATCTTTCAGTAGGATTTTGAATGAGCCTCTGCATAAATAAACTGATTCCGATTTTTTTACAAATGGTTATATAATGCATAAGCGCTAACAAAACAGCACCTGTATTCATGCCAATAATAACCCCGTTCATTCTCCATTCCGGCATGGCGGCAAGCAGAAGAATGAGTGCAAAGGAGATGATGGTCGACCAAATGATATGAATAAAGGTCTCTTTAAGTAGATTAAGTCCAAATAAAAAGGCCTGCATTGGCATGATAAAGAAGTGAAATAAGAAAAATGGCCAGAGTAATTGTAAAAATACAGCTGGTGTTTCTGATTTAAAAAATAGCGAAGTTAACTCTGGTGCAAAAAAGTAGAAAATAGCTACAGCTGCGACCCCGTATACAAAGGTGAGCTTCATCACCTGTCGAAGCATTTTTTGGAGCTTTTGATAATCACCCTGAGAGTAAGTCTTGGATACAGCCGGAATTAGAACAACCATAAGAGAATGGGCAATAAATGCAGGGAAAAAGCCAATTGACATGGCTACCCCCATCAGCAGCCCAAATTGCTCGGTCGCTACTGTTTCGCTCATGCCAGAACGAACCAACGCTGACTTAATGATAAAGGGCTGTATGGCACCAGTGAATGCTGAAAACAACCGAAGACCCGTGGTTGGAATCGATACTGCCATTAAATTCTTTTGCACTACCTTGCGCTTCATATTAGAAAACGGTTGTCGTTTCAATTGTTGGAATTGGATAATAAACATGTAAAATAAATATAGGAACACAACAATCTCGCTGCCAATAAATGTACCAATTGCGATTAACAATGACTCAGACGTATCAAAGGCAAACAAACGAAAGAGGAGAAACAACCCCGCGAGTTGAATAGTTTTCCTTAAAAAATTAGAGACTGCTATTTTCCCCATTTGTTGCTTGCCCATAAAATATCCCCTCGCGACAGACGTGAAGGAAATGATTGGAATTAAGATCAAAACGAGCCATCTAACATATGGGTGGTATTTATCAAACACAGGAATAAACGGAATGATCACTGTAGCTGCTAAAAAAAGGACAGCAGAGAATACAATCGTAATCGAAATAGCATGATGAAGGATATTACGGTGATAACGGTCTTCCCTTTCTGCAATAAATTTTGAAATTGATACAGGCAACTCAAAGCTTGCTAGTAATACAATGAAGAATATCGATGGCAAAATGGACATATACAGTCCTAGCCCGTGTGGTCCTAATTCTCGAGCAAGAATCATATTTACTAAAACTTCAATACCTTCCCCTAAAAAAGCAGCGGCAGCTAAAAAGAATATACCCTTATAATAAATCCTCAATTTTTTCTCCTCCATACTAATCTCACTTCTATAAACTTATGAGACAAGTTCTTTGATTAGTAGGAGAAAATTTTTAGAGTAACGAAAAAAGGACCTAAGGCCCTTTTAAATGTTAGTAATGACTGTTCTTTTTTTAATCATCCAAGTTAACCCCACAATGACGATGACTAATAATAACTGGGTAATTGTTGTTTCCAAAGTTGGATATAAACCAATCCAATCAATAGACGGAAGCTGATGCACGGTGCTTGTTGACAAAACATCCGAAATCTGCAGTGCGTGGATACTAATACCGAGAATTTTAAAGGCTAAAATATAAATAAGAATAGTTGCTGCTTTAAAGAAAAAGCGAATCGGTATTTTTACACTGTAGTAAATAATGGCGAACCCAACAATGGCCAGGATTCCCACTGCCAGGATCACACCCAATAACAATTGCTGCATACTAATGTATGGGGTAATTCCTGTATAGAAAATGATGGTTTCTGCTCCTTCACGGAACACAGACAGAAAACTAATGAAAGCAAAAGAAACTAAACTTCCTTTGGCAATGGCTTGTTCCATTTGTTGATTGATGTATTTGTTCCAGTTCCCAATACTGGATTTATTATGGAGCCATGCTCCAACTGTTAACATCATGATCACAGCAACAACTCCAGTAATTCCCTCTATATATTCTCGGCTGGAAGCTGCAACGATACTTGAAAATACAATATTAATAATAATGGCTAATACTGCACTTGCTAGGATACCTGCGCCAACACCCGCCCAGATCCATTTCTGTTTTGCACCCTGACCCATTTTCTTCAAAAAGGCAAGCAATGTGGCGACGATTAATAGCCCTTCTAACCCTTCGCGCAGCAAAATTAATGCCGCATCCCATAAAGAATAATCAGTTTTACTAATTAACGGTGCAAGACGTGAATTTATTTCTGTTACAATCTCCTCTGCTTTTAGACCATCGACTTTAGCAGAACTTAAGAGACTAATAGCTGTAGGTATTTTGGTTTCAAGATCACTATACAGTTTACTATCCCTCGTCTGAACATCTCCTTCAACCATTGGCCATACGTTTAGGACTTCATTTAACTGGTCAGCAGCACTATTATAGTTTTTTTGTGAAATCTGTGATTCTGCCTTACTTAATAATGTAGAGAGATCCGATAGTGTATAATCACTTTGAACCTGTTTAGAAACCTTCCCTGCTAAGAAATTTTCCACTTCACTTGATAGCTTCTCGATATTTGTTTTCGCCTTGTCTAAATCGACCGGACTCTGGGTTATCGCGATTCGAATTAAAGCCATGTATTTCTCGATACTGCCGTAGGTAGCAATGCTCTCATCATGGACAATTTTTTCCGAACTATTCCATTTATTTAGCAAGGTTTCATATTGAGTTTTCAATACTGCTTGATTCCCGTCCTCAATCGATTTCTTTAATGCGGAGATGAGCGGTGTCATCTGTTTTACTTGTTCTTTTCCTTTTTCTTTATCTTGTGGATTTTGTTCTTGGTCATAGAGAACTACCGCACTTGAGAGAGACGAAAGGCTTTTTGACAGAACGTCCTTTTCTAGATTCCCTTCGGTTAGTAAGCTTTGAACCTCTTGAAGTGCTTGCTCAACCTTTTTAGCCTGTTCACTATCCGTGTTCTTAATCGCTTTCCATTCGTTTGCAAACTGTTCCATATTTTTCGAAACGGTTGATTGGTCTCCATCCTTGGCTTTCATTAAACTATCACCAATAAGAACGAAAAGTTCATCATGATTTACTTCCGCTTTCGCTGGATGAACGGTTTGAAAAAAAACGAAGAGCATCATTAGAATTAATATAGATATACTTTTTGTTTTAAATCGTAACATGTGTCTCTCTCTCCTCTATAATGGGGAAAACTCTAGTTAAAAAGTGTTTCACCTATAAAGCCACCTGATTTCGTTCCTGGTAAACAAGCAAAGATGGCACTTCCTCTATGGGAAATATATTCATTCAATTTATCCATCATGGCCAATCTATTTTGTATCGGAATAAATTGTTTACTAGGAGCACGTTGGAAACATAAGAACAACAAGCCTGCATCAAAGCTGCCGGTCTTCAGGTCCATTCCATCTGAATAGGAATAGGCCCTGCGCAGAATTTGTTGTGAACCGTCCCCATGGGATACACGTGTATGCGAGTCCGCTGGGATACTATATTCGCCTTTTTCATTTTTTTGCTTCAAATTAAGTTTTTCAAATTCACTTTTTTGCCCAATTGGTGCACCGTTTTCACGATAGCGGCCAAAGGTATTTTCTTGATCTTTTAGTGTTGTACGATCCCACACTTCAATAAACATTTGAATTCTTCGGACGACAAGATAACTTCCATTCGCTAACCAATTAGGGCCATCTCCAGGCTGAACCCAAACCTGTTTATTCATTTGTTCTTCATTGTTTACATCAGGATTGGCTGTGCCATCTTTAAAACCAAACAAGTTCCTTGGTGTTTCATTTTTTGGATCTGCTTGTTTCGTGCGTTGAAACCCTGTTTGCGCCCAGCGTAAGATCGCCTTTCCTCTTGCAATTCGAATCAAATTCCTCACTGCGTGAAAGGCAACTTGCAAATCATCCGCACAGGCTTGAATACACAGGTCCCCACCAGTCCATTCGTCTTCCAACGCATCAAGCGGAAATTTAGGCAGATCCACTAATTCTTTTGGCTGCTTATGTTTTAGACCGAATCTGTCGAGATTGTCCTTTACAAACAAACTAGGACCAACTCCAAATGTAACCGTTAAATTAGAAGCAGATAACCCAGCTGCCTCCCCTGTATCTTTTGGCGGGAGAAACTCATTACTCGAAAGATCTCCGACTGCTTTTCCTTCAGTTAATAGGCCAGCAGCCTTTGTCCAATCCTTGAATAATTGAACCAGCTCTTCTTTTTTCGAGGTGGTTACATCCAAGGAAACAAAATACACATGGTTTTGCGTTTTTGTGGTGATTCCACTTTGATGTTTTCCATAAAAGGGAACGATATCGTGGGCTTCTTTAGTGGTAGCTTTGCTTTCCGAAATAGAAAGCAATCCTCCTAATCCAGATGCACCCAGTATCACTCCGACACCACCAACACCGGCCGTTTTAAGGATATCCCTTCGCGAAATCTTTTTTCCGATTACTGAAGATTCATCGATGATGTTTGTATTCTTTGCCAATTAAGACGCCTCCGTAACAAGTCCTATTTGTGAGAGTGGTTCTGCTAGTGCATCAATCGCCTGACTTAGTTCTTTTACTTGGTCCTTTGATAGTTCTGTGTAGAGTTTGTAGCCATCTCCCTTTTTGTGCTGGTTCAATAAACTGTACACATCATCAAACCGGGCTTGAATTTCTTTTGAAACGTCCGCATCTTTTTTCGTTAATGCCGGATTAAGCAATTGATAAATCTTTTCTGCTCCCTCCACATTGGCAGCAAAATCATATAAATCAGTATGAGAATAACGATCCTCTTCGCCTGTTACTTTTGAAGTGGATACCTCATTTAATAGGTCAACAGCGCCAGTTATCAATAATTCTGGTGTCACTTCAACGGTATCTACCTTGGCACGCAGGAGATTAACATCTTTCATTAACTGCTCCGCGTACTGCTCATATCCTTTAGTGGTTTTATCGATCCAAAGACCTTTTTCAATCCGGTGGTATCCGCCCCATTCCGCTTCAGGAACATCGCCTTCTCGTGCATCAATTTTCGGGTCAAGGTCACCGAACACTTCCGCAATTGGTTCAGCGCGCTCATAGTGCATCCGCGCTGGTCCATACAGAGCTTTCGCTTGTTCGATTTCTCCCTTTTTAACAGCGGCTGTAAAGGCATCTGTTGCCTTAACAAATTCTTCAATTTCCCCTATGGCATATGCCCTGTAATCATCAGTGACCCCAGAAAGCGAAGCCTCACTTGTAACAGCTTTTTCCTTTACCTTTTCTTTTGTTGAAGTTTCCTCTGTATTGTTTGAACATCCAAATAGAAGACTGCTAGATAAAATTAGGGTGCCTGACACTTTTAATAGTTTCATGTATGTAATCCTCCGGTATCTATAATAATGATAATCATTTTCATTTGCATTTATATCATAACAATAAATGAGAAACCTTTTCAATTAAATTTTTGCATTTTTATAAAAAAAAAGACCTTCCATTTCGGAAAGCCTTCGGGATTTATTTAATTAATGAATGCTTAAATGCATAGATGACTGCTTGCGTTCGGTCCTGTACGTTGAGCTTGCTCAAAATATTGCTGACATGGGTTTTGACGGTTTTGAGGGCAATAAACAATTCATCCGCAATATCTTGGTTGGTTTTGCCTTCGGCCATTAATAATAATATTTCAATTTCACGAGAGGTAAGGTCTTCGTGTGGCAGATGGGTATTCTTTTGACGCATTTTCACCATCATTTTACCAGTAACTTCCGGTTCAAGGACCGATTGTCCGTGGTATGTAGCGCGGACTGCATTGGCTATTTCACCAGCTTTAGATGTCTTAAGCATATAGCTTGTGGCTCCAGCCTCTAGTGCAGGATATACTTTTTCATCATCCAAGAAACTGGTTACGATGATGATTTTTGCTTCAGGCCATTTTTCAATGATTCGCCTCGTTGCTTCAATCCCGTCCATTTCCTTCATAACTAAATCCATTAAGATAATATCAGGGCGAAGTTCGAGGGCAAGTTCTACACCTTTTGTTCCATCGTCCGCTTCTCCTACTACCTCAATATCTGGCTGTGCAGATAAATAAGAAGAAACCCCGATTCTTACCATCTCATGATCATCAACAAATACTACTCTAATCATTGGCACCATCTCCATTAATCATCACCGGAATCTTTACTTCCAGCCTTGTTCCTTGATTTTTTACACTAACTACTTTTAACGTACCGCCTACTTCAACAGCACGCTCATGCATATTTTGCATTCCATAGGAGCCTGCCTTCATCTCATTAACATCAAAACCAATTCCATCATCTACAATTCTTAGGATGACTAAATCATCCCTTTTAACCATTAGAACTTCGAGCAAGCTTGCTTTCGAATGTCTTAACGTATTTGATATAGATTCTTGCAGAATTCGGAAAAGATGATCTTCCACACCTTTATCCAAGGGAAAGGCCTCCGTTTTCCATTTAATATCCATTTCAACCTTTTGAGATAATTCGATTAACAGCTCTTCAATTCCTTCTTGGAGTGTTTTATTCTTCAAGGCAACAGGACGCAAATGTAAAAGAAGGGCCCGCATTTCTAACTGTGATTGGTGAATCATTTCCTCTACAATTTTCAATTGCTTTGCTTCACGGTCATTTTCTAGTGGTGATTGCTGCTTGGTTTCGTTGATGGCTGACATCATCATCGAAGCAGCAAATAATTGCTGACTGACAGAATCGTGAAGCTCACGGGCTAGACGGTTCCGTTCTTGTTCAATTATTTCTTGTATTCTTCCTTCTAAGTCCTCTACCTTCTCGGTGGCTAAGCGCTGAGAAAGTTTAGCCTGCTCTGACATCTGTTTACCGATTTTGTCTATTCGGTTGGCAATCAGTTGCATTTCCGAGATCACTGGCTTCTCCTTCACTTCTATCTGTTTCCCTTCCTCTAATAAATGCAAGGAATGTTCAACCGAGAGAAACTGCTTTCTCCAATACATCCCAGAGAACGCACCTAAAAGTATTCCGACCGCAATACTAAAAGCAGGGATAAAGATAACAAAGGGAATATTCATGAACTGTTTACTCCACAATTCTGCCCAACTGCCCAATGGAAAAACAAAGATAAAAATGGCACCGATAATGATCGCAATAAAAAAGGAAAAGCCGACACTCCAGAAAATTTGGCGCTGGGTTGTGCTCATATCCGGCTCACCTCTAAATTTCCGGCAACGAGCGAGGTAAATATTTTTACTTTGTGCTCGGCTGCCTCATATCCAGGTGTCTTTACGTGTAAGACCCGATTGAAAAGTTTCGAGTCATGGTGCTCGAAAACACTTGTTGAACCTACTATGCAGGAGTGGTGGATACTTACTTCAATATCATAAGGAACAAGGATTTGAATATTCCCGACGAGATTTCGTATAAAGATAACGGTTTCCCCTTTTGGAAGCATCGTAAAACTAAGATCAATGATGGTATCGCCAATTCCTGCCTGGATGTTTACATCATTCCATTTATAAGCACCAGTAGGGGTCTTCTGTTGACCAAGAACAATATTTTCAAATAATGGCTCTGTTTTAATCAGAGTTTCTTGTTCCGTGGTTTCCTCCTCCTGGATGATTTCCGGTGTAATCTTTTTAGGATGTTTTTTTGAATTAATAAACTGAATTAAAAAATGCAGTAATATGGCAAGCAAAAAGAACCTAAACGTTATCATGTGAAAGATACTAATTACAAAAAAGATAATTCCGCCGATAAAAAGAAACTTTCCTCTTTTTTTCCCAGCACGCTTGCGGCCGAGAAAAATCATGCCGCCAGATATGATAAGGGAAAAAATAAGCCCGCTGTTGAAAAAT
Organism: Neobacillus sp. MER 74; assembly: GCF_023714155.1. NCBI lineage: Bacteria > Bacillati > Bacillota > Bacilli > Caryophanales > Bacillaceae > Neobacillus > Neobacillus sp. MER 74. The sequence goes on from NZ_JAMAUV010000005.1 coordinate 163,847, forward strand.
AATATTTCCATGACTAGAATGATTGCACCAATGATGAACATCCAGCCTAAATAATCATTTTTGGTATTTTTAAACATGGCCCACCCTCCCTTATAAATATCTGGCTCATCATTTAATTTAATGTATGGACAAAAGGCGCAGAAAGCCTACGCCTTTTATCCTTGCGCCCATGTGCAGCGCGCCACCGCTTTTCTTTTAGCATACCATATTTGTAATTAAATGGACTTGCTTTCTTCTAATTTCATTTCTTTTTCTAACTGAGCGATCCGAGCATCAATGGTATTACGATAAAACGAACTATTCACTTGATGTTCCAAACGGTCAAGATAGTTCTCAATCTCTTTAAACTTTGAATAGGATTTATCTGAATAAGTATTTGCATCAAGCACTTGGTTGATTTGGTGGTTCGCACGTGTCACATTTTCACGGCCCATTAATTCCATCCTTCTTAGGTGCATATCCTTGATTTTGTGCTTCATTTCTTCATATTTTCTTTCTAAGTCTACTAGTTGCCCTTTTACTTGTTCAAGCGATACACTTAATCGTGTTGCACGGTCCGCATATTGCTCAAACTCTGAAGAGGCAAACTGATAAAGCTCTGTTTCCCCAGCCTTAGAAGCTACATCCGCCTGGTATTTTCTTTTTTCAGCTAACTGGGCTGCCTGCTGGTATTCTCTCGTAAATTCATCCTTCAATGTATATTGACGTTCTAACAACTTTCTAACTTTCTCCGTTTCTTGTTCACATTGTCGCAGGTATTGATTCAATAATGCAATCGGATTTTTTTTATCTTTTTGATCAAGTGCCTCGTGTAAATCTGCTGTAATCGTATTTTTAATTCTTGTAAATAAGTTTGTCATTTGTATTCTCTCCTTTTAATCTTAATAATTTTTCAGTTCATTCCATTGTTTTTCAAAATTAACAAATGGGTCAGACTCTTCCTTTACGGCAGTTTCCTTATTTTGGTTCCATTTTTTATAAACAAGGTATAATACATAAGCTGCAGCCACTCCTATGAGGGCTGGGGCATTATGAATAGAGGCCAATAGAACGATGAGGCCGATCATGCCAAGCCCGATTTTTCCACCTGTAGATTTTGCTTTTAAGAACTGTTTGAATATGAAGTAGAGGAGTACCAAGCTTACGAGTAACCCCAGCATTGGACCAATGGTTGAAAGCAAGATCACTGCTGAAATTCCACCTGCTAACAATAAACCAAATTTTTTCATTTTATTTTTCTCCTTTCTTTATCTTGATATCATCTTACCTCTTTTCATTGTTTGTCATAATTGCGCCTTAGCTTGATTTTTATCTCGGTCCTAAGACGTAGAAAGGGTCAGTCCTTAAGCGAAATGCTTAAGATACTGACCCTTTTAAGCTTATTTAGAGATAAACATCTGAACCCAATAGTGTCTTGAAGAGCCGCCTTGAGCGTAGCCAACTCCAATATAGGTTGATTTCGTACTTAATATATTGGCTCTATGACCAGAGCTGTTCATCCATGCTTGGACAACTGATGCAGGTGTTGTTTGCCCTGCTGCAATGTTTTCAGCAGCTGAACGATAGGAAATTCCAAAGTTTTTCATCATATCAAATGGACTGCCATATGTTGGACTGGTATGACTGAAATAGTTCTTATCTCTCATATCATTGGCTTTGTAACGAGCCACCCTTGACAGTTCCCAATCTGGAGTCAACGCTTTTAATCCATTTTTCGAACGTTCCTGATTGGTTAACTGAATGACCTGACTTTCAATGCTCTTGACAGAATCGAAGCTAGGAATGGTTACCTTTTGACCTGGATAGATCAAATTCGGATTCGGAAATTGCCGATTGGCAGAAATAATCTCAGAAATCCCAACTTGATACCTGACTGCGATTTTCCAAAGTGTGTCACCCGGCTGAACAGTGTAGATTTGCTGGGCAAAAGACACACTTGGAAGACAAAATAGCGATAATAAAAACAGTAAACTAAACCAAAAAGATTTTTTCATTTTTTCGCCTCCTCCGAATATATAATCTTGATTTCAAGCTCAAAATATACAATGGATTAAAAAATTTTGATTCATTTAAATTTGGTCTACATTATGGAGGATTAAAAGTGAAGGAAATTTCATGGATGACATATATAATGTTAATTTTAGCGAGTTATCGTTTAACCCATTTAATTGTCTTTGATAAGATTACCGAATTTATCCGTAAACCTTTTGTTAAGAAAATCAAGGTGGAAACAGACGCCGGCGTAGAAACAAAGGAAGTTCCGACATCGATGTTCGGTTATTTATTGAAATGTTATTGGTGTGCAGGTGTTTGGAGTGCCATTTTACTTGGGGGAGCCTATTTACTCTTTCCCCGGATTACCTTTGTGGTCATCTTAATTTTATCGATTGCCGGCGGCCAGTCGATTATTGAAACCTTTGTCGGTGTAAATATCAAAAAAGTGGACTATTATGCTTCACTTAAGAAAAAAGACTAAGTGAAATTCGTTGGAAAAATCCTCCCCCCTTTTGCATATATTTTTAGAAAAGCTTAAGACAATCATCTCTTTCGCTTTTCAAAGGGGGAATACAATGGCAGCAATTTGGTGGGTCACAACGATTGGTTTATTTATATTACTTGGTTGTATAGGAGGTACATTCTTCTACTTCCTTAGAAGTTCATTAAATACCGAAGACTCTACCCGAATTGATCCATTGGAATTTGACAAAGAGGAATAGGAACCCTGCATACGCTGGGTTCTTTTTATGTAAGGCTGTGTTAAAGGATAATGTTAATTTTGGCACACTGTTGATTGGAGTGGAGGGCGCGAAGACTCCTGCGGGAGTACGGGGCTGGGGAGACCCCGCAGGTGCTGAAAGCGCCGAGGAGGCTCCCCGCAACGCCCGCGGAAAGCGAAGCGCCTGGAACGGAAATCAACAGACAAGTTTAACACAGCCTTATTTTAAGAAAATCTTTCCTTGATTACATGTATTTTAACTCCTTTGGGAAAATTAATTATGATGTCATTTTTTAGGCTGGAGGAGTATATATGAGTTCATCTGAAAAAATTCCACAATTCCCAAAAACGTATTGGCGTGAAATAGAATTACCAACTTTTAAGAATTTAACTGAAGATATATCTGTCGATGTGGCCATTGTTGGAGCGGGGATTACAGGGATTACAGCTGCTTATTTACTTGCAAAGGAAGGCGTCAAGGTCGCATTATTAGAGGCCGGCAGTGTTTTGAATGGTACAACTGGTCATACAACTGCAAAGATTACCGCCCAACATGATTTAATTTATGACGAATTTATTAACCATTTCGGAGAAGAAAAGGCCAGGATTTATTTCGAATCACATATGAACGCTATAAAATTTGTTGAAAATAATGTAAATGAAAAAGGAATTGATTGTGATTTTAGCAAACAAGATGCTTATATTTATGCGGTCACGGATGAATATAAAGAAAAGCTGGTCACGGAGTGGGAAGCATATAAACGTCTTGGTATTGATGGAGCATTAAAAGATACGATTCCATTCAATATCGAAGTGAAAGCAGCCTTGATGATGCAAAATCAGGCCCAGTTTCATCCACTAAAATATTTAAAAGTCCTCTTGGATGAAGCCGTGAAAGCCGGTTGTATGGTGTTTGAAAATACAACCGCTACTGACATTGAAGATGATGAACAACAGTCAAGGGTTGTTACCAAATCTGGTTTAAAGGTAAATTGCATTAAAGTGATTATTGCCTCTCATTTCCCATTTTACGATTTGCCAGGTCTTTATTTTGCACGAATGTATGCCGACCGGTCTTATGCGATTGGAATTAAAACAGACAAAGAATATCCTGGCGGCATGTATATTAGCGCGGATAGTCCATCCCGTTCGATTCGTTATACACCAGTTAACGGGGAAAACCTCATTATAATTGGCGGTGAAAACCATAAAACCGGCCAAGGTATTGATACGATTGCGCATTTTGAAAATCTTGAAGCATTTGCAGAAGAGGTTTTTGGGATTAAGGAATATGATTACCGCTGGTCTGCACAGGATTTAGTTACATTGGACAAGCTGCCATATATTGGTCCAATTACTTCTGAGCGGGAGCATATTTTAGTGGCTACGGGATTTAAAAAATGGGGGATGACAACAGGAACCATGGCTGGCCGTTTATTAGCCGATTATGTGTTAAACAACGAGAATCCGTACAAAGAGCTTTATTCACCGTCCCGATTCCATGCTGACCCGGATTTAAAAAGTATTGCCACCACTAATATCGACGTTGCCAAACATCTAATTAAGGGCAAGCTTGAAATTGTTCCAGGAGATCCGGACGATCTGTCGGATGGCGAAGGTTCTGTTGTGATGTATAACGGAAAAAGAGCGGGTGCCTATAAGGACGAAAAAGGTAAACTTTATATTGTTGATACTACCTGCACCCATCTTGGCTGTGAATGTGAATGGAACCATGCGGAAAAAACATGGGATTGTCCTTGTCACGGTTCACGGTATGCATATTCAGGCGACGTGATCGAGGGACCTGCTAAAAAAGCACTAAAATTACTTGCTGAAGAGTGAGTTTATCTAAGAAAGCACAAGCGCCCTGTACAGCGGCGTATGACCTGGAGCTAGATCTTAATCTAAGTTCAAAAACTTACACTTTCTTATCAAACAAAAAAGCGCCTCTCTTCTCATGTGAAGGAGGCGCCGTTTATTACTTACTATTTGGACGATTGTGTTTTACTTCTTCACCAGTTGTGAATTCAACCAGCTCTTCACTATCTCTCATTTGCTTTTTGCGATTATTATTTCGTTGTGCATTTTGATTACCTAGCTTCTGTCTTCCCATACTACCAGCTCCTTTTTGAGAAATACATTGATAGTATGAGTGAAACTAAATAGTCTTATTCTTTTTCAAGATCGGCGCTTTTCTAAATTTAGTCATTTGTTCAAATGCATAAGCGACTTCGATTAAAAGAGGCTCACTGTAGGCCGTTCCTGCAAATGTAATCCCGACTGGCTCCCCTTCTGCTGTATAACCAGCTGGAACAGCAATGGATGGATAACCCGCTTTTGCACTAATATGAGAGCCTTCTTCACTTGGGAAAACAATCACATCAAGGTTGGATGTTTCTAAGGCAAAATCAATTCCCTGGTTTTTCGAATGATAAAGGTCAAACTCCAATGCGTTAAAATAAGCAGCTTCTGTTAACGAGCCACTTGTTTCTTCAGACTCGATCAGGACTGCCTGACCGTATTCGAGCATTTTCTCCTCATTGTTCTTATTAAAATCAATAAGGTCTGTTATATTTCTAATAGGTATCAATGGATGGAGGCTGTTTAAATACGCATTAAGATCTGGTTTAAATTCATAGGTTAAAACATCATACTTCCAAGCGGCTTTGGCAGATGGAATTTCAATGTTATCAATCACGATAGCACCAGTGGTTTTTAATTTATCAACCGCTGCAAGAATCACCTTTTGTTTTTCTTCACTTAATAACTCGATAAAGCCTTCTAGGGCTATGCCTATTCTTTTCCCGCTTAGTCCATGCGTCAATAGATGTTTGGAAAAGTCTTTTTGAGCAAATGGATTTGTTGTGGTAATGGGATCTTTCTTATCGCTTCCACTTAGTGCCGTTAGAAGAATTGCAGCATCTTCCACTGTTCTAGCCATTGGACCAGCTGTGTCCTGGGAGTGTGCAATTGGAATAATCCCTCGTCTGCTGATAAGACCCACTGTCGGCTTGATTCCTACCAAGGAATTTTGACAAGCAGGATTTAAGATGGATCCAGATGTTTCCGTTCCAACCGCTACTGTGGCAAAGTTAGCGGCAACGGCTGCTCCTGAACCTGAGCTAGAACCACCTACATCAAACTTGCTTGGTCCATATGGATTTAAAACCTGTCCGCCTCGTGAACTATACCCGCTTTTCATCCCGATTGCCATGAAATTTGCCCATTCAGTCATATTTGTCTTACCAAGAATGACTGCTCCAGCTCTGCGTAATTGTTCTGTCACAAATGAATCATGGAGGGCAATTGAATCTTTTAAGGCAAGAGACCCCGCGCTTGTATGCATTTTATCGTGAGTATCAATGTTATCTTTTAGTAAGATCGGAATTCCATGCAATGGACTGCGAGGTCCTTTTTCGTTTCGTTCGCTATCGAGCGCTTCAGCTATCTGCAATGCATCAGGATTCACTTCAAGGATGGAATGCAAATGTTTGTCATACTTAGCGATTCTATCTAGATACATCAAGACAAGCTCTTTCGATGTAAGCTCCCCTTGCGCAAATTTTTCTTGGATCTGTGTGATAGTTGCTTCTTCAAGCCACTCTTCAGCCATTTTTTTTAATTTCGGATTTTCCATGGGTTGTTCTCCTCCGTTTCTTCTTCTTAACTATTCAAGCAATAGAATTGAAAGTCCTTTCTTATAAAAAAATGACAGTGGATTTTACTCCACTGCCATTGCCGACTATCATCTTCTTAGTTTGTGTTCCCTTTGTCCCTCTTCAGCGATAAGTCCTTTGTAAAAAACTCTCTTATTAACCGGGACCTTTAATTCACGGCAATACTGTTTCAATTCTCGTTCTTCCCTCTCGGTAACAAGCGAGATAACAATCCCATTCGCACCCATTCTGCCTGTTCGTCCCGCTCGGTGCACATACTGTGAGATATCCTTTGGAGAATCGATATTAACCACGTGAGTAACTCCTTGGATATCAAGTCCTCTTGCCGCTACATCCGTTGCAATCAACATGCTCATTTTTCCATCACGGAAAGACTTTAATGCAGCTTGTCGTTCGAGCTTCTTCATGTCGCTATGCAAGATTCCAATGGATAGCTCTTTAAAATGTAATTTTTCTTTAAATACTTCAATTTCGCCAATATCATTAATAAAAGCAAGCGATTTACTATTTTCTAAACGTGTGATTTTTTCAAGAAGCTTAATCTTGTCTCTTGGCTCACAGGAAAAATAAATATGCTCCACTTCCCCAGAAGACGCAAGTTCATCCTTTTCAATGCGAAGAATTTCTGGGTCCTTCGTCATTTCTTTGGCTAATTTCTCTGTCGCCGGTTTCATTGTTGCTGAAAACAAGACCACTTGGCGGTCGCTCATTGTTGATCTCACAATATTTTGAACAGTACTAAGATGTTCGTGAATGAGTAATTGATCTCCTTCATCGAGAACGACTATTTTTACTTCATGCATTTTCACTTTTTTCTGTTTGATTAGTTCTAGTAAACGGCCAGGTGTAGCAAATATGACATGAGGGCGTTTCTTTAATTTCTCAAGCTGCCGTTTCATATTGGCTCCGCCAATGATGGAAGTGCCTCTGATTCCACTGCCTTCAGACCACTTTTGAAATTCTTGATAAACCTGCATCACCAACTCTTGTGATGAAGCTAATACAATAGCTTGGAGGGATTGTAAACTAGGATCCATTTTATGTAATAATGGCAGGAGATAAGCAAGCGTCTTACCAGTACCTGTCGGTGACTCGGCAATTAAATCCTTGCCTTCGAGAATCATCGGAATGGCCGCTTCTTGAATGGAAGTCGGCTGTTGAAATCCTGACTTTTCCCATGCTGCCTGCAAGTATGGTTTTAAAGTATTTAACATAGTGTACTCCTTTTATAAAATCATTTTTCTTATTATTTGTCTTTACATATCGTATTGATACTAACGTAATAATCTTGGAGTGTCTAGTTAGGAATAGTGTAAAGTCATGATGCAGAATTAAAATAGAGGGCAATCCAAACCATATGATAAATCAGTACTGAGAAGTAAAGAACGCAAGTAGAAACCAAGAGCGTCCGAATCCAGCCTTTTAATTGGCGCAGGTAAAACAACCCAAGCAAGATTAGGGGCAAAAAGATTTTAATAATGTAGAAATAAGACCAGCTTTTTTCAATGACCAGTTTCATCATCGGGTTCCCTTCAGAAACGATACCTGAAGCAATCCCAACATGCGTCAGAACAGCATCCAATAGTCCAGCAATTAACAGGAATATACAGAGTTTCATTATTACCACCTCATAAATTGTTCGATTAGTTTCCATTATTTTTGTAGTATCTATGCTGAAATCTATGAATTCTTTCGTTTGTTCTCAAAAAAGAACATAATGTTCATATAAAAGAGCTGCATGCGTCGGCAGCTCAAGTTTTTTTCAGGATTTTTAATTCACATATCTTCCACTCTTAGGACGGCCAATCTCATCAAAATGCTCCACTAAATACCAAAGGCTTTCTGCTAGTTCTTCACCGCCCATAGGAAGCCCATGACCGGTCACCACTACTTGAGGCTTGAGTGCCTCTAGCTTTTTCACGGATTCAAATGCCGCTTCCCAGTCAGTTGTGTAATATTTAGGGGGCCCGCTAATCTCCTGTGTTTGCGTCATTACTTTATAGAGTGATTCTTGTTTTACGGTCACAAACGCATCACCGGCAATGAGCACCCGATCTTGTTCACGGAATAAACTGATATGTCCTGGTGTATGACCTGGTGTATGTACCCATTTCCAATTAGGCATATTTGGAATAGTCCCATCGGCAGGTAGGACATGAACATAGTCACTTATATTAATTCCATGGTTTGGGAACATCGGTGACAATTTTGCAACAAGTCCACTATCAACATTTGGGTCACCAGGTGGGTAGTCACGTTGGCCAGTTAAAAAGGGAAGTTCTAGTTCATGAGCATAAACCGGAATCTTCCACTCTTCCAACAATTCAGCCACTGATCCGACATGATCAAAATGTCCATGTGTTAAAACGATCGCTTTTGGAATGGCCCGCTCACCAAAATGTTCTTGTATCATTTCCATTATTTTTTCTGCGGACTTAGGCATACCTGTATCAATGAGCACAAATTCCCCCGATTTATTCGGATCTCCAACAAGTACGAGGTTCACGATTTTGTCGGTATAACAATATACATCGGGTAAAACAGCCATCCCCACGCCATTGCCAACCGAGGTCATTGGAAGAAAAGTTTCTTCAAACTTACTATCCTGATTATGCTCCAAAAAAATCCCTCCCATTTTTGTTTATTATTTAACCTGGAAGAGAAAATTATTACCGTCGCTTATTCGAGTTCAGTCGTAACACATACAACATTATAACGAACTTTATGTTCTTAATAAAGATGTAATGTTCAAAAAAAAACTGCCCACTATGAGCAGCCATTAATCAAATATTCGCAATGCCATTTTATAAAGATTCCGATTTATTTCCTCGGAGTGTATAAAGCTTTCATTAAAGTTTATTTGAATCTTCCCACTACCTGTTAGGATTTTAACTTTTTCAATTCCATATGTTCTTTGCATTTCTCTTTTAATTTTTCCGATACATCCTGAGCAGGCAACTTCATTTAATGCTAATTCCATGATACTCACTTAAATAGCACCCCTTCACTGCTTGTTATACTTTGATTGTAATGCGAATCGTTCTAGTTAACATTGATCTATATCAAGAAAAGCAGAATTGATGTAAATCACTACATAGATTAAACAAAACAGATACTATGAAGTTATTAGAAAGTTGGAGGATTGATTTAGAATGTGCTGTGACCATTGCTGCTCTCATGAATCATCATGCATTACATCCGTACCGGTTTTTAAAGGGATGAACCAAGGCGATCTTCAACAGCTGCAAAAGGTAACTATGAGCAAACGTTTTGGTAAGGGAGAATATATTTTTCGAGATGGCGAACGTTCGGAGACATTATTCATAGTGAATGAAGGACTGATTAAGCTAACAAAAATGTCCCCAGATGGGAAAGAACAAATTGTTAGATTGCTGTTTCCAGGGGATTTCTTCGGCTTATTTTCATTATTAAAAAATGAAAATCATTATTTGAATGCAGAAACCGTGGGAACATCAACGGTTATTTGTTATATCGAGAAAAAGGACTTTCTCAACACGATGGAAAAGAACGCTGGGTTGTCCTACAGGTTCTTACTAACTGTCAACGACCGTCTATATGAATCTGATGAGTCCGTTGGCTTTCTTAGTTTTATGGAAGTAGAACAACGCTTGGCAAGAGCACTCATTCTATTCCATGATAAAATGAATGCAAAAAATGGTACTTTTACTCTGCCAATTACTAAAAAGGATTTAGCCAGCTATATTGGAACAACCCCAGAATCGGTAAGCCGGAAGCTGGTCTCGTTCATGTCGCAAAAACTAATCAGCATGGACGGGCGTCGACAAATACAGATTCTAGAGTTGGATCAACTGAAACAAGTATCAGGGATTAGTTAATTTCATAAAGCTTGATGGCCATTAGTCTAAAATGCATGGGCTCTAATTCATTAACAATTACATTCATGCCTAATGATTGTAAACTGGCAATCAGCGGTTCCCCTCGATGTGGCAAGTGAATTTCAAAAATGGTGCCTATTGGTGCTTCTCTAACAAAATTCAATATTTCGCGACGTGGATGTTCGCCCTTTGCAATTCGTTCCCGAATATCCATTACTGCTTTTTTATCAACTATTTCAAACATCATTCTCGCTCCCCTTTGTTCAGAGTTTAAGTTTATGCTTCAGTTTATCACCCTTCTCTTCAATTGAAATTGATTTATATCAAGTTTGGCTTTAGAAGATTTTCGATAAAAAATGACCCCGATACACTGAGGTTCTATGTTTTGGAAGACTTTTGGTTAATTTTTAAGAGTATTTAATTTTCGAAAGCTTTGTGAACTTTGCGGAAAAAGTGATATTTCCTGCAACTAACGATGATAGAATAAACAACAGAAAGATTACAATATAGCGGAGTTGAATATGATGTTTAATAAGATTGCTCTTATCACATCACTGTTGTTTTTTCTAGTAGGAACGATTGTCTTTGCCGATTCTCGAATAGAAGTTTCTTCTCCTCAAAATAATTCAGTAGTTAGCCAAACAGCTCAAATGGCTGCGTTAACCTCAGATAATAATAAAATTGTTTCAGCCAATAAAAGCACCGCAACAGAAAATGAACAGGCAAAATTGGCTCAAAAACAATTGGCGCCTGCCCAGCCAACATTAAAAAGTTATGTTGTTCCAGGTTTGGTGGGGTTACTTATTATCATTGGCTTTGGAGGTTATTGGTTAATTTATCGCCAAAAATATACAAGTCAGACAAAGGAACAGTGACTTTTCCTTAGTAAGATAAAAAAGCGTGAGTCCAATGGATTCACGCTTTTTGGTGCCTGACACCAAATTCTTCTACTTCCTCAGGACTGCTCGAACCGGACTTCCGTCTCCTTCTGATAGTGGTAATGGAAGGGCAATCAGTTCGTAATCTCCAGGTTCGATTTCATCAAGCATCAGTGACTCTAGGATGTGAATACCGTGCTCATTCAAGCTATGATGGGCAGGCAGTTCTTTACTGTCAATTGGATCGACAGATGGGATATCCAAGCCGATCAGTTGAACTCCCTTACTTCCTAAAAAAGGAGCTAAGTTTGGCTCAATATGTGGAATCTTTTCAGGGAAAACATCAGAGTTTTCCCAGGAAAGGGTTCGGAATAGCACCCGTTTGCATCCATCAAGATTAATCTTTTCTAAATCAGCGGCACCAATGCTTTCCTTACCTTGCATATCAATAACTCTCGCCGGACCAATGTATAGGTCGAGGTTCAACTCGATGATTCGTTTTCCTTTGTTATCAAAATGAAAGGGAGCGTCCACATGTGTTCCTGTATGGGTGCTCAATTCAAGTTTACCCACATTAACGGATCCACTTTCCTCCATTGGCCATGCGACCTCGTAATGAAAGGCCGTATCCCCTGGCCAAACAGGCATCCCATTTATTAACTTTCTAGAAATATCATAAATCTTCATACCCATGCACTCCTTCAATAATAATTTAGCACTTACCACCATTATTTCATATTTCTGTGTAGTTTTTCATTAGTTTACATAAACAAAAGACAGGATTAATTCCTGCCTTCCTTAGTGAAACGATTTCCAAAATTCGCTGTTCCTATTAATAAGCTCTTTTATGTCATCAAAAGGAATGATAAAGGTAGGAAAACCGGCTGCAAATGCCGCAATTTCATAGGGTTGAAAGTAGATATTCAGACCAGCCTCACTGATAAAAAATGGTTGATCTGCCTTTATCCCATGGTAATCATCAGGAAATAAGTAAGATGAGTATTGGTTATTACCTTTTATTTGTTCAAGAATCAGATTGCTAATTACTTTTACATAAGGGCTGTCAGGCTTAAAAAGGTCTTTCAATTGGTACATCGACCCAGTTTTCAGGTTAATATGAGCATATTTTTGCACCGGCATTCCGTGCGCCGCACAAAACGGGTAGTCGTAGCCCTCAATCTTGATGACCAGCAGGTTTTTCTCAAAATAAGAAATATCATAGTTCCCCGTATAATTTGATTCCAACTGAGTGTGCGCGGGTATGGGTTTTACGCCCGCCATCTCCTTTAAAGTGCGATTTACACTTTCTTGATTTTTCATCCCTGCAATTTGTGGATAATAGACTAAATAATCCTTATTAGGTTTATATTTATGCTCCACCACCGAATATTGGTTATTTAGCGGGAGAATAGTGGCTTGCTTCCAGAGTAACTCTCCCGTTTGATTAAAATAGATAAGATGGTCGTCAATATGACCCTTAATTAGTGTTTTCTCAAAACTAAGCCAGCCTGAGCCACTAACCATTGGCAGATGTTCCTTTCGCCTTCCATGTTTATCAATAAAATAAGTATGCTGATCATCTGTGACAGACGCAAGACCATCCTCAAATTTCGTGATCACTGTAAAATGAAATCCTGTGAGGATATGACCATCCGAATCAGCTAAGGCATAGATGGATCTCATACAAGGCTGTTTCGGGTCAATCTCCTTTCCTATAGCAAAGCGACCTTCACCTAAATCTAAGATTTGATTATAGTTTGGCTTAATTACAAAATGACCTTGCCGATCAATAACGCCAAAGTTTTCTCTATTATTCTCTGACAAACTGACAATCGCCCGGCCTTCATTAAATGACTCTCCATTCGAAAATTGCGGCTCTATGATTGTTTTCCCCAGCTCATTAATATAACCCAGCTTCCCATCGTTCCTCTTCCGAAATGCAAGCAATCCTTGACCGTAATTAGCGACGTATGCATAAGGATACGATTGTAAAACCTTTCCGGTAAGATCAATAAGTTGAAACCTACCTTCCTTAGTTTTAACAATTGCTTTCCCCTGTTCAAAATCACTTGCCGTTTTATAAATTAATGGAATTACTTCTTTCCCTCTTTTATTGAGATACCCATATAAATACTCCCCATTCGCATCTATTTCAACAGCACGAACGCGTCCCTCTTTATACTCTCCAACAATGATAGAATACGCCTTTTCCGTGATTTCCTTGCCATTCTCATTAATTACCTTGAATCCCTGGGCATCATTGACAACGGCCCGGCCTTCAGAAAAAGGGGTTATAGTATCGTATTTCGGACGCACGATATAATAACCGCTAGAATTTATGACACCTGATTTGTCCATTAAACCAACAATGGCCAAACCATTCTCCTGGAAATCCTCTGCATGATCGTAGTTTGCCGGAAGAACCCATTTACCTTTTGTATCCATATAGCCCCAACTGTTTCCGCCAATTTCCTTCCTCACAACAGGAAAAAGGTAAACGGCCCTTGACTCTCTGGAAATGGACAGCATTCGGATGACGTCTTGCTTCACCTCAGAGGGAAGCGGATAATAATATTTAAATTGACCAAAGTACTGCTTAAGAACAAATAAATAGGGCTGTCGGTTAAGACGGTATACCCCAAAGATTTCCTGGATTCCATCACCATCGATATCCATAGATTGAAGGATTGCTTGTTGATTTCGGTATTCCAACTCTGCTCCCATTGGGAGATATGGCAATACCCAAGTTATTAATTCTCTGTTATTACCAACCATCATAACTCACCCATTTTAGTTTTTTATATTTATATGATGAAAAGTGGGCTATGTGTTTAACACTCGAAACGAAAAAACACCACTATTGTGGATGACCCAAATAGCAGTATTTTTATAGTTTTATATATTACAACTGTTCATTAATCTTATATTTTTTGCTTCTGTTCCTTCTTTATTTTATGTTTTCTACTTCCGGGATTAGCTGTTTCCATTCCTCATAGGAAATGATGGTATCCCAGTGGCCGGTTATTTTTGCAATCGTAATAACCACGAAGAACAGCACGAAGAAGGTAACTGGAACAAACCATTTATTTACCTTTTTCCGCGCTACCGTCATGTTTAGCGTGTCTTTCACGGGACATGCCTCTACACAGGACAGACAGGCTGAACAATTAAGGGAATTTACTGTCTCAACTTTATGTACCTTTAATCTTTGCGGACAAACCTTTGTGCACATTTCGCAGTTTGTACATGTATCTTCATTTCTCTCAATCTTTGTAATTCTAAAGATACTGCCTAGTCCGATCAGTGCACCATATGGACACAAGAAGCGGCACCAAAAATTTCTAAAGAATAAGGACAGGATAAAGATGACAATGATAAACTTCAAGGCAAAGCCGCCAAGATTGATAAATAAAAGGAGCATTTTTACATCGGATACTTTATTATACGGTTCCTCGAGAAAACTTTTCGCCGTAAACACGGGCATTTGTACAACCATAAGAACAAAAAATAACATCAATAAGTATTTTATTGGTGTTAAAATCCAGGTCGACCATCGCGGAATTTCAAAATTCCTCTTAAAAATTTTCCTGCCCAGCCACCCAATCAACTCACTAACTGTTCCAACAGGACAAATCCAACTGCAGAATGATTTACGTAAAATAATTCCTGCACCTACAAAAAATGCAAGCAAAACGAGGCCGGCCGGATGAATGACATCAAATTCGCCACTCGTAAGCCATACTTTTAAGGCGACCAAACCGCTGATTGGCAAAAAACCTTCAACAGCAGAGGGACGGTCAACAAAAGGGGATTTTCCGAGTGTTTCAAAATGCAAATAGAATTGATAAAACTGCAGACCAACATATAGTAAAAACAACAAAAACAAACCCTGAACAGTATTTCTTGTAATTTGGACAGGTTTACGTTTCAACTGTTTCTGGTACCAAGCTTTTGATTTCATAAGGTTTCCTCCCATCTTACTCCCTCAACTATAATGAACTTACAAAACACGGCATGTGATAAAAGTCATTGAGAATATTGAATTCATAAAGAATTCACATACCCCTTCATAAAATGTTAAATAAGCTTTTTTTGGGAAGATAACCTCATGAAATAAAGCCAGGAGAACGTATCCTCCTGGCCTTGTTTTATTTTTCTGCTGCAAATAAGATCTTATTCTGTTTCCTAGCTTCTTCGGTAATTTGGAGTACGATTTCACTCCAATTTTTTAACCGCAAATATTCTTGATCATTTTTCGTCTCAATAATCTTAGCAATGTTTTCACATTCATATACCATATTTTCTTCTTCTTGGGTGACGCTAATGGTTTCTCTCTCTTTTCCTCGGTTGTCCACGAAGGTAATAGTTGAAATCGGGGCTGCATCTTCAAGGAAAAATGTTCCACCTTCCCCGTGAATTTCACACGGTAATTCGGAATGAGAAATTTTTGAACAAAGGATCGTACAAATAAAATCATCATACGTTAACACCAAGGTTCCACTTCCATCCACACCGCTCCGAAGAACCACTGGATGATAGTTGACCTGCTTAGGAGCACCAAACAATCCGACTGCTAAATAGAGCGGATAGACACCTAAATCAACAAGCGCGCCACCAGAATATTGAGCCGAGAAAATATTGGGCTCCTCCCCTTGTAAAAATAAATCATAGCGAGAGGAATATTGGATATAAGGCAATATGGTACTACGAAGCTTCCCAGCCCGTTGGAGGTTGTCTTTTAGTATTTTAAAATTGGGGGTATGGATATTACGAATCGCTTCAAACAGATATACGCCATTTTCCTCAGCTGTCTGATAGGCTGTATGTAATTCCGCACTCGTTGAGAAAATCGGTTTTTCACAGATAACATGTTTCTTATTTTTCAAAAATGTAAGTGTTTGTTCAAAATGGACAGAATTCGGTGATGCAATATATACCGCTTGTATTTCTGAACTCTTTGCCATCTCCTCAATGTCAGTGTAAAAATATGGAGCGTTATATGTATCGGCTAATTGTTTCGCTTTATCCTCTGTTCTGGAATAGACACTTGTTAATTGCAATTGACCGCTGAGCTCTGCAGCTTTGATAAAGGATTCAGTGATCCATCCTGTTCCGACCGTTCCAAAGTTAATCAATTTGTAGTTCCCCTTCCTTTATATTACTTCAAGAAACTATTGTAGTCTTTTTCATACACACTTGCCAATTCCAGAATGCTTAAAAAATAAATAAATTTTCCATTTCCCGAGTGTTTTATACATGAATTGTTGGGAACAATGGAAAAATATCTGTATTTATGTTATTTATAATGTAGAGTTAAGAATGAAAGAGGTTGAAAAGGGTGGACAATAACACATCTAATTTTATTAAGGATATTATGATTAAAGATCTTGAATCTGGAAAGCACCATAAAATCGTCACTCGATTCCCGCCAGAGCCTAACGGTTATTTACATATTGGACATGCAAAATCGATTGTCATCAACTTCGGCTTAGCCGACGAGTTTAACGGGCTGACCAATTTACGCTTTGACGATACCAATCCGTTAAAAGAAGATATCGAATATGTAAACTCAATCAAAGAAGATGTAAAGTGGTTAGGCTTTGAATGGGATAACTTATTATTTGCTTCCAATTACTTTGAGGAAATGTATAAACGTGCGGTGCTATTGATTAATAAAGGATTAGCCTATGTTGATGACTTATCAGCTGACGAAATCCGCCAGTACCGTGGGACACTAACGGAACCTGGAAAGGATAGCCCTTACCGGACCCGTTCGATTGAAGAGAACCTTGAGTTATTTGAAAAGATGCGGGAAGGTGTCTATGAAAACGGCCAAAAGGTCCTTCGAGCGAAAATTGATATGTCATCACCGAATATAAACTTACGTGACCCTGTTATCTACCGGATTGCCCATGCATCCCATCATAATACCGGTGACAAATGGTGCATTTATCCGATGTATGCTTTTGCTCATCCACTTGAGGATGCAATTGAAGGAGTAACCCATTCCATTTGTACGATAGAATTTGAAGACCAACGGCCCCTCTATAATTGGGTTGTCGAACATTGTGAAATGGAGAGCACTCCACAGCAAATAGAATTCGGCCGCCTAAATGTAACGAATACGGTCATGAGTAAACGGAAGCTGAAGCAATTAGTAGATGAAGGATTTGTGGATGGCTGGGATGATCCTCGTATGCCAACCATTTCCGGGATGAGAAGAAAAGGATTCACGCCAGAATCGATTGTTTCGTTTGTCCGAGAAACTGGCATTCACAAAGGTTCTGGAGCAGTTGATTCACAAATGCTTGAACACTTCGTCCGTGAGGATTTAAAATTAAAAGCACCACGAACAATGGGTGTCATCGATCCCTTAAAGGTTGTTATTACGAATTATCCAGAAGGGCAAATTGAATTGCTAGATGCTGAAATCAATCCTGAGAATCCAGAAATGGGCACGAGAAAAATTCCATTTTCGCGGGAAATTTATATTGAACAAGACGACTTTATGGAAGAGCCGCCTAAAAAGTATTTCCGTCTGTTCCCCGGTAATGAGGTCCGTCTCAAAAATGCCTATTTCATTAAATGTGAAGAAGTGATAAAAGATTCAACCGGTAAAGTAGTTGAACTGCGCTGTACTTACGACCCAGAGACGAAAAGCGGCACAGGGTTTACGGGTAGAAAAGTGAAGGGAACAATCCATTGGGTGGAAGCAGCTCATGCCGTTCCTGCTGAATTCCGTCTTTATGAACCACTGATTTTGGACGAGACAGACGATAACAGCGGTACAGAAAAGACATTCTTGGACAATGTTAATCCAAATTCAATTCAGGTGTTACAAGGCTTTGTCGAGCCTAACATGAAGGAAAGCAGACCGCAGGAGAAATTCCAATTCTTTAGACATGGATACTTTAACGTCGACCCTAAACATACCACAGTCGAAAAGCTCGTATTTAACCGCATTGTATCATTAAAGAGTTCATTTAAAATTTAAAAGAAAGAACCAGGCGCATTACGTCGCCTGGTTCTTTGCTATTCCACAATAGAACTCGGTACTTCTAAAATCAGTTTAGTCCCCTTCCCAGGTGAAGAGCTGATTAATAACTCTCCGCCCACCGAACGTGCTCGCTCATCCATACTAAACAAACCAACACCAAAGGTTTGATTCTTCACATCAAATCCCTTTCCTTTATCCTCAATCATCACTCGAATAACATCCTCTATTTCTCTAACAGAGACCGTCGCTTCATTAACTTCTGCATATTTCCGTATATTCGTGAGTGCTTCCTGAATAATCCGGTAAATCGTTAGTTCAATGCTGATGTCCAAGCGCCGATTTAACACGCATTCAAAATAGACATCAATATTGTAATGGTCAGAGTAACGGGATAGAAACGAACGAATAGCTGGCACTAATCCTAAATCATCAAGTACGGAGGGCCGAAGTTCCCATGAGATCTCGCGGATTTCTTCAATCAATTCGGTTGCTTCGGTTTGCATCTGCTGCAGTAGAGGATGATCCATTTCGGCTAAGAGACGATTAATCGTAATCAAATGACTATACAGGTTTTGTCCAATCCCATCGTGTAAATTACGTGACAAGCGTTTTCGTTCCTCTTCTTGAACATTAATGATAGTAGTCATCATTTTTTGAAGCTCTCGTTCGACTCGCTTTCGCTCGGTAATTTCATAACGAATCGCTAAGTATTGATACGGTTTTCCCTTTTCATTTAAAAAAGGAACAATCGTTGTATCCATCCAATAAAGGGTCCCATCTTTTGCCCTATTGCAGATTTCCCCCTTCCAAACCTCACCGGAACCGATTGTTTTCCACATTTTTCGAAAAAATTCTTTTGAATGGTACTGGGAATTGATAATTCGATGATCTTGCCCTAGAAGTTCCTCTCTGGAGTATTTCGAAATATGGCAAAATTGATCATTCACATATGTAATCGTGCCCCGAGAATCGGTGATGGCTACAATTGAAGATTCATCAAGCGCAAACTTTATATCTACTAATTCCTGCATTGACTTTTTTAATTCTAACTCAAGATTCGCGAATTTTGCAGGCTGGTCCATTTCCTTGTCCATTAGCTCCTCCCAGAATCTATCAAAGTATCTGTTCCGTCAATATTTTTTCTAAGTCTTTAGCAGCTTCCATTACATACTGCTGATCCTTTTCTGTGTACGCTTTGATTTTCCGATTACCAATAAGTAAGACCCCTTTAGGTACACTACGAAAAAATAAAGGGACAGCATATGTCGAAACAAGTTTTTCAGCAAGCATAATTGGATGGTCCGTAACTTTTCCGATAATTCCGTTTGGAAAATCTGTGAGCATCATTGGACTTCCACTTGAGATTATTTTTCCTGCGATGCCTTTTCCGAAACGGACAGTTATTCTTTTGTATTTGTCATTTAAATTGCCAGCAGCATAATGCCACTTAACATCCGGGCCCACTTCATTTTGCAGAGCCAAGGCAACAAATTCGCAATCAACTACAGTCAACAGACTGTCGCAAACCTCCATTACTACAGGACATTCCTTAATCTCTTTCATCTAAGAATTTCTCCTTAAATACCATATCCCAATAACCCTTTTCTTACGGCATATTCCACCAACTCAGGTCTGGTTTTCATCTGTAGTTTCTCCATCAACTTACCTTTATGGGTTTCGACAGTTTTAACACTAAGGACTAGTTGTTCAGCAATTTCCTTATTGGAATACCCTTTAGCAATAAGTGTCAGCACTTCTTTTTCCCGATCAGATAAAAGATTGTACGTATCATTCCCATCTTGTTTTACGCTGCTCAGATATTCTTCCATCAATCGCTTCTGTGCAGAGGGATGTAAATAGGCATCTCCTACCGCCACAGATTCGATCGCTGACATTAATTCAGCATGTGGGGCACTTTTTAAGATACAGCCAGATGCTCCCCCTTGAATGGCACGAAAAAGGTACTCCTCATCATCATGCATCGTTAGGATTAAGATATTCACTTGAGGCATTAACTTTTTCAATTCCATTGTAGCGGATAGACCGTCTTTTCCATGCGGCATGCTTAGATCCATAACCACAACATCAGGTTTTAACTTTAACGCTTGTTTAATTCCTTCATTTCCTTCCGATGCTTCACCAATTACCTCCATTTCTGGATTTGTGTTTAACAGCATCTTAAGTCCCATTCTAACCACTGCATGGTCATCGACCAAAAGGATTTTTATCACTCTTAACTCTCCTTTAATCCCGATTTAACGGAAGAGATATTTCTATGGAAGTTCCTTCCCCTATTTTAGAGGAAATCTTGCACTGACCGCCAGTCAGAAGCATTCGTTCTTTCATTGCGGCAAGCCCTGATAGTGGATTAAGGTTATTGTATTCCTCTGGTTGAAATCCTTTGCCAAAATCATAAATGGTAATGGTCAATTCTTCCTCCGTCCAATTAAAATGAATAGAGATGTTGGAAGTATCCGCATACTTGGCAATATTGGCAAGTGCCTCCTGGCAGACACGAAATACGGTAATACTATGTTTTTCAGGTATCCTTTTTTCGTCACCCGTTGTTTCTAAATCTACCAGGATTCCAAACGTTGATGTATATAAGTTAATATAACTCCTCATGGCTGGAAGTAAACCAAGGGTTGTCAGTGTAGGCGGATGTAATTCAACAGATAGGAGCCTAATTTCTTGAATGGTCTTTTCAATCAACTCCGACATTTCGCGAACATAATGTTTCATGTGTGGTTCTTTAGAGCCTGATTCAATAAACTGTAAGCCTGTTAATATACTATAAAGATTTTGTCCGACACCTTCATGAAGTTCTAGGGCAATCCGTTTGATCTCTTCTTCTTGGGAATGAATTATATAAGAGCTAATCTGCTGTTTTGAATTTAATTCATCCATATTGCCCCTCCAATATATTAATAATTTATATAAAAAAGGCAGGTTCTTTTTAGAAAACCTGGACCTTTTTAATAGTATATGATAAGCCGCTTTCTGAATCAAAAGCCCTCCATTGCCCTTCTGACTCTTTTACTTGTGAAGAAATCGGTACGGCAAGAAAATAAAAATCATCAAAATAAAAGCGGATATGTGTCCCATCTGGACAAAACTGTACTTTTTTTACTACTTTCTTTACTGCAGGTGCTTGGTCTCCGCCTTCAGCATCTTGAATGGCTACCTCAACTGGTACTCCAACAAACTGGCTCATATCTTCTAACTTAATGAGTCCCACAGCTGTTACATCCTCTCTTCACAGGATAGATGAACATCTTATATCCTTGCAGATACTCCCAAAACTTCTCACCGGCGTGTTCCTCGATAAATTGAATCGTTTCATCTTCAGAACCCCAGTCACTCATTCCTTTTATTTCCGCAATAACCATCTCAGCCCCATCAAGGGTTTTTTCTTCAAGAAACCAATTTAGACGTTTTTTCGCAAACGTATTCTTTAACAATGAGTCAACTTCAGCTGTAAAATTGCCTGCTGACGGACGGACAAAACAAAAATCAATATACGTCTCACTAGTCATTGACATTCACACCTTTTTTATAGATAAGGAATGCGATTGGGAATAAAATCACGTTGATCACCACGGCTACGATCGTATTGGTATAATTCTCATAAAAATATTGATGGACCATATATTGAGTAAAGATAATATTTAACATTAAAACCGCTAAAAGAAAGACGACAGGCAGGTAACTACGCTTCATAACGTTTCACCCCCACAGCGTAAACTGCACCGTTTTCCACTTTTACATATATTTCAGGAAGCGGTCGCCGCGGCGGCCCTGCGATTGGCGCACCCGTTTCTACATCGAATTTTCCGTGGTGGCAAGGGCAAAGCATTTCTCCTTCATCCTTTTTCCAAAATACAGGACATCTTAAGTGGGTACACGCATTTTGGTAGGCTACATATTTATTTTCAGATAATCGAATTAAGATTGCACTGTCATGTTCACCAGGAAAGGCAAAGTCAACTGCATCTCCTACAGGTAAAGAATTAACATTAGTAATTTTTTGCTTTGGATATTTTTTATCTCCCAAACCAGTTAATTCTTTTGCAGCTAATGCTCCCCATGGAAGAGAGGAAACAGCAAATACTCCTGCTGCTCCAACTAATGTTTTCATAAAGCCGCGCCGGTCTAGTTTTCTTTCATTGCTGCGGTTAATATTATGGGTATAATTATCTTCATTGAACGGGATTTTATTATTTTTTTCTGACATGTTCATCCCTCCTAAAACAGTTTCGTGACGCCCTGCAGAATACCAGGCAGGTTCACTTTTACATTGGTTTCGCCTTCTAAATACGGCATACTAGTAACCCATTTTCCGTTATCCAGGTTAAATTGCTTTTGTTTCGCTTCTATCTCTTCATCTGTCAGCCATTGTAATGTATTTGAGGGACATACGCTCGCACACATTGGCGGAATGCCGTCCTTTGTCCGGTCAATACAAAGATCACACTTGTACATTAAATTTTGCTCTGTATCAAACTTTGGTATTCCATATGGACACGCAATGGTACAGTTCTGGCAGCCAATACACTTTTCCACAAGAGCCGATAGCACGGCACCTGTTTCATGTATTTGAATGGCTTGAGCTGGACAACTTCTAGCACAAGCCGGATTTACGCAGTGCAGGCACATAAGAGGCATGGTTTGACGGTTAACAAGCGGGTTCACATCGTAAACATAGTTACGGTTACGTTCTTCATGCCCGCCGCACTGTGTACAAGCCGCCAAACATGAACGGCACCCTATACAGTTTTCAAGTTCAAGATATAGCCTCTTTTTCATTTACTGCACCTTCTTCATTTCTAGTTTTTCAATCTGAGCGGCACACGCTTTAAATTCCGGCATCCGTGACATCGGGTCAAGCGCTGGAATGGTTAATAGGTTAATAGATTTCTCGTGGCCAAAATGGTACGGAACAAATACAGTATCTTTTCGAATCGCTTCTGTGATTTTCACTTTATAATCAGCCTCTCCTCTACGTGTAAAGAGGCGTACAAATTCTTCATGTTCAATCTTATATTTTGCAGCTGTTTCTGGATGTACTTCCACATAAGGCTCTGGGCACATATCCCGTAAAAACTGAATGCGGCGAGTTTGATTCCCAGAAAGATAATGGTAGACGACACGTCCGGTTGTTAAGCGTAATGGATATTCCGCGCACGGCTCTTCAGCTGGCGGACGGTATGGTAAGGCACAAATTTTTGCTTTTCCATCTGGATGATAGAATTTTTTATCTAGGAACATATGTGGTGTTCCTGGATCGTTTTCATCTTTACATGGCCAGAACACACCATCTTGCTTGTCGATCTTATCCCATGTTGCCCCGTAATAGTCGGCATAACCGCCCTTAGATGCAAGACGGAATTCATCAGCCACATCTCTCGCTGTTTTCAAGTGAGAGAAATACTTGCCTCTGCCAAGATACTCTGCTAACTCTGCTTGAATCTGCCAATCCGGCTTTGATTCACCAACTGGTTCTTGTGCTTTATTGATTTTAATAATCCGGCCTTCTAAATTAGTTACCGTTCCTTCATCCTCTGACCATGTAACGGTTGGAAGGATAACATCTGCAAATTCTGCGGATTCGGAAAGATAGAAGTCAGCACAAACCATAAAGTCTAAGCCTTTTAAAGCTTTGCGGACAAAGTTTAAGTTTGGTGCGGATACTGCTGGGTTGGAGCAGAGCAAATACAAACCTCTGATTGTTTTTTCCTCCATTAGTTCGAACATTTCATAGGCTGAAACACCAGGCTGCGGCATTTCTTCAGGGGTAATTCCCCAAACCTTGCATACTTCTTCTACATGCTTCGGATTGGTGATTTTACGATAACCTGGAAGCAAATCTGATTTTTGACCATGCTCACGTCCGCCTTGACCATTACCCTGCCCTGTAAATGTAGCTACTCCCGCTTTTGGGCGGCCAATTTTCCCTGTAACTAAGGCCATATTGGTGTAGGCTGATACATTATCAACACCTTTATGCTGCTGTTCAATACCACGTGCAAACATGACAATGGCATTTGGTGCTTTTCCGTAGATTTCAGCGGCGCGAATAATTTTTTCCGGTGCTACTCCCGTCAGTTCACTTGTATATTCTGGTGTAAATTCTTTCACCAATTCTTTGGTTTCTTCAAAACCATTTGTATGATTGTTAACGAATTCTTCATCTGCATACCCGTTTTGAATAAGTAAATTGAGAATACCATTTGCTAAGGCAAGGTCTGTTCCAGGACGTAAATCCAAGTGAACATCCGCTCTTCTTGCAATTGGGGTTTCTCGTGGGTCAGCTACAATTAAGTAACCTCCTCTTTCCTGAACAGCCCATATTCTGAACATGGAGGTTGGATGACACTCAGCCGTATTGCTTCCAGCGATGAACAAGCAATCTGTTTCATGGAGATCTGTCCATGGTAATGTGGAACCCCGGTCAACTCCAAAAGAGCGAAGGAATCCACCGGCTGCACTTGACATACAAAAGCGGCCGTTATAATCAATATAGCGTGTTTGCAATCCAACCCTAGCAAACTTCCCTGTCAAATAACACTTTTCATTTGTCATCGACACACCACTGAATACTGACAATGTATCTTTTCCGTATTTACTTTGAAGCTCCGCGAACTTCTTAGCAATTAAGCTGTAGGCTTCATCCCAGCTGGCTTCACGAAAGCCCTCTTTTGTACCCTTAAGTGATGCATCATCGCGGATTAATGGTTTTAAAATCCGATCATCATGGTTGGTTTGCTGGTAAGCTGTAACCCCTTTAGGGCACATTTTTCCGACGTTAACCGGCCAATCATACCGTGGTTCCACACCGATGATTTTATTTGTTTTTGTATTGACACGCAGGTTCATTCCACATTGCATCCCACAGTAGCTGCAGTGAGTTTTTACGAGCGTTTCATTTGGATGACGAAGATTTTCTATTTCTTTGAAAAATTTATCCCTTTGCATTCTGGTTTGCCTCCTTGACCTTAACTTGATGTGTTGCGAAGCCTGAGAATCTTGAGATTCTATATTTTCTGCGGCAAGGCAGACATAGTTCTGCAAGATTAAAACCATCCTGCATATTAAATTCCATTTCATTGACACCTAAAACTTGAATGACATCATTTGATTGTTCAACTGATACAAAATGGTCGCCGCATACTTTACATTCCTTCATATGCTGTTCTCCATAATGTTCACGGTAATTTCTTGCAAATACACTCATTGGACGGAAAGGAATATGAGCAAGTTTTCCGAATGGCAGGTAAATGAGTGTCACAATCACTGAAAATTGATGAATCAGTGACATTTGCGGCTGCATCCAGCCATGCAAGAATACGTTTTGAACTGTTAATAAAAGGCCAGTAACGGAAATAAACAATAATAGATAAAGCGGTAAGAAATCGTACATAAACTTCTGTTCGGCTCTGGCTTGCATGTTTTTTAAGCGGCGGTTTAGAGCCATGCTTACTCCTGCTGTAACCATGATTGCAGCAATATTAAGTGCATTATAGGATAACCAAGCGATGATTCCATCTGCTTTCACGTTCATTACATTCATTCCAAATAACACGATGGTATAGTAGCCATTGTCTTCCATTGTAAAATACATCCAGCTGAACACGAGCGGGAAAGTCACCAAGCACGCAAGGACACATCCCCAACCGATTAAAATGTGCTGCACCCAGCGGTACATTCCACGATTCCGGATGAAATCATAAATAGCCAAATGATTTACAGCAGTTTTAGGTGTACTTTTTCGAAATAATAGTTTTAAGCCTTTTTTGATAAAAATTTTGGTAGGCGGTCTTTCTCCCCAGGCAATAAAGCGGTAGAAAAATCCCCCGATAAATACAATGGTTCCTACCATATATCCATAAAGATTCAAGTCAACATGTGTAAACATTCTTGTACCGATAAACGTTAAGATCGCAAGTCCAACAACCGTCAGAAACATTGATTTAGCAAAATGAGATGCAAATGCATCATTGACTGATCTCTCTTGTTTTTTAGTCATTGAAATATTAGCTTCCATTGGAGTTCCTCCTAAATAAAAATAACACTGCCGTTTTTTCATACTCTAATTGTAAGAAAAACGGCAGTGTTATATATATCAGGGATTCCCCCTATTATGGGGGAAAAAAACCCCTAGAAACGTTATTTTAGACAAATGTCTGTCACAAATGTCTTAATATCCTCGAAGATACTTTTTTCTCCAAGAATATAAGAGTACACCAAAACAAAAGGTTATTTGCAATGAGAAAAGTAAAGCATCCCAAAATGGAAAAGTGGCAGGGCCTTCTAAAAAACCAGGTAAAACCTTTTTAAAAGCAAACCATAATTGTGGAATATAGAAGATTGCATAGACAGCAAAAGTCAAAATTACTCCAATAAAATAGAAAATGGAATACAAAAGAATAGTCCTTTGCTCTCCCGGGAATACATCATTTTCTGATACATTTGATTTTACAAACCTTAACCTCTTGAATATCAAGTGCTGAGCATTCTCCATTAAGTTATAGCATCCTGATACATTTTCAAAAACATAATACAAATCAGTCTTCATATACACACAGAATTGATAAAACAACCGGATAAATGTGTCCAATACAACAAGATTCATGATCCCCTGAAAGATCCCTAGCCCATCTGATACAAAAAGCTGACTAATCAAGGCAATAGAAAGGACCACTGTATCAAAACAAGTTCCCGCTAAAAATAAAACATTCCGATCTTTTGATGATAATTTCCAAACAGAGGACATATCCGTTTCAAGAACAACTAAAAATAAACGATGGCCTATCTCTAATTTAGTCGGGAGATTATGGGCTCTCATAGCTAAAATATGTCCAAACTCATGAATTAACACTAAACAAAATGTTATACCAAGCCATGCGGGAATATTAAAAACCATATATTTAAAAATAAATAGGTCCTTATATTGAGGAACAAGGCTAGGATGAGATAATAAAAGAGTTAAATTGAGAATGAATACTCCTACATAGAAAAACAACGCGGCCTTATTAAAAAAGAATTTCCCCATCTTAGGTGAAATCCATAAATATCCTAATCTTTCTTTATTCATTTCTTTTGAAGAAACCACTTCACCGTCAATTTCAGCAATCAAATTTAAATCTAGAAGCTGTTCAGCAAAAAGAATTAAATTAACTTCTTCATTAGGATATTTGTCTCTCAGTTGCCTTTCGATTACCTCTAATGACTCTCCATTGTTGAGAAGATGAATTGCAGCAACAGAAACCTCTGGCATCTCAAAAAACTCACCTGTAGTTTTATCTTCAATGATGTAATGTTTTTTATCCTTGCGAATAAAGATTGGAACCAATAATAGTCTTGAGGTGAGGGTAACACTCATTTGAACACCCTTAATCTTGTGAATTTTTATAAAAGAAGGATGCATAGTTTTCCACTAGCATCCCCACTCAATTCTAGATATTTATAAAAACCAGCACCACCAACAAGATCCGGTCGCTTTAACTTTTTTAAGTTTACGAATTTTCATCTTCGTGCCTCCTTTGTATTAGCTTAAAGCCTCATTTATTTTGATATGGCCTATTCCTAGGTCTTGGTTGGATGTATTATGAATTTTACTCCATTTAGGAAATACTTTTTGAAACTCTTTTACAAGGTCCGGATCAAACTGATTTCCTTTACCCTCCAAAATTCGCTTATAAGCTTCATCAATGGTCAATGCCGATCTGTAGGATCTAGTCGAGGTCATTGCATCAAATGCATCAGCTATTGCTGCTATTCTTGCAAGATATGGTATTTCTTCACCCTTTAGTTGATCAGGATACCCTCTACCATCCCACCTTTCATGATGAGAACGAATTACCTCAATACTGTTATCTAACCCAACTACTTTCGAGACTGCTTCTGCACCCACGTTTGTGTGAGACTTGATGATTTCATATTCTTCTTTTGTAAGACTTGTCGGCTTCATCAATATCTGGTCTGGGATATGAATTTTACCAATATCATGCAATAAACAAGCATAGTTAAATGACTTTAACTCTTCGTCTCTAAATTTCCCTGTTTCTTTTGCCAGCACTAATGCATAACTTGCTACTCTTTCACTATGTCCTCGAGTATACGGATCCTTCAACTCAAGAGTAGCAATAACACCCTTAACTATACCTATTAACTGTTGATCATAAGAAGTTTTCACTGCTTTAACATATGATTTGAATCTGTATAGCAAGATAAAAGAAAAAATTGAAAGTATAGCTACCAAAACAATTCCTAATAATACAATAGGTGCTTTAATGATTAAACCTACAGCAACATATTTTATTATCAACCCTATTGAAACAACCTTTACAAATCTTGTGCTTACAAATATAGGTGATAATAAAAGCCAATAGATTTCAACTGCATTACCACTCTGATAATCATTCGGAATACCATAAAATGTAAAAACATCATTAAGAAATGTTAGTGTAGTATAACTAATAAAATAAATATATTTTATCAAATGTTGTTTTTGTTTTTTATTTAAATAAATCGCTGCTGGAATTAAAGCAAACATGAACAGATATACCCAGAAAAGGAATCTATCTGGCGTATCATTTTTTAATTCGGGAATATAACGCGCAATAGCTTTATAAATAATATCAAAGGAAATTGATATTATATAAAATAATATTAAAAACCATTTTAACGTTCGACTTTCTTCATTTCTTATATTAGGATCAACTAGTTGTTTTTTCATAATTTCTACCTCATACAAAGGATAAATAGCTTCTTTTTCGACAACATATTCGAAATTTTATAAAGGACCGCCAATTATTCCACAAAAAACATCATTTCTTTAATTATAAATCATTTAGTTTAATAGAAATAGATAAAAGAAGAATCATTTATGTATAAAAAAGAAATATTTTTGAAATAAAATGTTGAATGTGATTTACTTTCTTTGTCGATGGATTATTGGTAAAATCACTTCTACCCTAGTCCCTTTTCCTAGTTTACTACTGATATTAAGCTCACCTAAATGCTCGTTGATGATCTGATTGGTGACCATTAAACCTAGACCAGTTCCACTTGATTTCGTAGTAAAAAAAGGTTCGCCTATATTAAGGATGTTTTCATCAGGAATGCCACATCCTTCATCTTTAATTGAAACAGACATTTTTGTTTTTTCTAAAACATTAACTTTTATTTTTATCCTTCCACTTTCATGCATTGATTCAATAGCATTTTTAATTAGATTAATAAATACCTGCTTCAATTGTTTTTCATCGCAATCCAGAGGTGGGAGCGGCCCTGCCATTGTAGTTTCAACAATTACTCCTTGTCTCTCTGCTTGTTGTTGAGTAATAGATAATGTATATGCAATGATTTCCTCAATACTTGCTTTTTCAAAATGGATAACCCGTGGTTTCCCAATGTACATCAAGTCATTAACAATGGAATTAATCCGATCAATTTCCTGAATCATAATTGGGTAATAATCATTTGTGTTTGGGTACCGCTCTTGCTGTAATTGTGTAAATCCACGTAATGAAGATAAAGGATTACGAATTTCATGACCAATTGCTGCAGCCATTTGCCCAATGACAGCAAGCTTCTCTTTCTGACGAAGCTCATCGTAAACCTTTGTTAAAGAATTAATATAAGAATAAAAACGGATTAATAAAATATAGGCTAATCCCGAGATAGTAATATAGATAAGGACTGGCATTAAAACATTTAGGTCGCCTAATATCAGCCCTAATAGTAAATCCTTACCAATCAAACCTATGGTAACTGTCCAAAAGTATCTTTTATTCACAAAAATTGGAGTAAAGAGAATTAATAAAACTTCGACTATATTTCCTGTTGCAAAATGTTCGGTAGACCCCATATACCTCACTAGATTGTCCATAATATCAATAATTAGAAAACTAATAATGTATAAATATTTTACAATATAGATGTTCCCTGCTTTTATATAATAAATAGCTAGAATTAAAACTCCTACTAATAGTAAATACACCCATATTCCTAGCCCACCCCTCAAATCATTAAGAGATGCTCCATTGAAATAAGGACGAAAATAATAATAGAATATATCCCAAGAAAAAAATATTAAATTAAACAACCATAAAAATAGAATAGTTGCCTTCTTTTCTTCAAAAATGAGCTTAGTAGTCTGGATGCCTTCTTTCATGTCGTTTCTCCTTAAATAAGTTCACATCTATTTTATCATCTTTCTATCACTTAATTATCATCAATTTTGTAAAATCGATAAATTTCGACATATTTCGATAGGAACCTCATAAAAAAAGGACTTACTCTTGGTAAGCCCTTCTACTTTTTATCTTTAGCTAACTTTTTTCATTTGTTCTACAGTCTTATTCAAAGTTGAATGTTTACGTCCATATCCAAAATAGACGAATAATCCAATCACAAGCCATACTCCAAAACTAATCCACGTTGTTTTTGGTAACTGAAGCGCTAAGTATCCACAGAATACAAAGGCTAGAATCGGAATATATGGTACAAACGGAACACGGAATCCAGTTTTTGGTGCTTGCTTGTTTTTCCGGAGAAATAGAATTCCTACTGCCACCGTCATAAAGGCAAATAACGTTCCGATGTTTGTTAACTCTGCCAGTTTATTCAATGGAATGAATCCAGCAAAAATCGAAACTAGTAAACAAGTAATCCATGAATTCGCCATTGGTGTCTTCTTCTTCTTATCAACCTTAGAAAATACTTTTGGTAAGAGGCCATCACGGCTGATTGCATAAAATAAACGAGATTGTCCATAAAGCATAACCAATAATACAGTGGTGATACCTGCAATCGCACCTAATGAAATAAAACCTGCTACCCAATCCTGATGAATATAATTAAGGGCAAATGCTACAGGATTTTTCACACCTAATTCTTGATACGGAACAATACCAGTTAAAATTCCAGAAACAATGATATATAACACGGTACAAACTAGTAAGGATGCAATAATTCCGATTGGCATATTCTTTTGCGGATTTTTTACTTCTTCAGCTGCAGTCGCAACAGCATCAAAACCGATATAAGCAAAAAATACAGTTGCTGCACCAGCTGTCACACCTGAGAAACCAAATGGCATAAATGGTGTCCAGTTTGCAGGCTTTACATACCATGCACCTACACCAATAAACAATAACACTACTGCTAGTTTAATAATTACCATTATCGTATTAAATCGTGCGGATTTCTTAACACCCTGTGTAAGTAGTAATGTAAGAATTAGTACGATGAGGATGGCCGGGACATCGATAAATGTCCCGTTTGCCGGATCATACGCACTAGTTAATGCTTTAGGAAAATGAATACCAAACCCTTCGAGCAAACCTTGTAAATAGCCGGACCATCCACTGGCAACCGCAGAGCAAGCTAATCCATATTCTAAGATTAAATCCCATCCCAATATCCAGGCAATGATCTCACCAAATGTTGCATAACTATAGGTATATGCACTTCCCGATACTGGAACCGCAGAAGCAAATTCCGCATAACAAAGGGCGGCAAAGACACAAGCTAGTCCTGATAAGATAAAAGATAAAATAAGTGCTGGCCCTGCATGTTCTGCGGCAGCAACCCCTGTTAGTACAAATATTCCTGTTCCTATAATAGCCCCAATTCCAAGCATGGATAAATCAAATGCCCCTAAATCTTTCTTTAAGACTACATCTTTTTGTCCAGCTTCTTGAATGAGGTCCTGAATTGATTTTTTTCTAAATAAATTCATTAGCTAAACCTCCATATTTTATATCAGAATGTTCTGAAAAAATATTCCGCATAAGATTGTGTATCAAAATATAAAAATTATATATCGAAATAATATAATTAATTTTGTAAAAAAGCAATATTTTTTGAAAAATATAATTATTTGAAAATAATACCATGTGAAATACAACGCTTCCTTCCCTATTTTTATATCAGAGCTAAAAGTTTCTACTATACAGATATAATAAATTAAATTTCCTTCTACTTTATTTACACAAAAAAACCGATGACTTCGTAATTTTACGAAATCATCGGTTTTGATTTTGTTTAAGCAATCTTACTTTCCAGCTTGGTTCGAGGTGAATTCCACATACTAATCCATTTCTTTATAGCCGTGACCATAATAATCATACCCAGCAATAACATAATGATCGACAATACCCCATTTAAAACACTATAACCTGCGGCTGCCTGATTGAGGTAAACATTTTTCACCATCCAGTAACCAGCATAGTTTACAGTAACAAAGAGATACGCTAACGGGATCAAGCAGGTAAGCATATAACGGCGTTTATCTGCAATACTCCATATCACTGTCGCACCGACAATTAGACCAATCGATGCCATTAGTTGATTGGAAACACCAAATAATGCCCAAACAGAACCAATATCCCCTGAGAAAAGCAGGTATCCCCACATAAAACAGGCTAACGCACTAGCAAATATAGATCCTGGCAGCCAATCTGTCTTCTTCAGTGGCTTATAGAACTCCCCGAAAAAGTCTTGGATTAAATAACGAGCAACACGAGTTCCTGAGTCGATGGCAGTTAGAATAAATACCGCTTCGAACATAATAACAAACTGGAAGAAGTATGATGATAGTTTTGCAAACCACGGAATGCCCGTGAAGATATACGTCATACCTACCGCTAAGGTTACGGCACCACCTGTTCGGCCTTCAAGATTAATCCCAATTTCATCAGCAAGTTTTGGCAGTTCCTGTACCTGCATACCAAGTGTCTTAAATACTTCTGGTGTCGAGTTAATGGCAAAGTAATCTGCCGGCTGAAGAGCTGTTGCCGCAATCAAAGCCATAATACCAACCACACACTCTACTAGCATCGCACCAAAACCAACAACCTTAATATCAGACCAACGATCAAGCATTTTTGGCGTAGTTCCTGAACCTACGAAAGCATGGAAACCAGAAATCGCCCCACAAGCAATTGTGATGGAGATAAACGGCCAAACTGGTCCGCCTAGTACTGGTCCGCCGCCTGATGTAAATTTTGTGAAAGCTGGCATCTCAATTGCGGGATTAATAATAAATACCCCGATGATTAAGGCAATAAATACACCAATTTTCATAAAGCTGCTTAAGTAATCACGTGGTGCCAGTAATAACCATACTGGTAAGGCTGCTGCAAAAAACGCATAAATCGGTAGAATAATAGCTAATGTTTTTGTATCTAACGTCAGCCAATCACCTAATACCGTACCTTGAATGGACGGACCAACAAATACCCCAACCATTACGAGAATAAATCCGACGGTGGATGTTAATTTTAAGTTGCCAGTTTTTTTATAAGCAATTCCTACCAACATCGCAATTGGAATGGTTATTCCCACTGAGAATGTTCCCCATGGATTGTGTTCAAGTGCATGAAGAACAACCATAGAAAGACCTGCCATTGTGATCGTAATGATAAAAAGCATCGCAAGTCCCGTACAAAAACCCGCCACAGGCCCCAGTTCGTCTTTCGCAACTTCAGATAAGGATTTTCCCTTTTTCCTCATCGATGCAAATAGGACAACGGCATCATGGACTGCTCCGCCAATCACTGCCCCAATTAAAAGCCATAATAAACCAGGCAAGTATCCAAATTGTGCTGCAAGGATGGGACCAACAAGTGGTCCTGCTGCAGCGATGGCGGCAAAGTGATGACCAAATGTTACCCACTTATTGGTTGGAACATAGTCCTTTCCGTCGTTTAATTCATGTGCCGGTGTCGGCTTTGAATCATCTAATTTTAATACCTTTGCTGCCATGAATGTTCCGTATAAGCGATAGGCAATCATTAAAATACAAATGGAGCCGATTACAATTGAAACCGCATTCATTTAATTTCATCCCCCTACATCCTTTTTCTCTTATCACCATCATACCGAAAGAAAACGTTAACATATGGTTTTCATCCTAAAATGCAAGTTTTTAAGGCTGAAAAACAAGAATAATAGAATGAAATGCAAAAAACAGCTTCTTAAAAACCAAGAAGCTGCTTTAACTCTTTTGTATAGGTTCTGCTTACTGGAACCTTTTCTCCATCCTTCATAATTAAATTGTAGGTAGAATTAAACCATGGCTCAATCTCGACAATGGCATCGACATTAACTAAATAAGCGCGGTGGACACGAATGATGGATGAATGCTTCAACTTCCTTTCGAAAGTGACCAGCGAATCACTGACAGAGTATTTTGTATTCTCTATTGCAATGACTGTTTTCCCCTCATTTGTACCAATATAGTGTATGTCACTAATGTTTACGATTACAATTTTTTCATCAATTGTAATCGCGAGCTTTTCTGGCCTTTCGTTTCCAAAATTTTGTCTCTGAGTAAAAATAGGAATTGCTTGTTTGTGATTTTCTATTAGCTTATACAACTTCTCAATCGTTTGTAAGACTCTCTTTTCTTCAAAAGGTTTTAAGATATAGTCAACAGCATTTAACTCAAAAGCTTGCAGGGCATATTCGTCAAATGCCGTCGCAAAGACAATGAATGGAGGATGATCAAGTCTATTTATATGGGCAGCAATTTCGATACCACTTTCATCAGCGAGCTGGATATCTAAAAATATCACATCCAGGTCGAGGTTACTTATTTTTTCTAACGCGCTTTCAACACCATCCGATTCCCCAACGATCTCAATTTGTTTACTTCGTTTGAGAAGATAGACCAATTCATCTCTTGCTAACGGTTCATCATCCACAACAAAGGCCTTTAACAACATCCTCACCCCTCTTTTTGTTGTTGTGTTAACGGTAGTGTAATTGATACTTTCGTTCCTAAATTCAAGTTGCTTTCTATTTGAAAGGAAGCAGTTTGACCATAAATTTCTTCGATTCGTTTTTTGATATTCCAAAGTGCTGTTCCTGTTCCAGCCGAAGAATCTACTGTTTGGTTTCCCAGGGTACCAAGCAGTTCTGCTGAGATTCCTTTCCCATTATCTTCAGTAAGCAGGACCATGTTCTCCCCTTCCTGAAAGGCTCGGACCAGTACTGTTCCGTTCTTTGCTTTTGGAAATGCATAACGAATTGCATTTTCCACTAATGGCTGAAGAGTAAATGGTGGAACGAGCACCCTTTTTAATGCTGGTGCAATATCTAATTCAACATGATAACGGTCTGGAAAGCGTGCTTGTTCAATCGTTAGGTAAGCTTCAACATGTTCAAGTTCCTTTTCAAGCGGTATGAGCATTTGCCTAGCCCCCTGAAGATTACTTCGGAAGAAGGTACTAAGTTTGATTAATAAACTCCTGGCTTTATCCGCATCTGTTCGAATTAGGCTTGAAATGGTATTAATGGCGTTAAATAAGAAATGTGGATGGACTTGTGCTTGCAATGCCTTGATTTCCGCATCTTTTAATAATCTTCTCTGTATTTCCAAATCAGCCATTTCTAATTGGACTGAAAATAGGTTGCTCAAACCCTCTGCCAGCTCTTGTTCAACCCGGTCAAGTTTACTAGAATCAGTGAAATACAACTTCAAAGTCCCTACTGTTTTACCATGAACCTTAAGTGGTAATACAATAGCAGCCTGCAAAGGGCAGTGTGGATCAAAACATTGAATTTCGTGCGCAGACTTTGCAATCGTGATTCTACCTTGTTCCAGCACCGTTTTAGTTAATTCCGTCGCCATGTTTCCTGAAGGAATATGATGATCTGAGCCTGTACCCACATGGGCAAGGACATGGGTCTGGTCTGTAATTGAAATGGCATCGGCATTGGTCCAATTAAGAATAATCTCAGCTGCCTTTGTACACGAATCTACATTTAAGCCCTGTCTGAAGAAGGGTAGTGTTTGATTAGCAATATACAATGCTTTATGTGTTTGAAGTGCTCTCATTCGCTCTTGCTCTTGGAGAATCTCCTGTATAATTAGTACAAAAAGAAGGGTCCCGAAGCCATTAATCGCAATCATTGGGAGGGCAATAACCTCAACTAGATTCACAGCCTCGTTAATGGGGCGTGCTATTAAAAGAATAATTCCCATTTGGGCACATTCCATGAATATTCCCATGATTACGGCCTTCCAGGGAGAATTTCCTTCTTGAATCTTAAAACGTTTGCTTAAAAAGCCTGTGACAACTCCCGCCATAAGCGTAGATAAGGCACATGCCTCAGCTGTAAACCCTCCTAAAGTCAAACGATGGATGCCAGCAATTAAGCCGACCCCAATACCAACAATCGGTCCGCCAAGTAATCCACCAATTGTCACTCCCATAATTCTGGTATTAGCAATGGCACTTTCATTATCCATATTTGTCAGCCAGTCCTGGGAGGTAATCGTCCCATGTCCTATCTCTACACCTGTATAGTTGCTTATGACTCCGAAAGCACCGAAAATTGCAATCATCGCTGCTTTAGGGGCAAGTCCATGTTCATTATTTATAATTTGACGGAATGATTTCATCCGTGAGAGAAGAAACGCTACTATGATAAGAATACCAACACGTTCAAGCATGAGAGGCAATAATTCGATCATGGTACCTCACCTTTCATCAATACTTCCCTACTACTATACCAAAAAATAAACCAATCTTCTCTATCGTGTTTTCCCCGTAAAACTCCCATAATAAATATAACATTTTCGATCTTCATCGATCTCTCTTGAATCTAGGTTGAATTCCAACCATTTTCCATCTCTTTGGATGTAAATAAAATCGGAATGAAGAAGAGTCAGCACTTCTTCATGATTCCACACTTCCTTTTGCTCGATAAGAACGGACCCGGTTCTTTGAAGCTCCCTCACCTCAAAACCTATATGTGAATAATTTTTCTCCGTGACATCCGTATAGGCATTTTCTTTTTTTACATAAAGGACAGTCGTTCCATCAGGATCGATGGCAGTGGCTGTCACCAGATACGTTTCACCTTCTTTCACAAAGTATTCACACGACATTCTTGCTACAGCTTCACTCACCGTCAAGTGTTGATAATTCCAAAGGGCAGGAAACTTTTGATATTCGTCATCCTTTCGGTATTCCAACCTCAAATTTCATCACGCTTTCTTTTTCTTTTCATTTTACCATTGTTTTGCCAAGGTTTGCTTTTATAATTAGATTATCAATTAAAAGAGGAGCGTGAAAAAGTGAAGAAAACCCAATGGTTAGTGAACGGTGTCATCACTTCCCTCATAGCCGGCACCCTTTCTGGCTGCTCAAGCGATCGCCCGCCCAAGCCAGACGATAGCACTTGCCGAGACTGGGACTGGGACGATGATCAAGGAGTTTGGGAATGTGATGATACCCATTCGTCCCATTATGGTCATTATTTTTATGGAGGAAGTTATTTTCGCAATAAATCATCACTCTTGAAATCATCTGCGTATAAGTCCTACAAATCCTCATCAAGCTTTAAAGGTGGTTTCGGAAGTGGTTCTAAGGGTGGATTTGGAGGATAAATATGTCGCAGTATTCACTGAAAAGAAGAAGTTTTTATTCGCATTTTCCTACCTTTTGGTCTGATTTATACGAAGGCGAGTACAGCTTATATCACATTTATTCTATTTCTGATGAGACCACGAAGCTTTTACATGAGGCGACGGAGCGAATGGGCCACGTTTATTTCAAAACAGCCCAACTATTACGGCGTCTAACAGATGAACAGCTCCTTGAATTTGGATTTCCTCCGGCCAGTCTCCCATATTTGAGGTTAAAAAATCTCTATCCTGAAACGGTTATTGGCAGATTCGACTTTGTGTTGACCGAGGATGGCTTGAAATTATTGGAATTCAACAGTGATACACCGACGTTTATTGTCGAATGTTTTCATATGAACAGACATGTGTGCAAAGAATTTGGTTACTTAGAGCCAAATGGCGGCGGAGAGCGACTGCTTTCGTCTGGAATTACACGTGCAGTGCTTGAAGCATCGAAAGAAAAACGAAACCCAAACATTGTGTTCACAGCCCATTCCGACCACATCGAGGACTGGAATACCACTCAATATTTAAGTAAATTATGTCAGGTTTCTAATCAGACTATACCATTGTCAGCGCTGCGGATAATGGATGGAATTCTTGTTGATGAGGAGGGTATTCCAATTGATGTATTGTATCGCCAAACCTATCCACTTGAACATCTGGTTAACGATTGGGACCCAAGAACAGGAGATTCAGTTGGAATTGAATTGTTACAATTGGTAAAAGACGGGAAATTATCTTTATTAAATCCTGTTTCTGCCTTTTTGTTGCAGCCCAAGTCAATCCAATGCTTAATTTGGGGGCTAGCAGAACAGGGTGCCTATTTTACACCGGAAGAGCAGGCTTGGATTAAGGAATATATGCTTCCGACGTACTTTGAAGCAGAGGCATTTTTCGAGCAGAGCGCTTATGTTCAAAAACCGACGTTTGGCAGAGAAGGCGACACGGTAACGATATGGGACCAACATGCCAATGTTACTGCTCAAAACTCATTCCAAACCTATAAAGAGGAAGTTTCAGTTTTTCAACAATATGTCCCTCTCCCTACTGTTACATTGGAAACAGAAAAGGGAATCGAGGAACTTTCATTAGTATTCGGATCTTTTCTAATTGCTGGTAAAGCCAGTTGTATCGGTATTCGGGCTGGCGGAAAAATTACAGGAAATGAATCTTACTTTTTACCAGTAGGAATTCAAAAACAGGGGGGAATGTAAATGACAAATTTCTTATTATATTTAGCCGTCTCAATTGGTCTTTTATTCGTAGGACTGATTCTTATGGAAGTAACCACCAAGGTTAAGGAGTTTTCCTTAATGGCAAAAGGAAATAAGGCAGCGAGTTATGTCCTTGGGGGAAGACTTCTTGGGCTTGCCATTGTCTTGTATTCTACTGCTGCTAATTCCATTTCACTTATGGATATGGCGGTATGGGGAGGAATCGGAATTCTGGCCCAGATTGTGGTCTTTTACTTGGCTGAATGGCTGACACCTCGATTTAATGTCAGTCAAAGCATCGAGGACGATAATCAGGCAGTTGGACTTTTCCTCATGCTACTCTCTGTATCGATTGGTATCGTTATTGCTGGATGTCTAACCTATTAATAAAACGCATCTCGAGGATGCGTTTTTCATTATTCCCTTTAACAAAAATAGTTGACAATAACTACATATTACTGTAATATAAATATTTGTGCTTCACATTTATGTAACTTGTAATTTATTTGATAACGCAAAGTAAGAATTTTTTTCTGGCATTCTGCTTATGTTTTTAAATAAAAACTTATTCACACTGGATCGGCTTCGGAGCCGTTAGGATGTAAGAGAGGTAGGGCTTACGTCGTTTAGGTATAAAACCTTCAGGTGGAAAAATAACCGCGGCAAACTTGTTTTTATAAACAATGATTATTATATAAGTTTTTACTTGCGATGTTGACAACATGAAGTGCAACCAATCACAAGTTACGATAAGAATTCTTTAATGAATTCAACAAAGAAGGCAGAGGGATATTCATTCCTCTGCCTTCGACCATTTTAATAAAAAGCCCATGAAAAAAGACCTAATTCCAGATCAGGCCCTTATTTTTTGATAACAATCGCTTGTTTCCCCATTTGCTCCCAAGCTTTAATAAAACTCGTTCGATTTAATTTCTGATTTTTTTCCCCATACGGATTGTTAATATAGATATAGTTTTCATCGTAACCGGTAATGACAACACTATGCTCACTAAAAGTAATATTGATTTTTCCCTGCGGAGTATTCCATGCTTGAAAAACTGACACAGGCGCAAAGCTTGATGTCGTGATAATCCAGACAGGAAGTCCTTGACCTACTTCTTCTAAAACTTCATCAAATGAATGATTAGTTAAATTAACTGCCCGATCACCAACGTATTTCTGCGCAACGTCAAAAACGGGACCATTATAAACCCCTAGTCCTGGACCATTCGCCATATCGCCGACAAACCCTGCATTAGGATTCCCCTTTTTCCCGTTACTATAAGTTAATGGGACAGTTTTAACCCTATTAGCTAACTCATTTTTTGTCACTTGTATTCCGTGATAGTTAAGAATCATCGCCAAACTGGTTATTTCACAGCCATTATATAGTTTTGGTGCGTCCATTTGATTGATTAACGGCACATCCAGTTTGATACTATCAGGCACTTTCGGAGCCTCTTTGGCAAAGAGTGCTAGTGTCCTTGTTTTTAATGATGCAGCCTGGGTAACTTGTGCTATGGCTGGACGGTCAAACTTTACCTTAAATATCGTTATGCCACTAATCACTATGATGCAGACAACGATTAAAGAAATTACAATTTTTTTCATAAATGAATGTACCATTCCTTGTATTAGTCTTTGCTGGTGATTCTTGTAATATACTATTATATTACCTACTAAAATAGTTCAACGCAAGAAAGGAAAACATTTTCCAATTTATGATATCAATTGAATCTTAATTTTCCCTTAAATAAATTCCCCTTTAGTATATGACTAAAAGGGAATTTATTTAGGCTTTCACCTTATGTTGTCTAAATTTTTTCGTTATTTGATTAATTACCTCAGAGAAAACTAATCCGAAGGCGATTGCCCCTGCAAGCATGAAAACTTTTGCAGCCAATGTAATCGCTGAGTAATAATCATTCTCCACAAAATTCCGCATCGCATCATAGGCCAGACCTCCAGGTACGAGCGGAATAATTCCAGCTACACTAAAAATGATTACTGGCGTTTTATAAAACTTTGCTAATTCCTGACTGAGTACAGCTATAAAAATAGTCGCAGCTAATGTAGCTAAAATGGCGTTATCTGAGTAGTCTTCTAGAAGAAAATAAATTAACCATCCACCCATTCCGATCAGCCCGCACTTTATTAGTGATTCCTTCGGGGCATTAAAAAGAATCCCAAAGGCGCCTGTTGCAATAAAACTGGTGATTGCTTGTGCAAGAACAGCCATGGTAAATTCACCTCACTTCACAAAAAAGATAATACGACGGCAATCCCTGCTCCAATCGCAAACGCGGTCAGAAATGCTTCCGCACCCTTTGATAACCCCGAAACTAGATGACCCGCCATTAAATCTCGGATGGCATTGGTAACTAGGAGACCTGGAACTAATGACATCACAGAGCCGATAATGATTTTATCTAATTGTTGACCAACTCCCAATTGGACAAACAAAAAAGAAAGTAAGCCAATCACAAACGATGCTAAAAACTCCGAGAAGAACTTGATCGGGACAAATCGATGAAAATTGACGAAACTAAGGTAACCCATTCCTCCTGAAATCATCGAAGGAATAAAATCATTCCACCCGCCTTCAAACATGATCATAAAACAACCGCTTGCTAATGAGGCGGCAGCCACTTGAATCATAAATGGAAAGGTTACATTGAGAGAATCAACTCCC
This sequence comes from Neobacillus sp. MER 74, assembly GCF_023714155.1. Lineage (NCBI taxonomy): Bacteria > Bacillati > Bacillota > Bacilli > Caryophanales > Bacillaceae > Neobacillus > Neobacillus sp. MER 74. The sequence continues at coordinate 205,307 of NZ_JAMAUV010000005.1, forward strand.
CTTAACTGCTCCCAAGCTTCTTTCAAATTTATTTCACCACTGCTAATTCTTCTTGATATGCTATTTACTATCGAGACTTTTTTTAAGTCTGTTGACCGCTCAGAGATTCGAATCAACTTGGTTTTCGTCGGTTCAGCCCCCTCTGCTGAAAAAATGATTCCCGTTGGGGTTACATAACTATGCGTATGTTCAATACCAAAGGCAGCCGCCATTCGCATCATAGTATCCTCGACACGATAAGTTTCGGCGCCGCTTTGGAGCATGATTTTCCCCGCCAGTAAACAGACCTCCATAATTTCATATGTTTGTTCTATCTGATTTCCCATTTCCACCACACACACTTTTACATTTTTACTTAGTTTAAATGAAAATAATCGTTTAATCAAAATTAACTGAACCAAACCTTTTAGCTATATAGAACGAAATTATCCAAAACCTTATAAATATGATAAATGTTTCAATTCTCCACTATACACTTAGCATGGATTCATTATATAATATTATATAATGACCTATTTGCTTGAAAGGAATTTTACAAAATGAAATTAAACAACTCTAGTTCAACACCTTTATATGACCAGTTAAAACAAATTCTGAAGGAAGCCATTGATCAAGGGGAATATAAATCAGGAGATAGACTGCCTAATGAATCGGAATTATGCGATTTGTATGGTGTCAGCCGAATTACCGTAAGAAGAGCGATTCAAGATTTAGCTGATGAAGGTTTTTTAGAGCGAAAGCAAGGCAAGGGAACTTTTGTAACAAGAACCAAAATCACAAGGGAATTGGTTTCTATTGATGGATTCACTGATTTCAGTAAGCAAATTGGAAAAAATCCATCCAAGCGAATTCTTGCTTGCGAAGAGCTGAAAGCAACTCCGGAAATTGCCAAAGCACTACAAATCAGCATTGATTCTCCTGTTTTAAGGTTGGTCAGGATCATGTCGATTGATCAACAGCCATTTGTACTTGATATAGCTCATTACTCTTTAGAACGCTTTCCAAACTTAATGACACACTTCACTGAACATGAATCAACATATGAAGTTTTGAAAAATATTTACCATATCAATATTAAATCTGGTTCCAGCAAAAAAATTATTACGGTTATACCAGCTTCTGTATTGGAGGCAGAATATCTGGACTGTGAAATCGGGGAGACATTATTCAATATTGATAAGACTGTTTTCGATGAAACTGGAGTCCCGATACATACTTCAAATTTCAAGACTCCAACAAATATGATAGCACTCACAATCACTACCTAAAAAAATTGGCTCTGTTAAACTGGCCTGTTGATTTCTGCTCCAGGCACTTCGCTCCAATCAACAGGGTGCCAAAATAAACAATAAGCTTTAACACAGCTAAAAAATTAAAAGGAATACTTGGGCTTTAACCAAATCCCAAGCATTCCTTTTTCAGCCTAAAAAGTTAACTGTTTTCCATGTCCAAATGCTCCATTTACTTCACATGTTCTTGCAGCAATTTGTGCCGCCGCCTTTAATGATTCTTTAATGGACACCCCATTAAAGTAATTAGTTAAAAAACCAGCGATGAACGAATCCCCTGCACCTAATGTATCAATAACATTTGCTTCTTCAATTCCCTGTTGGTAACGTTTGTTATTATGGGACATAATTACACCTTTTGAACCTCTGGTGATTATGATAAACGGGGTTCCCATTCCATGTATTTTAAGAAATAACTCTTCTAGTTCAACCTCTGTAAAATCACTTCCTGAAATAAATGCAAATTGGATATGCGGGCAAACCTTTTCTAATAATTCATTTGTAAAATGATTAGAGAAATCATAAGAAATAGGTAAATGCAGTTTAAGAAGAGGTAATTCTTCATCTAAATGACTGTATAGACTTGTATGTACTAAATCAAACGATTTAATATATTCATAGTCATCCTCCGCTAAATTCAGCTTGAGTTTAGCTTGTACACCACCTTTATTGGATTTGACAAAGATTCGGTCTCCATCCACATTTAGGTCAACATACGCCTTCCCACTTTCACCAACCGCTCTTCTAACATGACTTGTATCTACTAAGTTCTTGGTTAAAGAATCTAAGATATGGTCACCTTCAACATCCGTTCCAATTATCCCAATATAAGCAGCGGCCTCCGCTCCACTTTGTTTGGCTAAAACGGCAACATTTAAAGCATTTCCACCAGGAAACATTTCGTTCCGATCCTGATAAATGTCAACAACACTATCACCTATTCCAATAATCTTCATTATTTCCTCTCCTCCTTATCCTTTCACACTACCTGATGATAACCCTCGAATAAAATACTTCTGCATGAACATAAATAAGAGAATAATAGGCAAAGCGGAAATCATTAAGCCTGCCATCAGAACTCCCCAATTGGTTTGAAGCGCATCTCGGAATTGCATCAATCCTGCAGGAATGGTTTTCAGCGCATCAGAATCCACAAAAATTAAGGCAAACATAAACTCATTCCAGGTATAATACGCGGTTAGCACAACCGCCGTAAGTAGAATTGGCTTATTTAAAGGAACAAAGATTTTTGTGAAAATGGACCATGTATTACATCCATCCAGAAAGGCGGATTCTTCCAGCTCTTTAGGTACCTCAAGAAAAGCAGCACGGATCAGAAGGATCGTAATTGGAATGCGATAGGCTACATAGGGAAAGATCATCGCAAAATACGTATCATGAATTCCTAATAATTGAATGAGTTTGTATAGAGGTACTAAACTTACTTGCGGGGAGAGCATCATTCCGCCCATACAGATCACTAACAGGATATTCTTCCCTTTAAATTCAAACCTCGATAAACTATAAGCGCCAAGTGCACTAATTAATACTGTTAGAAAGCAGGTAGTAGCTGTAACAATTAAACTATTAACAAAATAGCCAGATATCCCTGTGTTCCATGCCTCTGTATAATTAGAAAACATCCATTCCTTAGGTAGTGCCCAACTGCTGGAGAAGATCTCTGAAGTTGATTTAAATGAGTTAATTACCATCCAAAAAAGCGGATAAGCTATAACCACAAAATACAGAATCAGGATTGTAAAGATTGGCAGTCCTTTAACAACATTCTTTTGCTTCCTATATTTAGATGTAATTGGAATCGAATGATGGTAGTCCATTACTTTGCTTGTCTCCACTCTAAACATCCTTTCCTGTTTTGAATACTTTCAACTGAACCAAGGATACAATTAAGGTAATAATCAAAATCACGGTAGCCACAGCCGATGCATAACCCATTTGGTCTTTTCCAAATGCGGAATGATAGAGTAATGTTCCTAAAACTTCACTTGAATTACCAGGTCCACCGCCCGTCAAAATATACGGCTCATTAAACACCGTGAAAGCACCTGTTAACGTAATTAGTGTAGAAACAAAGAACATCTCTTTTACTTGAGGAACAGTAATTGAAAAGAATTTTCTGATTTTACCAGCTCCATCAATATCAGCGGCCTCATACAATTCTTGAGGGATATTTTGAATGGCAACAATAAATAACATCATAATGTAACCAATACTTTGCCATTGAGATACAGCGATCACAGCGAAAATCGCCGTTTCAGATTCTCCCAGCCAAGCTCTTGTTAAATTTTCAAGACCTAACATATTTAATAGCCCATTTAAGATTCCGATATCCGGATTATAAACAAATGTGAACAGTAACGCGATAACCGTCATTGAGATGACAACTGGAAGGAAAAATACGGTCCGAAACAATCCACTTACGAGCCGGATCAGTTTATCTTCAAGGATCGCTGCTAGAATCAATCCGCCAAACACTTGAAATATAATAGAAATCAATGCATACCAAAGATTATTTTTTAACGCTATATAAAAAACTTCATCTTTAAAAAGATTAAGGAAATTTTCGAATCCAACAAAAGTCTTTTCTACTGAAAAAGCTGAGAAATCATAGAAACTATAAAAAAAGTTTTCAACAATCGGATAGTAAACAAAAAGGGCCAAAAAGATTAAGCAAGGTGCAATATAAAGGTATGGTAACCACTTGTTTGTATTTTGCATAATAACTCCCCTTTTTTAAAAGGCGTATCTTTGGAAAAAAGGTGGTCAATTTTTCAACCACCTTTCTGGCTTCCTATTATTTTGCAGACGCCTTCACTTCTTTTGCTGCTGCTCTGACATCTTTCATTACATCTTCTGGACTTTTCTTTCCGTCTAACATTAGCTGAGTCCCATTTAAATAAGCATCGACGATTTTAATATCTACTGCTGTATCAAACCATAAATACGTTTGCTCAGCATTAACAATTAAATTGATCGCTTCTTGTTGAAGTTTAGATGCATTCGCTTCAGTTGTTGTTCCTTTAACTGCACTGTATTCACTAACTTCTTTTAATTGTTCTGTACCTTTTTCCTTTGAAGTTAAGAATTTAACAAATTCCATGGCTTCTTTCGGATGCTTTGTTTTAGAAGAAATCATAATTCCTTCTGGTGCTGCTGTGATGGAGTTAGCATTTCCTTCTCCGCCTTCTACGCCTGGTACATTAAATACACCTAAATCTTCTTTTAATGATGGTTCAATTAACCCAATTTCTGCAAGTTGGAAGAATCCAATTGCTGCTTTACCACTATTAAATAACTCACGTGAATATTCATGGTCTACAGAGTTTACTCCTTTATTGAAGTAAGGTTTAAGCTCCATGAACTTTTCTAAAGCCTTTACGTATCCTGGGTGTGAGAAGTCACCCTCAGGATTTTTTGGATCATAATCTTTATCAATAACCTCCTGCGGTACCATTAATTGATTCAATGTTCCAATATAATGGGAAATCGTCCAAGGTGCTTTACTACCAAAAGTGATTGGAGTCAATCCAGCGGACTTTAACTTTTTAGAGACATCAAGGAGTTCGGACCAAGTTGTCGGAACTTCTAGATTTAAATCTTTGAAAATTTTCTTATTATAAAAGAATGCTTTACCATCAGTGGACCATGGAATCCCATAAATTTTACCATCTAGGGTGAAGGCATTGAACTGGGAAGCGATGATTTGATCCGACCACGCCTTATCCTCATTAACATAGTTAGTTAAATCAAGCGATTGTCCTTGACGTGCAAAGTTATAAGCAAATTCTCCACTCCAAGAAAAGTAAACATCTGGAGGGGTGCTTGATCCTAAAACGACACGAATCTTTTCTTTATAAGAATCGTTTAAAACGGCTTCTGTTTTAATTTTAATGTTTGGATGTGCATTCTCAAACTCTTTTACTGCCTTTTCGAAGTATTGCTTTTTAGGTTGATTCGGCCAGCGGTGGAAGAATTTAAGCTCGACGACATCTTTTCCATTCGTTGAACTAGAACTCTTAGAACAGCCAGCAAAAAAGGATAGAAAAAGGATAGAAATAATACTTAAAATCAATAACTTCTTCATTAAGCTTCCCCTCCAGAAGAGATCCGTTTCTATGATTTATGCAGAATATTTGTTATTTCAATTTGATTAATATTCAACAGTCCACATATATCTTCTTTTTGATAGCGGATGGTTTCGGGCTTCAGCCAACTGATCCGCATATTTTCTTAAAACATAATTTAAGACTAACGGTGCAATATATCCTTGAACTTCCTCTGCTACCCCAGTGAAATCAAAGTCTTTCGCATCAAGGACAACCAATTTCTTGCCATAACGCTTAGAGAATTCTAGAGATCTTTCTTCTAATGGTCTTGTTTCATCTAATCCAAGTAAGATAATGAATGGTGTTTCTTCATCAATAATCTCGAATGGTCCATGGAAGTACTCTCCTGCATGGATAGCGTGTGAATGAACCCATTGCATTTCCATCAGGATACAAATCGCATAAGAGTAGGCAACACCGTAGTTTACACCGCTGGCCATTGTATAGATAATTTTTTCATCTTTATAATCTTTTCCAAATGCTTCAGCTTTCGATTGATAGAGAGCTGCCGCTTTTTCATAAACATTCTGTAAATTCTCAAGACTTTCTTCTACTATACTAGCTTTTTCATTATTTTCAACGACTTTTAGTACACCAAATACTAGTTGATATAGTACCGAATAATTAGTGGTAAAAGCGTTTGCTTTTTCGCCCCATTGATACTTCAATACGACATCTGAAGCTTGTGCCAATGGTGATCCTTCCTCATTTGTTAAAGAAACAGCCAATGCCCCTTTTGACCTAGCAAATTTTGCTGCTTCTACTGTTTCTGGTGTGGTACCTGAATGAGAGCACAGGATAACCAAGGAACCGCTTCCAAGTTTCGCATGATTGCGATGGATAAATTCATTTGCACTATACAGGTGGGAATCAAGAACTTTTGCTTCACGGTCAATGACATACTTGCTTGGATACATGATCGCTGAAGAGCCTCCACATGCTACAAAAAATACGTTTGTAATCTCCCTTTTTTCTACTTCTGCTAAAGCTTGTTGCACTTGATTTTTAACGTCAACTACTAATTCAGTCGTCATTTTTGTTGCCTCCCTGATAAAATATTTTAGTGAATGAACACCAATAAACTCTTTAAACAATATACAACTTTATATAACGTTATATGTTGTTATATATAAATTACTATATCTTCAGACTCTCGTCAATGGAATTTTCAGAAAAATGAAACGACATTTTCCGACAAAAAAAAACCCATCCACAATGTGAATAGGCTTCAAATTCTCTATTAGTTATTTTTGTTTATAATACGTAATCGCTAATGCAAAAGCCAAGACGGTTCCTTTAACAATATCCATCGCATAATACGGCACGGACATCATGACGAGTCCATTTTGCAGGATTCCAATCAGGACTGCTCCAACAAATGTTCCAAACGCATTGGCCTTCCCCGCTCCCAGGACAGAAAAGCCGATATATGCGGCAGCCACTGAGTCCATTAAGTAAGGAGCACCAGAGTTAATTTCTGATGTCAACACCCTTGAGGCCAGTACAATCCCGCCAATAGCCGCAAACAAAGCCGAAAGTAAATACGCAGCCACTTTATATTTATTGACTGGAATCCCTGATAATCTGGCCGCTTCCTTATTTCCACCAATCACATACATATAGCGGCCATGCTTTGTATAATTCAAAAAGATATGCACAAGAATCACAGTAACAGCCATAATAATGATAATCCATGGAACTTCGCCGATTTTTGTAAAAAATGGACTGATTAGACCTGCCGCCATCGAACCATCAGGCATAACCATATTTTGTGAAACCGTTGCTCCTTTTGTATAGGTCAGTGCCGTCCCTTGGATGATGAACATAGTTGCCAGCGTCATCAGCATGTCTGGAACTCTTAACTTCACAATCATAAATGAGTTTAATGCACCTACAACTAAGGATGCCGCAATTGCAGATATGATTGCTACCAGTGTGTTTTGCGAAAACCAAACAAACATCGAAATAACAATCGCATTTGATAAGGAGGCGACCGATCCTACTGATAAATCAAAACCATCGACTGACAAAGAAATTGTAATCCCGATGGCGATGATCGTTACAATCGAGATGGAACGCAGGATATTGATTATATTGCTGCCTTGAATAAAGGTAGGATTGGCAGCCGAAAAGATAATAATAAGTGCAAGAATCGTAATAATCGTTCCATACTTATATAAAAATTGAAATATCTCAAATACTTTTTTGGCAGGGGCTTCCTGCTTCTTTGCTGCGATATTTGCTTCCATTCTATCTGCCCCCTGTTGAATAAAATAATAATTCTTCTTCGTTAGTTAGGCTTGTTTCAACTTCCTTAACAGACCTGCCATCATATAAAACATAGACTCGATCGGTAATCCCAATAATCTCTGAAAGTTCGGATGAAGCATAAATAATCGCTTTGCCTCGATGGGCCAACTCATTAATTAACTCAAAGATATCCTTCTTTGCTCCCACATCGACACCTTTAGTGGGTTCATCAAAAATATATAAATCCGCCTCCGCTACAAGCCATTTTCCAATCGCTACCTTCTGCTGGTTTCCTCCAGAAAGGTTTTGCACTTTTGTTTCTTCTGAAGGTGTTTTAATCCCGAGACGGCGGACCAAGTGCTTAGCGGTCTCTTTTTCCTTTTTTCGATTTAAAAAGCTAAACACCTTTGTGAAATCCCCTAAATTGGCTGCCGTTAAATTGGTTTCAACAGATTCCAATACAAGTATTCCTTCTTTTCTCCGTTCTTCCGGAACTAGAGCAATTCCCTTCTTGACTGCATCATAAGGGCTTTTTAATTTTACTGTGTGCCCATTAAGTATAATTGCTCCTGCCGTTAGCTTCTCGGAACCAAATAACGCTTTGCATAATTCTGTTTTTCCAGCACCGACCAGGCCCGCAATGCCAATGATTTCTCCTGCTTTCACATGAATATGCAAATCCTTTATTTTTCCTTGATCAGATATGCCTTTTACTTCTAGGATCGTGTTTCCAATCCGATTGTTCTTAACGGGGAACTGTTCCTCCAATTTTTGTCCCAACATATACTCCACCACTTTATCAGAGGTGGTATCTACAATCTTCTTTTTTGCAACCAATTCACCGTTCCTCATGACGGTCACTTCATCACAGATTTCAAAAATCTCTGGCAAGCGATGGGAAATAAAGATCACACCAACATCTTTTTCCTTTAAATCTCGAACAATCCTAAATAATTCGGTCGTTTCGGTATGACTCAAGGGTGCAGTCGGTTCATCTAGGATAAGAAACTTACATTGATTTGAAACAGCCCTTGCGATTAATATCATTTGTTTTTCCGCTAGTGATAACTCACTGACAAGAGTCTTCGTTGAAAGGGAAATATTCATACTCGCTAATATTTCCGCTGCTTTTTGATGAAGGTTCTTCCATTTCATCCATTGCTTTTTCCCCATGTTGTGGACGGTATCGAGCAGTAAAATATTTTCAGCCACTGTTAAATAAGGAATGAGCGCGGTATCTACCTCTTGATAAACGATTTGTATGCCTGCGTCTTGTGCATTTTTCGGAGAACGAATCTTCAGATCTTTCCCATCAAGCCGGATTTCACCGGTATAGTGATCATATGCACCGGAGAGAACCTTCATTAATGTTGATTTTCCTGCACCATTTGCCCCAATCAAGGCTTGGATTTCTCCAGTTTTCATTGAAAAATCAACTTGATTCAGTGCCTTCACTCCCGGAAATTCTATCGAGATGTTCTTCATCTCCAATATTGCGCTCATTAAATTCCACCTCCGTAAGCAAACACTCTCTTCATCTATTGAAAAAGAGAGTGTTTCTAGTTGTTAACCGAGAATTATTTATAATGGTTCTTTAAAGTCTTAATCCAATCCTCTTCAAATGCAGTCGATTGCCCCCAGCCTGGGATAATTTTTGCAAGGTTTACCATGTTTACAGGATCTTTAGACTTTTGAAGATTATCTTGTGAAACTAGTGATGCTTCTAAGTCAAAGGTCTGAGGTGTTTCTTCACCTGCAAGTTTCTTCGCAAGGATTCTCATATCCACAGCACCAATAAGTTTAGGATCGACCGCTGCTGTACTGGTCCATGCACTGCCTTTTCTTTGTATTTCTTGAAGATCCGCATTGGAAACATCAATTCCATAGATTTTTACCTCTTCACGGCCAGCTTCTTTCAGTGCACGCGCTGCACCAATTGCGAAAGCATCCCACGTAGCAAAAATGGCATCCAGTTTTCCTTTAGGATATTTATTTAACATCGCTGCAACCGCATTCTGCGTTTGAACACTTGTATCTGCAGCTGCTACACCAAAGCGTTCCACTTCTTTAAGTCCAGGATTTTTTGAAAGCACATCTTGATAAACCTTATTACGTCTAACCATGGCAGGGAAACCGTCAACCCATAGGTAGGCAATATTCGCTTTACCATTTGTATTCTTTACAAGTTGGTCGAGGGCCAATGTTGCTAACGCTTCATCATCCTGGGAAGTTAGTGTTACTCCTTCGACATTCGCTATATTTGGATTGGAGTCAAATGTAACAACACTTTTTCCTTTTTCAGCTATCTTTTTTACATCATTAACAGTCGCCTCATCATCACCATGAGAAATGATAAATCCATCATAATCTTGGTCTAACGCTTGATTAATGGCATCATGGAACTTTGCCGTGTCACCATTTGCTGTAAACACGTCTACTTTAAAGCCTAGTGCTTCTCCCTCTTCTTTAGCACCGGCTAAGAATTGAGCAGTATGATCGTCTCCGCCAATTTTACGAATAACCTTAATTTTCAGTTGGTCCCCATTCGTGAATTTTTCTGGTACACCTTCAAGTGTAACTTTTTTGCCGCTAGCTTGTTTGGTTTCTTCCCCTGATGCACAGCCAGTAAGTAAAAGTGTGGCTGCCAATGCTGATACAAGCGTACTTTTAAAGATATTTCTTTTCATGTTAAAAACTCCCCCTGTTTGATTCTTATTAATATTCCATTACTCCTATTGGAGAAGTTGGTTTTTATTAAAATAAAGGCTGTGTTAACTTGTCTGTTGATTTCCGTTCCAGGCACGAAGGTCAACATAGTGCTAAAAATCAACATTAACCTTTATCCCAGCCAAAATAAAAAACCTCTCCAGAAAAGAGAGGTTTCATCACAAGTTAAGGGACTACTCCTCTCTTATCTTTCAAAACAAAAAATTGTTTTGCAGGATTTAGCACCAATTCCAATTGGAACGGTTGCTGGGCGTCATCGGGCCAGTCCCTCTGCCACTCTTGATAAGAGAACGTAATATTCTGTTAAGTAATAAATTAGATTTTAGTCCCCTATTGACAAGTTGTCAATAGTGTTTTGAATATTTCTAATAAAGTTATTTTTCACTATCTGGCAAGGTCACTGAATATTAGCTATGACTTTTCGCAACTTTATTGATAGGATAACCCTTTAAAATTATCAGAAATTTCGGTATGATGATATTTAGAAAACCGAAATATATTTCAGAAAGAAGTGTTATTTTTAATGACTCACCAGAAACGTGCAAAACGTAATTTAATCATCATGTGGTTTGCGAACTTCTTTGTCGCTGGAAGTATGACGATGGTTATGCCGTTTATCTCGTTGTACATTGAGACATTTGGAGACTTCTCGGAAAAATATGTCCAACATTGGTCTGGAATCACATTTGGAATTACGTTTGTTTCAGCCTTCGCCTTCTCGCCGATTTGGGGTCGAATTGGCGATCGTTATGGACGAAAAAAAATCCTTATAATATCCGGTTTAGGGATGGGATTATCCATTTTCCTCATGGGGTATGTCCATTCTGTTTGGCAGCTGTTGCTCCTCCGTTTTTGCATGGGATTCTTTTCGGGATTTATTCCGATGTCGCAGGCATTTATTTCAACGCAAACACCACAGGATATTGCTGGGCGCGTGCTTGGAACCTTACAAACAGGCAGTATTACAGGATCCCTATTAGGGCCTATGCTGGGGGGAATCCTTGCAGATTCACTTGGCTATTCTACCACCTTTAAATGGACGTCCATTTCTATTTTCATTTCTGCCCTGCTTGTCATCACCACAAAGGAATTTATGATTGAAGCCAAAAAAGGAACAAAAGCCCATTATTCAAGCAGAGAAGTGGTTAGACATATTGTCCGCAATCCAGTTTTATTAACCGTGCTGCTCATCTCTTCCCTTGTCCAGGTCGCGCATTTCAGCATCCAGCCAATTTTATCATTATTCGTTAGCGACCTACATGGACCGGCAAATGTTGCCTTTTATTCAGGAATTGCCTTTTCTGCTGCCGGACTTGGCAATTTATTAATGTCACGAAATTGGGGAAAGATTGCCGATAAGTATGGTTATATTAAAATCTTAATCATTCTTCTTTTCCTAGCAGGGATCGTCTACCTGCCAGGTGCAGTGGTCACTAATTTTTGGCAGCTGGTTATCATCCGCATTGCTCTTGGAGTCACAATTGGTGGAATCATTCCTGTCAGAGTTGCCTACATTCGCCAAGAGGCACCGCTTACCATGCAAGGGGAAGTTCTCGGCTACAATACGAGTTTAAGGTTTCTAGGAAATATTATCGGACCTATGCTGGGGGGATTTATCTCCGGATACTTTGGATTCTCGGCCGTTTTTATCTGCACTAGTGCATTATTAATCCTAAGTGGAATCATCTTGTTTGTCTCCATGCATCGTCATCCGAACCTAGTTAAACACACCATTTAAAACTATAGCTACAAAAGGCCCGTATAAGGGGCCTTTTTTGTTACAACATGCGCTCATAAACTTTTAAATTAGCATAGATTGCTTCTAATACAGGAACAACAATTCCTTTGTTACGAGCAATTTCTAGTAAATGTCCTTGCAAATGATCGGCCTCAACCAAGAGGTTTTTTTCCATGTCTCTCTGCATGGAAGATTTCATTTGATAGCCCAAATTGTCAATCTGTTTCAATTGAATGGTTTCAATTTCATCAGCAATTGGCGCATTTATTCTTTTCATGATAGACACTAACTCTTTTAGCAGCTGGGAAATGACAGTACGTCCATTTTCATTATCCCGAATAGGACCAATTGGCGCTCTCATTAATGTCGTAATTCCCGACATCGTCGAGATAAATAAATATTTATGCCATAGCTCTTGATTAATATTAACGCTTAACCTAATGTCTGCTTTCGTTCCAGAAAAGCAATCTTCTATTTTTAATATTCGCTCGGATCTTTCTCCAGATCGTTCACCATACAATAACCTATGTGCTTGACTTGACTGAATAACACGTCCATCACGGTCCAATGTGGATTCAATAAAACACAAACCACCAATGATTTTCTCTTCACCAAACTCTTCTGCTAATTTATTAAAATGAACAATTCCATTTAACAATGGCAGTATGAGTGTTTCACTGCCAACGTATTGACGGAAACTATCTATCGCTCCCTCCAAATGATAGGCTTTTGTTGAAAGCAGGATGACATCAAAGGGTCCGGCTACTTCACCTGTTGTAATTGTTTTCGGCTGAAGGGTTACGTTACCATGAATGCTTTCAATTACAAGTCCCATTTCTTCTAGTTGCTTCTTTCTTCCTTCTCGAACTAGAAACGTAACATCCTCACCCTTTTCTAATAGCCTTCCACCAAAATACCCTCCTACTGCACCAGCACCAACTACTAAAATTTTCATGAAAATCCCCCCAAATGCAAATATCAATAAATTTAGTATAAGGGAAATTTTAATGGAATAAAATTACTTTTAATAGATTTATCAATGAAAAAAAAGAACCGTAAAGGCAAATGACTTTACAATTCCTTTTTTAGTTTCTTATATTTTATTTTTTTGAATTGTGAAGTCTACCTCTTGATAATAACTATTCTTCACCAAAATATTGGGACCAAGACATTTGACCGCTGGGCAATGACAACTTAATTCCTTGGCTAAAGAGGATTCTTGCCATACTTGATAAGCATTTAATAGATTGGTAGTTTGGATATTGCCTAATGGCGGGGTATCACCGAAATCTGTCACAATAATATCACCGTTAAAAATATTCACATTCAATCGCGAACGGCCATCCGGATCATTTCTGACGGTAACATTTTTACTTTTATACAAACGTTGTAAAAGCGCTTGATCCTCTTGAATATCGCTGCAAGCATAAAATGGAAGCGTCCCAAACAACATCCAGACCTTCTCATCTCTTACATCCAGTAAGTGATGTATTGCTTCTCGAATTTCACTTAGTGATAGGGTTTCAAGATTGCTAGCAAAATCACTAGGGTACATAGGATGAATTTCATGTCGCTGACAAAGCATTTCATCGACAATCTGACGATGGATTTTCTCTAAGTAAGGTAGTGTGCGCTTGTTTAGCATGGTTTCTGCAGAAACCATTACCCCTGCTTTTACCAGCTCTCGGCTATTTTCTATCATTCTTTTAAAATATTTTTCCCGTTGTTCGTATTCTGGCTTCCGTTCCATTCGGGCAAAACCACCCTCAACAAAATCATCCACCGTCCCCCAGTTATGTGAGATATGTAAAACATCTAAATACGGAACAATTAATTCATAACGGTCTAGTTCCAGGGTCAAATTAGAATTAATCTGGGTCCGAACGCCGCGCTCATGAGCATATTTTAAAATCGGTACCACATAATTTTTAACAGAGGATAAGGACAGCATTGGTTCTCCTCCGGTAATACTAAGCGAGCGTAAAGTTGGGATTTCATCTAACCTTTGAATTAATAGTTCAAGAGGAAGTGCCTGTGGATCCTTTGTTTGAAGTGTATAGCCCACAGCACAATGCTCACAGCGCATATTACAAAGCGTTGTGGTGGTAAATTCGATATTGGTAAGCTGAGGCTTACCGTATTGCTCGATATCTAAATAGGCTTCCCATGGATCATATGAAGGGGTAATTTTTTTCAATGTCGACATAATATCTCCTTAAAATCAGTCTTCAAAAAACCTCTCTATTATAGCTGATTTCCGGATGTTTTTGCTATTTTCAACCATTACAAAAGTTTATGAATAAAAAAATATAATTATTCTAAGCTTGTTTGATGAAAAATTTCCCTATAAATACATAACTCCCCCCTTTTCGATAAAAAATAAAGGGATATTATTTAATCGGATTGGTGGGAATATCAATATGGAAATGCAGCCTTTAGGAGAAGCAGAGAAACTTGCCCTTAAAAAGATGAAAATCTTTCGGCAAAGCATACTTCGCTATATTTTACGTGCGATGCTTGCAAGTATGTTTATTGGTTTTGGTGTCATTGTAGCCTTTAAAACAGGAAACTTCTTCTATATTGTTGATAACCCTCTCGCTTATCCGATGGCAGCACTAACCTTTGGGGCGGCGATCATTTTAATTGCCTATGGCGGTGGAGATTTGTTTACAGGAAATACCTTTTATTACACCTATGCCGCGCTTCGTAAGAAGATGAACTGGACAGATGTCTTTAAGCTTTGGGTTTGCAGTTACGGAGGAAATATTCTTGGAGCTGCCGTGTTTGCTTTCATTATTTTTACAACAGGACTTTATGAAAGTTCAGAAGTTAACGGCTTTTTACTTCATGTTGTCGAGATAAAAATGCAGGTCCCAACGACGGAGTTATTTTTTCGGGCCATTCTCTGTAATTGGCTTGTCTGTATGGCCTTCTTTCTGCCTATGGGCTTGAAGGGGGATGGACCGAAGATGTTTACGATGATGCTGTTTGTCTTTTGTTTCTTTATTTCCGGATATGAACACAGCATCGCTAATATGTGTACATTTGCAATTGCCTTAGTTTTAAATCATCCTGGAACTATTTCTTGGGGCGGTGTCATCCACAATTTAGTACCTGTCACGATTGGAAATATGATTGGAGGCGCTGTTTTTATGGCCATGATGTACTATTATGCAAACAAGCCATTTTTAGATGATTACGACAAAGAACAGGGCAGCTAAGCTTCAATAAGCCCTGTTCGCTTTATTTTAAGAGGGATATCGACAAATTCCCGGGGAAATATCAACAAGATCAGAGAGTAATCGACAACTATTATGAATATTCTAAAAATAAAAATAATTGTAATCATCATCTTAATAAGTACATCTTAAGCATATTTAAAAAGCACACATCAGGTGAAATTCATTGATGTGTGCCTTTTCTTATTTCTTTTTGCTAATAAAATATACGTAGGCTTTAATCATAAAATAACTTACTTCCTCTGGAAGCAGGTCCTTGATCGGTTTTAAGCGTTCTCGGCCGGCTTCTGCCAATGCCTTTTCCAAAAGCGGCATATATTCGGGAGGTATATACTTCGTAAAATCAACCTCTAAACCATGTTGTGCACTTTGAAGCAGATGATTTTCTACCGTGCTTACCGCTAACTCACGCTTCTCGGCAATCTCCTCAATTGATAAATTTTCCTGATGCAGTTTTAATGTTTCCAAATGCGAATCAGTTACCCCAGTTTTCTTGGCAGGTTTCTTTGGGGCTTTTTCAACATGTGCCAATTCACTCTGATAGTCTGAATTGGTTTCGGAGAAGGACCTGATCGCTTGAATAAATTCTAGACCATATTTTTTTAACTTCAGTTCCCCTACGCCGCTCACCTGTAAAAATTCTTCCGTCGTTTTTGGCAGCCTCGCACACATATCCTTTAAGGAAGCATCAGAAAAAATCACGAACGGCGGTACTTTCTCAGTTTCCGCAATTTGCTTCCGTACCTCTCTTAATACCTCAAATAATGGGTCATCTTTGGCTACCTGTTTCACTTGAACAGTTTCGCGGCGATGGACCTGCTGCTTACCTAAGAGGATATCTTTTCCTTTTGGTGAGACGAACAAGGTTGGAAATTGCCCTTGTTCGATTGCTATTAACTCCTGTGATATCAAAAATTCAATGAAGTCACTGACATCCTTTGAGCTTCTATCCTTCATGATTCCATAGGTTGGCAGCCTGTCGAAATTCATCTCTGTTACCTTTTTATTTTTCGACCCCGTTAACACTTGGGCCGTGATTGTCTTTCCAAAACGCTGCCCCATACGAATCACGCAGGACATCACCATTTGTGCTTCCTTCGTTACATCGATGCTTGTCCTAGTATCTAGGCAGTTTCCGCATCTGCCGCAAGGCTCTGTCTCTGTTTCACCAAAGTACTTTAAAATAAATTCCTGCAGGCAGTTTTCTGTATGGCAATAATCAACCATTAGCTGAAGTTTTTCTAATTCTTGAGTCATTCGGCTTCGATCACTGGACTGATCAATCAAAAAACGTTGTATTTGCACATCTTGTGAGGAATGGAGAAGAATACATTCGCTCTTCAATCCATCCCTGCCGGCACGGCCTGCTTCTTGATAATAACTCTCCATGTTTTTGGGCTGCTGGAAGTGGATCACATAGCGGATATTGGATTTGTCGATCCCCATACCAAATGCAGAGGTTGCAACCATCACCGTTGCATCATCTGCTAAGAAACGCTCCTGCTCCCGGTTCCGCTCCACATCACCCATCCCAGCATGATAACGTGCAGCTTTTACATTCGCTTTTATAAGTCGTTCATAGAGTTGATCGACATTCTTGCGGGTGGCTGCATAGATAATGCCTGCTTCTTTATCATTCCTTTTTAGATAGTCTTTAATAAACTTATCCCGATCTTGACCCTTAATAACCGTAAAAGATAAATTTTCCCGCTCAAATCCTGTAATAATCGTATTCTCTTCATTAATGCCTAATAAATCGCAAATATCTTCTCGAACCTTTGGTGTGGCTGTAGCAGTAAGAGCTAATACTATGGGTCTTTGTGGAAGGCTATTAATTAACTCTTGAATATGGCGGTAGCTTGGACGGAAATCATGGCCCCATTGCGAGATACAGTGGGCCTCGTCCACTGCAACCAATGGTATATCCATGCTGTATAGGTCTTCAAGGAAATCATGTGATTCCAATCGTTCAGGTGCGAGATATAATAGCTTGTATCTTCCTTGAACGGCTTCTTGCATGCGCTTATTTGCTTCTCCGTAACTTAAAGAGCTATTGATAAATGTCGCGGGAATACCAACTTGAATGAGGGCATCTACCTGGTCCTTCATTAAAGAAATTAGTGGGGAAATAACAATCGTGGTACCCGGTAAAACAAGTGCAGGAATCTGATAACAAATGGATTTCCCACCACCGGTTGGCATGACAGTAATTGTATTATTGCCAGATAAAACGGACCGAATGGCCTGCTCTTGGCCTGTCCTAAAGGAGCTATAACCGAAGTGGGACTCTAGTAAGGGCAGTGCTTTTTCAAACAAACTTGTTCCTCCTTTCATTTATTAATCTAACTCTATTATACTGCTAGCTTTCCGATTTTCAAAAAGCAATTATCCATAAAAATAACGCTTAAGTACATTTATACCAGTATTATACATTACTATTTTTATATTGTATTGACTATTACCACTATTAACAAGAAAGACTGCCAAAATTCCCCTTGGCAGTCTACCCTTTTTAAATCAAGGTATTATTCAAAATTTCTTCGTTATGTTCGGTCTTTTGCGGCGGTGAGGCAATGGATTCCTGCTCTAGTAAGGACCCTCTTTTACGAATGTGTAGTGCCTGGAGTATAAAGCTCCTCCAATTGTTTTCTTAAAACAAATTTCATTATCTTACCACTGGCATTTCGCGGCAACGCCTCACAAAATACATATTTTCGCGGACGTTTGTAATTCGCGAGCTGGTCTGAATTTTTGCAGTATTCATCCAGTTCCTGCTCCGTGACCTTTGGATCTTTTTTGACAACAAACGCCGTAACCGTCTCGCCCCAGCGGTCATTCGGCTGGCCAACAATTGCCACATCCAGGACACCAGTGTGGGCATGTAAAACGTCCTCCACTTCCCTTGGATATATATTTTCACCGCCGCTTATAATCATGTCATCGACACGGTCATTGACATAAAGATACCCTTCGTCATCAAGAAAACCGATATCTCCGGAATGGTACCATCCTTTATACAATGCTTTCTCCGTCGCCTCTTCCCTGTTAAAATACCCCGCCATCATACATGGTCCTTGCACAATAATCTCACCGGTTTCACCGACTGGTACAACATCATCAGGATCGGATGGACCGTCTTCTCTTGTTCGAACTACCCGAATGTCATGGCTTAAGGCTGCTTGCCCTGCTGAACCTGCTTTCCTCAGTTGATCAGTCTCCGATAGGAAGGTGATAGCGGGGCCCATTTCAGTCATTCCATAGGCTTGAATCAATGAGATTCCTAGATTGTCATGGAGCGCATGAACAAGTGCTGGTGCCATGGGTGCGGCACCATATAATCCAAGCTGGAGACTGGACAGGTCATACTGACTTAGGTCCTCTTGAAGGAGCATATTCCACATGGTTGGTGCTGCAAAGAATTTTGTGATTTTTTCTCTTTCAATTAATGGGAGGATTGCTTTTGGGTTGAATTGATGCAGAATGACATTGCTTGCTCCTGCATGAATCCTTGGCAGAAAGGCACAATGTAGTTCAGCACAGTGGAACATCGGTGCAGTAACAAGACCTACATCTTCTGCTCTAAGTTTGCATGATGCAATACAGAATACACTTTGGTCGACCATATTACGGTGGGTATGCATGACTCCTTTTGGCCTTCCCGTTGTCCCGCTCGTATAAATAAAGGCATAAAGATCGGTTTCTTTCACTTCCGCATGAATGTTCTCAGTGGAAGCAGCTGCCAGTTTTTCCTGGTAGCTTTGTGCGTACGTTGGTGCTTGTTCATCTATAAACCAAAAGGAGGTTTTCTCAAAGCGATTGGCAATCGCTGATAAGACAGGCTCTAAGGCCTTTTCAAAAATAACGGCCTTTGGAGTAGCATCTGAAAGAATATAGGCAACTTCTTCTGACGGTAAGCGGAAATTAATCGGATTGAAGATAGCACCGATTTTTGCACAAGCGAAAAAAGCTGTCCCTAATTCTTCGGTATTAAACATGAAGGTAGAGACACGGTCGCCTTTTTGCACCCCTTCTTTTAAGAGGGCATTCGCGAGTCGATTCACCTGCTCGCTCCATTCCCTATACGTATAGCGGACATTTTTCCTAACATCGTAAATAGCTTGTTTATTCGGATACTTTTTCACCGTCAAATCAAAGATTTTACCAATCGTTGTCGTCATTGAATTGCCTCCGTTACCGAATTTATTTTGGTTTTTCAGCTATTTTACTGGTCTATCAGCGAATTTTGCTAGTGAATCAGCGAATTTTACTGGTCTATCGGCGAATTTTGCTGGTCAATCGGCGAATTTTGCTGGTCAATCAGCGAATTTTCCTCTCCAATCGGCGAGTTCCCCTGTTCTATCAGCGAATCTGCATAAAGCTTAAACTAAACGCTCAATAATCGTGGCATTGGCCATCCCATGACCTTCACACATAGTTTGCAATCCGTAGCGCCCGCCAGTTCGCTCCAATTCATGCATCATCGTCACCATTAGACGTGCACCGCTACCTCCTAATGGATGTCCGAGGGCTATCGCACCGCCATTGGGATTTAGTTTCACAGGGTCTGCACCTGTCTCTGTCAGCCAAGCAAGTGGAACAGGGGCGAAAGCTTCATTAACTTCAAACACATCAATATCATCAATGGATAAGCCGGACTTTTCTAGTGCCTTTTGTGTAGCTGGAATCGGTCCTGTCAGCATCAAAGTGGGATCTGAACCGACCACCACGCGTGTGTGAACACGAAAGCGCGGTTTCAATCCAAGTTCGTCTGCTTTCTCACGGGACATGAGCAGTACCGCCGCTGCCCCGTCACTTATTTGGCTTGAATTACCTGCATGAATCACGCCATCTTCTTTAAAAGAGGTACGAAGTCCAGCCAACGCCTCTAAAGATGTTCCTTTTCTCGGACCAGAATCATCCTTGATAACGGTGGAGGTCCCATCTGGAAGCTTTACCTCAATCGGGAAAATCTCCCTTGAAAAGTACCCCTCTTTCTGTGCCTTTAGTGCTTTTTGATGGCTTTTGAGGGAAAATTGATCAAGTACCTCACGAGTAAACCCATATTTTTCTGATATCCGCTCGGCTGATAGTCCTTGATGGATCATTTCATACTTCGACCTTAAATTAGGACTAAAAGGCTCCTCAGCCCCTTTGTAGTTGGAACCCATTGGAACACGCGACATGCTTTCCACACCCCCGGCTATGACCACGTCCATATCACCGGCCAAGATTGCTTGTGCAGCAAAATGTACGGCCTGTTGACTTGAGCCACATTGACGGTCAATGGTTGTTCCCGGGACTTCAATTGGGAAGCCGGCGATTAACGCAGCCACTCTGGCAATGTCACCTGCTTGCTCGCCCGCTTGGGTCACACATCCCCAAATGACATCATCTACAAGCGCTGGGTCGATCCCCGCTCGATTAACTAGTTCCTTTAATGTCAACCCTGACAAATCATCCGGACGGATATCTTTTAGGACGCCATTTCTTCTTCCAACTGGTGTACGGACACCTTCCACAATTACTACTTCACGCATCTTAATCTCCCTCTCTATAATCCTAGATTTTTGGCAATGATGGTTTTCATTATTTCGTTAGTTCCAGCGTAAATGCTAGAAACGGGTATATCACGGAATCTTCTCGCAATCTCGTATTCTTCCATATATCCATAACCGCCATGAAGCTGCATGCATTCTGCGGCAACTCTTTTTGCGATGTCGGTTAGTTTCCATTTAGCCATTGAGACTTTGGTAACAACGTTTTTCCCTGCAATATGCTCAGCTATTAACTGATCCAAAAAGGCTCTGCCCATTTCAATTTCTGTAGCCATTTCCACAATTTTAAATTGGGTGTTTTGGAATTGGCTGACCGGTTTTCCAAACGCTTCCCTGCTTTTTACATAGTCAATCGTCATTTTCAGCATTACTTCCGACGCCGTTTGCGCTCCAATCGCGACAAGGAGTCTTTCCTGTTGGAGTTTTTCCATTAAATAAAGAAAGCCTTTGCCTTCCTCTCCGAGAAGGTTTTCCTTCGGGACACGGCAATCTTCAAAGATTAATTCCGCTGTATCCTGGGAATGGAGGCCGACTTTGTTTAACTTTCTCCCTCGTGAAAATCCGGGTGCACCTCTTTCAATGACGAGGAGACTAACCCCTTTATGCATTGGCACTGCTTTTAGGTCCGTTTTAACGGCGACAACAATGAGATCAGATTGGATTCCATTGGTAATGAACGTCTTTTGGCCATTCACAATATAATGGTCACCGTCAAGTTTGGCCGTTGTTTTGATGTTTGCTAGATCAGAGCCTGTGCCTGGTTCCGTCATGGCAATCGCGGTAATGATTTCACCTGTCACACATTTCGGGAGCCAGCGCTGCTTTTGTTCTTCTGTCCCATAAGAAGTAATGTAGGGGACGACAATATCATTATGGAGTCCTATTCCAACTAACCCTGATCCAACCCGTTCCAGCTCTTCATTAATGACCACCGCAAATCCCCAGTCGACCTCACTGCCGCCGTACTTTTCATCGATATCGGGGCAAAGAAACCCCTGTTCGCCCATCTTCTTCCAGAAAGAGCGCGGAATCATCCGGTCCTCCTCCCACTTCTCATACAAGGGATATGCTTCTTTGTCCAAAAACTTTCGCAATGACTTACGAAATATTTCATGATCTTCATTTAAGTAGGGATGTTTCATTTAAAAATACCTCTCTTTCCGATTGATAGCGTTTACATTTTTATAAAAAGTACTTCGGTTTTTTGAGGAAATTACTATATTTTTACGTAAACTTAGACTTTTTTACACAATTACGCTTTATTAGACGTAATCGCTCCTATGACTTTTCCATCCTCTATGATAGGTATTCGATGGACCATATATTTAATGCCATTAATCTCTAGAAAACCACTCGCGTCTACAACTGGCAGCAGGCTCCACTTCTTGTTGCTAAATGGACAGCTTCAGATAGTGTCGTATCCTCGGTAACCATGCAGTCGACTGGCGTTATCAACACATTAAATTGGACCATATCGTCCCCCCTTTTTTTCATATCATTATTGTAACAAAAGCGAGAGATATTTTTGAATATTTCAACAATATCTATTTTTTATGGAATCTTTTAGTCCGTTTAATCGTAAATAAAAAGAGGGAAATATTGGAGGAGTGAGATTATGAATGAAAAGGGCTGTATTAAATGTGGAAGTAGAGATACAGGAACGAAAGATGTAGCCATGACTGGAACGGGTCTATCCAAAATGTTTGACCTTCAACATAACACATTCACGGTTGTTTTCTGCAAAAAATGCGGATACTCTGAGTTTTATAATAAAAAAACATCCACCGCTTCAAATATCATTGACCTATTCTTTGGAGGGTGATGAATGAAAGGGGATTCCGATTGGAATTCTTTATTTAGAAGAAAAGAGAATCTATAAAAATAATAAAAGGTCAGTCCTCATTAAAATGAGGTCCTGACCTTTTTCTTTGCCACAACGTCCTCTCGTAAGCCAGATTGCTTCTTTCTTTCCATGAATATAACTAAGACGATGGCCGCTAGGAGAAAAAGACTCGCAATCCGAAAAATGGATGCTGTACTAACAAATTGGGCTGTCACACCAAAAATAATCCCGCTTAAACCCAAGCCCAAATCAATGGATGAGAAAATCATCCCGTTCGCCACACCTCGTCGATGAGATGGGGTCATGAGTAATGCCCAAGATTGCAGTGTAGGTATCAAGCAGCCAAAACCTAAACCAAATAAGGCACCCGAGATGGCAATAAGCAAGTTGGAATGGGCAAATGAAAGGACCCACATCCCAACAAACGTAGAGAAAGTACAGAACAAAACAAGACCGATGGGACCCTTTTCATCAAACCATCTTCCGGCAAATGGTCTTCCCAATGTTGCCAATATCGCGTTGAAAATATAAAACAAAAAGATTTGTTCAATGCCTCGCTCTACACCAAAAATAACAATAAAAGTCACAACTGAACCATACCCTAAATTGATAATAATGGTGATAAAGGCTGGAAACAAGCTTGATTTTTCAACTGAAGAACCGATATATGAAAACTTCAAATCTTCTTTACGTGTATTTATCACTGCTTGAGGAGTTTGATAGCGTACAGCTGTAAGCAGGATAATTGAAACAGCCCCTAATATCGCCGATATAAAAATAAGATTTCCAAAAGTAGTCAGATTGTAAATGAAGATTCCTAGACTAGGAGCAATAATGTATGCAATGGTCATGGAGAGCCCGAAGTAACCCATCCCTTCCCCCAGCCGCGAATTGGGGATTGCATCTACCGCTGCGGTTCCATTAACTGTTGTTGACCACCCCCATGCAAGACCATGGAAGAAGCGGAATAACAGAAAAACCACAACAATCTGTGAAATAGGATAAAGAATTGTGACCAGGAAGAGCATCAAGGCTCCTATTATAACAAGCGACTTTCTTGGCTTATATTCAAGCAAAAAGCCGATAAATGGCCGGCTGATCACCGCGCCAATTGAAAATAATCCTGTCACTAAGCCAATCTCTAGCCCTGAAGCCCCTATTGATTTTATATATGGCGGCAGAGTAGGAATGAGCATTTGAAATGACAAAAATACAAAAAGATTTCCCACCATGAGCATGATAAACGACTTCGTCCACAAACGCTCTTTCAAACCGTCCCCTCCCTTCGTCCCAACAAGTTACTTCACATAATTATATTTACTTCGCATTACTAAATAATAGCACAGATACTGGAAAAAGAATACGAGCTTTCTGGAAAAACATTGAAACAAAAATCTTATCATTTATTTTGATTTCCGTTATCATTAACTAGAGTAAACATTGTCGAAATGGAGGTATTCTCATTGATGAAAAAAATGGTTATCACTCGTAATATTGATTCAGCTCATATTTCGCAAATCAAAGATCTCATTCCAGATTGGGAATTGATTGTTGGCAAGGATAAGCAAATTTGGCAGGAACATGTTAAAGATGCGGAAATTATCGCTGGCTGGAGTAAGGGGTTGGATGAATACTGTCTGGACCCACAATCAAAACTTAAGTGGCTGCAATCATGGAGTGCTGGTATTGATTATTTACCTCTTGAAAAATTAAATTCTAGAAATTTCTTCTTAACTAGTGCCAATGGCGTTCATGCCTATCCCATCTCCGAAACAATTTTTGCATTGATGCTGGGATTAACCCGCAAAATCCATACATACGTCAAAAATCAACAGATAAAAACTTGGCATCATGCACATATGGGCCAAGAAATCCACGGAAAAACAATTGGCATCATTGGAGTAGGAACGATTGGGGGAGAAACAGCAAAAATAGCGAAAGCCTTCGGCATGAAAGTACTTGGTGTCAGGCACTCGGGAATGCCTGCACACAATGTCGATGAAATGTATACTCCAAATCAATTAGGTGAATTGCTTCCTGCTTGTGATTATGTAGTGGTTACGTCGCCTCTCACAAAGGATACTTATCAAATGTTTGGTAGGGAACAATTTAAGCAAATGAAGGCTTCAGCATTTTTTATTAATATCGGCCGGGGTGAGATTGTGGTAGAAAATGACCTGATCCAAGCTCTAACTGAAGGAACAATTGCAGGAGCTGGACTTGATGTGTTTGAAACGGAACCATTAAGCAATGAAAGTCCATTATGGGAGATGGAAAATGTCATTATTACCCCACACACATCTGGTTCAACCGAACATTATAATCAGCGGGTGATTGTAAATATCTTAATTCCTAACCTAAAGGCCTATCTTTCTGGTAAGGTTCCACCAATTAATCTTGTAGATTTTTCGAAAGGTTATTAACCTGTAAAGACTCCCTTTTTCCCGCATTATCCATTTAAAAAATTAGGGCGCCTCAACCTTGAGGCACCCTTTCTTGTTCCATTATTTTTTATATTTTCCAGGTGTGTACTTTTCACTGGCTTTAAAGTTATAGACGGGTTTAATAAAGCCAGCTATCTCCACGGTTTCTTCAACCTTTTCTAAAATTTCATTCATGGGCTTATAGGCCATTGGCGCCTCATCTAAGGTTTCCTCTGAAACAGACGTCGTCCAGACGCCCTCCATGGTTTTATGAAAATCATCCATATTGAGAGTTTTCATCGCCTTTGTCCGGCTCAAAACGCGGCCTGCTCCATGCGGTGCCGAGCAATTCCAGTCATCATTCCCTTTACCAACTGCCAAAATCGACCCGTCTCTCATATTAATTGGAATGATAAGCCGCTCCCCTTTTTGTGCAGAAACCGCCCCTTTTCGTAAAATTAGGTTCTCGGTGTCAATATAATTGTGCACGGTATCGAAACGGTCCTGTTCCTCAAATCCCATGTTCTCCGTAATCGCTCTCGCAATCTCTTCGCGGTTTGCTTTTGCAAAAGCCTGAGCTAGCTTCATGTCATGTATATAGTTATGAAAATCCTCACCTTCCAAATACGCTAAATCATTTGGAATAACTGGATTCTTTTCTTTATAACCCTGGATCATGGCTTGGATTTCTTTTTGACGTCCTTCCGCCTTTAATTGGTCAATAAGTCCTGAAAGATCCTGTTGACGAAGTTTTGAGATAGCTACCTTTTGATAGTAGGTGGCTATCTTCGATCCTACATAACGGCTTCCAGTATGAATCGTTAAATAGTGGTATCGATCGGCATCAACAGAAACTTCTATAAAATGATTGCCGCCCCCTAGTGTCCCTAAGCTATAACGGCTTCGATTTTCACTTAAGATATGCTCTGCACGGAATTCTTGAATGGCGGGAAAACTCGTGTTAATAAACCCGACAGTTTCATCTGAATGAATCTCCTGTCCACTTGGGACAAAGGTGCGGATTACTTGATCTAGTCTATTAAAATCCATCTTTTTATCCTGAAGCTTGACGGTTAATACGCCGCAGCCGACATCCACACCAACTAGATTAGGAACAACCTTATCCTTTAGTTGAATGGTCGTTCCAATGACACAGCCTTTTCCCGCATGATAATCTGGCATGATACTAATCTTTGTATCCTTTAAAAATGCTTGATTACAAAGTTCTTGGATTTGCTCTAGGGCTGTTTCTTGGGGATAGTTTGAAAATACCTTTGCTTCTGTTTGTGTACCGGTTACCTTAATCACTTATTTTCCCTCCTTTAAAGCAGATTACAAATAGGCTACCATCTAATGGGCGTTCGGGCAACCGATATTCGTACGACATTTTTTTCTATATAAATAAAGGAAGATGCCCTTTGACATCTTCCTTCTTTAAATTATTAATAAACAGTTTGCATGCCTTTTCCGGCAACGGTCATCCACTCAAACTGACGCAATCTAACCTCAAACAGGGTTAATGGATCACGGAACATCTCTGGGTTGGCATTCATATTCGAAAGCATTTCTTGGTTCGCCTGTATTCCAGCTTGCGCCTCTTCTGCTGATTGACTTAACAACTGCATTGGACTCTTGAAAAACAGTGTTACATCGCGCTCAAGTGACTTTTCAAACAGTTCAAATTGCTGGAAAAACTGTTGATTCACTGCAGAGATAGCTTCACCATAATCTTCATTTTCCACAAATGCTTTGTACTTATTAAAAAGCAGCGCTTTATTTTGTGATATCGCCCCAAATAATTTCCCAGCGCTTTTCAGTATAAATTGCGATGGGGTTCTGCGCAGCAGGATGTTAACAGTTTCCAACTGAAAGCGGCTTGTCATCCGGTCGGTGTCTCGGTGCCAATCGTCAATTACCTTAAAATCACAATCAAGCACGAGACGGTCTTCTCCATACATACGATTAAAACTTTCGCCAATTTCATTTAGAAAATCCTGACTCTGCACAAACTCCTCTTTGCACTCATCAATCCATTCTTGCAATAAGCGGTAATATTTAGGCAGCACTGTCTGGTCTAAATACTCTTCTAGTTTTTTGTTCATCACTTCATTAAGCTCGATATGAATCTTGCTAAAATTACTATCTTCTTTGATGAAGGCAGAACACTCTTGAAGCATTTTAGGAACCGCCTCTGAAATGTCTTTTGCAACCGTATTTTTGATGGCACGGTAAGACTGTACCACAGCTTTTGATTTTTGAACTTCTGTATCCTTCAGTTGATTGATTGCACCCGTTAATTTCTGGAGCATTTCTTCATTCCAGCGGACTGATTCGATCAATTGATTTTCGACATCCACCCGTTTTTGCATTAGGCTGGCAATTGTTGTGCGAATATAGAACAATAGCTTTGCCAAACGTTTATCTTCCATATTTCTTGTATTTTTAATAGAATGGATAAACTCCTGTAAGTCCTTTAACTGCTTGTGATTCTCATATTGCGATGAAAAGGCAAACACGGATGCATCCGGAATATACGATTGAATCCTCGCCCTTGTTTCATCAAAGACACTGATTGCATCTTGCTCATTTGCAATCGCGTCCATCTTACTGAGTAGAAAATGCACGGGGATGTCAGGTGCTAACTCTTGAATTTTTGCAAGAACAGACCGTTCTTTATCTGTAAAAGGTGCATTTGCATCAAGTACGAAGAGAACCGTATCAGCCAATTGCAGATTCTTCAACACCTCATAAGAATCATTATAGTTTCCTTTTAATCCTGGAGTATCGATAAGTGTGACCTTATTATCCTTCAGGAAAGCATTTGGACGCTTAAATTCAATGATAGATTCCATCGCGTTACGGCGGCGATCCATTCGTTCTTTGAAATCAGAAAGGCCGGATAAACTAGTAATCTCACGATCCGTAATTTCCGTGATTTCTTCATCTTCGGAGTCTTTAAACAAAACCAATGAAGAAGTCGGGCTATCCTGCAGGTCTTCACCAAGAATTGCATTAACAAACGTCGATTTTCCGCTGCCGCTTAACCCGGTAAAAAGAAGATGCTGTGTGTCAAAATTCACTAATTGCTGAACAATCCATTTTACCCGATTATTCTCACCCATCTCATTGGCTTGGGCCCAATTCGTAATAGCATCAAAGAGTGTCAGGCACTCTTCAAGTTCATCCATATCTGTTTCGGTAATACTAATTAGTTTCTCAGCCTCATTAACGATCGACATACTTAAACTCGCTGGAAACAGTTCATTCCATGAAAGAACAGCTGCCGCTGAAAGGACAACATTCTTAGTGTCAGCGAGACGCAGCCAATTCGTTAGAAAATCTGGAATAAAATCCTGGAGACTTTTTATGAAATACCTGCCATCGATAAAGCTAAAAAACGCTTCTTTATGAAGGCCTGAAAGCTCGGCCAAGTTGTCATCCCGATGAATATCAAGGCTTAATAACAAATGATTCATTTCCCTAATCCAAGTAAAATAGGTTTCTTCATTGTCATAGCTGTCCCAAAGAGTGGAAATAAGCTGCTCGAATTTTCGTTGATCTAGACTAAACAGAAAATGGACAGCTTGGGAAAAATAACTCGGCGCATGATTTCGAGTTACACCCTTCTCCACATACGAAATGATGATATCAAACCACTCTAACGACCCGGTCCTAATGGCCTCGTTTACGGCTAGCTCAATGGCATGATTCCAATCTCGCTGTTCTTCAAAAAATGTACGAGCTAATTCCGTCACGTTTGGATAATCTGGATTTGTATCAATGGTTTTCTTTATCACTGCGAGTGCGAGGTCTAACTTACCTCGCTCGATATACAACGAAAATAACTGTAAGGCAACTTCAGTCGTTAACGTAAGATTATCACTTGTGATCGCACAATAAAGATCTTCTGCAGTTGATAACAGGCCTAACTGATAGTAAGCATCCGCTGTATTTTTCTTTGCCCATGGTTCTAGCTCATTGATAATATTTTCCCATTTAAAAATGGCTGCTTCATAATCTTTGTGATGAAAATACACTTCTCCCTGAGCAAAGCGAATCGATGATAGATTCGGTAAATCCTTAGATGCTTCCTCTTGAAACAGTTCACCCAGGACCTCAATCGGATGAATATTTTCATGTTCATTGATGAACATTTTATAATACGTTTTCAGTTTTAATTGCGTATCTAATGTCATATCTTTCCCTCCAATTACAACACTCTCTGTCATTCATATGGAAAAGAGCCATAATTATTCTCTATACTATTCGACGGATTATCTGATTTTAAGTCTCAATTATTACGATTCTACCAGAGCAATTTATTAAAAGGATTTCAGTTGTGTTTCATTTTGGAGACAAAGTAGAACTTATTACATATTTTTCAGGACATACCGACCTTAACTGGATAATAATTGAAAATCGCGAAAATTTCATGATACTTATTACATATTTTTAGGAAGTTATTACCTATTTCTGGACTCTTATTACATATTTTACGAAATTTACGACATTTACTGGATAATAATAGGAGACAACCAGATAAATGAAGCAAAAAATAAGCCTGCCAAAGATGAATGGCAGGCTTACTAGAAGTCATTCTCATCCAACAGACACAGTCTTCTCACTCTTTGCATTCAAGACAATCTCAGAAAAATAATTCACTGTTTTCATTTCTGCATTGAACAAGTAAGAGGATTTCCATGTTTCCTCTAGAAAAATCTCCATTACCTTGACTGAGCGCGGATCACCGCTTGCTGCCTGCTCAAGCGCCACGATACTTTCAAAAATTTTCACCATAAGTTCGGCCGCCTTTTTCGAATGAAAAGTCTTTTGATCAGCCGATGCCGTCCGTAAAGATTTTGATAAGTTCTGTAACTGAATCAACTTATTTTCTACTAAATACGTCCATTCAGATGGCAAATGGGCGACACCTCGTAGACGCTGGCTCATCTCATCTAAAAACAGTTCATCCGCTTTGAACTTCTCCATTAAACGCAGAACCTCTAACCCGAGAATATTGGCCGTCCCTTCCCAGACAGTTAGGACTTGGGCATCTCGTAACAATCTTGGAGTCACAAAATCTTCGATATAGCCATTGCCTCCGTGCATTTCGATTGCTTCATGCGAAAAGTGAATCGCTTGTTCTGCCGTTTCTTTTTTCAATAAAGCAATATAAAGGCGATGAAGAATGGCTTCTTTCTGACTAGCTTGATTGTTCAAGACACGTTCAAATAATGGAAGATACGTGAAAACGGTGCGTGTTTCAATTTCCAACTTTACAGTGAGCCTTGTCAGTGTATCCTTAACCATTGGATAGGTAGCGAGTTTACTGCCGAACGCATCCCTTCTAAGAGCATATTCCTTAGCTTCATGATAGGCCCTCCTCATAATTCCTAATGAGGCAACGGCATTACACACTCTTGAGAGATTAAGAGCTTCCATCATATAGTAGAAACCCTTCGAAGGATCTCCCACCACAAAAGCATCGGCACCATCGAATTCCACTTCAGCCGAAGGGACAGCTCTGACTCCGAGTTTATCCTTTAAGCGGCGAATCCGGATTCCATTTAGCCTGCCATCTTGATCCCGCCATGGTACGGCAAATAAAGTCAGCCCTTTCGTCCCAGATGGCGCGCCTTCTTTCCGTGCTAAGACCATCGCTACTCCGCACATACCGGCATTGGAGGCAAAGTACTTTTCACCATAAAGCTTGAAATGCTCTCCATGTTCCACGGCTCTCGTCTCATTCGCTCCGACATCTGAGCCCCCCTGACGCTCTGTAAGGAATGTCGCTCCCTCATAGAGTGGAACTTCTCCTGTTGAGAGGACATGCGGCAAAAACCGTTCCTTCATTTCTTCAGATGCATACTGGTTTAGTAAATAAGCGGTGGCCATTGACAATGTGACTGGACAGTAAAACCCTGGTTCTGTTTGTGAGAGCAGATAGCCTTGGGCATAGGAATAAATATAATTCCCCTTCTCACCGAGTGAGGGGATTTCTTTATGAACATAGCCGACAATTCCGGTATTATAGGTATCTTCCACCGTTCTACGATAACCTTCATTCACCCATACTTCAGAAATATCTTCACCATAAGCATCGTATTTATTTAAGCGCGGCTGTCCTTCCCGGTCCGTAAACCTAGCCCGTGAATCAATATCTGTGGCACATTTCTCACCGAAGGCAGTCAACTCCTTGTCTGCATACTCGAAAAAGGATGGATCGAGTAACTCTTTAAGCAAGACTTGAAACGCCAAATCCTCTTTATAAAAATTCAACTTGGATAACACCCTCCTCTTTTTCAGAATAATCAATAAATTTAGTATATCACTTTCTTATCCTGATAAAAATAAATTTTGGTTATTTTTAGACGTCTTTCCTTTTTATCTGAATACAACGTATAATTAGTTCAAATACATTAAGGGGAAATCTTCATTGGAAAAAGAACAAGCAAGACTGTTAGCTGACTTTATGGAGAACTCAGCTTCCTCGGTCTATGAAATACAAAAACTTGAAACTTCGGGCGGCCGTTTGCTGAAATTTCATCAATGGACAAACGGGAAGCCTACACTCGCCGCTTTTGAGATTACAAGGCCGGATAGTGATACTGGCTATTACTTTGTATTCATTGATTGGCATCAAAATGACAACTATTATTTAGTCGTTTATGCACATGATCGTTCAACGACCTGTGCAGAGATACGTCAAATTCAAGAAATAGACGGAGCACCACATCTCATCTGGACATATAAGCCTTTTAAACGGGACGGAAAAAATGATCAAAGAAAAGCTTATTTCAAGCAAATGTTTGGCTCAACAACCATACAAATTAAACTGCCCTACTCGGCCATTGAGGTGGAAAAATTTCTAGGACAAGTATTTAAACTGTGTCAAAACCGGCTAATGGCGGACCGGATTGTTGAAAGATTTAAGCTTGAATAAACGAAGAAAAAGGAGGCCTCAGCCTCCTTTATGTTATAAAACTTTACTTAAAAAAGCCTTTGTCCGTTCTTCTTGCGGATGATCAAATAATTCACTTGGAATATTCTCTTCGATAACTAACCCGCCATCCATAAAAATGACGCGGTCGCCCACTTCTTTCGCGAAGCCCATTTCATGTGTCACGACTACCATCGTCATCCCTTCTTTTGCAAGGTCCTTCATAACCTCTAGTACCTCACCGACCATTTCAGGGTCCAGCGCTGACGTTGGTTCATCAAAAAGCATGATTTTCGGCTCCATTGCCAGCGCCCTTGCAATCGCAACCCGCTGCTTTTGTCCGCCTGATAAGGAATCAGGAAAGGCTTCTGCCTTATCCTCTAAACCGACTTTACGTAAAAGCTCTAACCCCTTAGCTTTGGCCTGATCCTTAGGAATATTTCTTACTTTCATCGGTGCAAGCATAATATTTTCAATCACGGTTTTATGCGGGAATAGATTGAATTGCTGAAAAACC
The DNA here is from genome assembly GCF_023714155.1 of Neobacillus sp. MER 74. Lineage (NCBI taxonomy): Bacteria > Bacillati > Bacillota > Bacilli > Caryophanales > Bacillaceae > Neobacillus > Neobacillus sp. MER 74. Next base: position 237,955 of record NZ_JAMAUV010000005.1, read on the forward strand.
ATTCCCACTTCTGTCCGTACTTTATTAATATCGGTATTCTTGTCAGTCAAGTCGACACCTTCAATATAAACATGCCCCCCAGTAATGGTTTCTAGCATGTTAATGCAGCGAAGGAACGTCGATTTCCCGGAACCTGAAGGACCAATGACCACAACTACCTCTTTATTTTTAACTGTAACGTTAATGTCCTTGAGAACCTCATTTTTACCAAAGGATTTTTTTAAATTCTTTACCTGGATCATTCAGTCGCCAACCTCCGTTCAAGACGAGTAAGCAGGAAGCTTAAAGAAAGTGTTAACACGAGATAAATAACTGCTGCCGCAAGATACGGTTCCCATACACGGAAATATTGTCCTTGCATAGCTCGTCCCCAATACATTAATTCAGGGGCTGCAATGAGAGCCGCTAATGATGACTCTTTAATTAGAACGATAAATTCATTGCCAAGCGGCGGAATCATTCGCTTAAACGCTTGCGGCAGAATGACAAAACGCATGGATTGTACATGGTTCATCCCTAATGAACGGGCAGCCTCCATTTGCCCGCGATCAATCGATTGAATCCCCGCACGAAAGATTTCAGCTATATAGGCGGCAGCATTTAATGATAGAGTAAGAATAGCAGCTAAAACGGGACTGGTTTCATCAAGAAAAAGAGGAACAACAGCAAAATGGATTAATAATATCTGAACAAGTAAAGGTGTCCCGCGAAAAAAAGTAATGTAAATCGTAAACGGCCAAGCGAGGAGCCTATTTTTCATCATTTTTCCTAATCCGATAAATAAGCCAAGAACAGTACCAATCAAAATACTTGCGATGGAAAGCCCAATAGTTAGAAGTGTTCCTTTTAGGAAAAATGGAGCGTATTCAACTAATATATCCCAACGAAAATCCATAAAATAAATCCCCCTATTAAACGACAAGCTAATTATTCTAATCTAACTAGCAAAAAATTGCGTAACTGCTTGGTTAAGAGTTACGCAATTCATTCAGCGATGTTTACTTCTGTTGATCTTTTAAGATTTGTGTATCTGGTTCTACTTTAAACCACTTTTTGTATACTTCTGCATAGGTCCCGTTATCAATTACTGCTTTTACTGCCTTATCAAAGTCTGCTTTAATCTTGCTGCCTTTAGGGAACATAAGTCCATAAAATTCTTTTGCAAATGCGGCTGAATCTTCAATAACAACAAAATTATCTTTAGGATTGTTTTTTGCATATTCTTCGATAACTGTGTTATCTGCGACTACAGCATCTGCCCCACCGCTTTTCAATTCCAAGATTGCTAGATTATTATTTTCAAATTTTTTGATTTTATCACTATTTTTTCCTAATAGACCTTCAACAGCTTCTTGTCCAGTTGTAGCATTCTGAACGGCAATCGTTTTATTATTCTTTAGATCAGCTGCGCTCTTAATGTCACTATCTTTTGGAACGAGGATTTTGTTGGTTGATAAAAAGTATGGCACTGAAAAATCATAGGATTGTTTTCTTTCATCATTAATCGTGATGGCAGAAATACCAATGTCAGCAATTTTTTTATCTAATTCAACAAAGATTGGATCCCAGCCGACATGTTCAACCTTCACTTTATAGCCTGCTTCCTTTGCCACTGCATTGATAAAATCGATATCAAAACCGACAACTTCTCCCTTATCCTGATACTCAAACGGTGCATAGGCAGCATCTGTTACCACGCGCAGTGTTTTCTTTTCAGTGTCTCCTCCTTCTTTTGTTCCCGTGCTTGTACTTTTACTAGTACCACAAGCTGACAAAACTAAAAGAAGTGCAACCATTAAAAATGTTGAAAATAATTTAAAATTCTTCATTTTTTCAGACCCCCAATGTTTTTTTTGAAAAGTATTTTTTAAAAATTTTAATAATATTTTGAATATAAATGATTATAACCCGATTTTATTATATATTCAATATTTAAATAATTTACTATTTTAATACTGTAATTAACTAAAGTATTAACATTGTAGAATAATTTCTTTGGTTGATTTCCGACTTAATCGTTGGATGATTTTGAGATGACTCCGGTTATTTTATTTTTATTTCATAGGGCTAATTATCTAAAATGACATTCCCTGTCTATGGGCATTCGCCGTTACTCCCTACCCATACCTACATAATCTATAGGGTATTTACAACATAAGGAGAGATGCCTAAATGAATCCGTATGGTCTTTATCAAACCCCTCAAATGCCGATGGAATATAATACCTATGTTCAACCTGAACCAATGAATTACTATGTACAACCAGAACAAGTGAATTACTATGAACAACCAGAACCATTTAATCCCTATCTACCAGAACAATATGACCCGGCAAGACAACCACAACAAGTTGAGCGCAGACTGAATCAATTGGAGCGGCAAAATGAACGGCAAGAAAGAGAGATCAATCAACTACAACGTCAAGTAGCACAACTCGACCGCAGACTTCAACGAGTAAATCAACGTCTTCGTGCTGTTGAAAGAAGATTCAACTTCCCATTCACTCCATTTGATGGAGAATATTAAGAAGACTTTCACAGAACCGGGCACATGTCCGGTTCTTTTACATACTGAAGGAAAAATTGGAAGGTTTTTTACCAATTTGAAGGACGATGTTAAAATCCTGTTAGGATATCTTACAAATCCACTGACAGGGAGCGAAAATTCAGTTAACTTTTCTATATAAACCTCAAGAGAAAGGAAGATTTCAAATGTATCGAAGAAATGATATTAAGCTCGCTGAAAGAATCCTTCAATTAGATAAATTAAGGGATGAGTTGTATGAAGAACTCATGAAAACAATGGGCTCCCAAGCGAACGAACTTTTAAGGAGATTACAAAATTACTAATTTCTATTTGAAAAGGGGGAAAAAGGTTGACAACACGCTTAAGGAAAGGACTCGAGCGCCTTAGACAGTTTTATCTAAGAAAGTTGCTAGAATCAGGAACCACTGATTTTACACATCAAGAACTACACTCCCTTACCTTCTCAGAATTAGAAAGATTGTACAACAAAACATTCTCCTCAGCTGATTTAAAATAATTTTCATTATTACTTATTTTGACAAACAAGCAAAATAGTATGATAACCTAGTCCTATGTTAGAAAATATAACATAATATAATACTATGAAAAGGATTTATAACTAATTGTATACAATAGGGTGTGGTGAGCGACAAAAATGGGAAAAGAAATCTCTTATAAAGATAAAAAAGTAATAACTATAGGCATCGTCAGAGATCTCACTGGTCTATCCGAACGGCAAATCCGGTACTATGAAGAACGAAAGTTAATTTTCCCCGAAAGGTCTGCGGGTGGAAGCCGTAAGTTTTCTTTTTCAGACGTGGAATTGTTGATGGAGATTGCGAATAAAATCGAAGATGGCATTCAAACACACGATATTAGAAAGGAAATGCTTCGTGAACAAAAGAAACACAACGAAGAACAGATTCGCAGGCAAATGATCCAAGGGCAACTAAATGCCCAATTCGGTTTACGAAAAAAGTCATGAAGAAACCATTATGATCCCATTCCTTCAATAAAGGAATGGGATTTTTCATCCTTTCTCGGTACATCAATCTGTCTATAACTTAAGGCAAATGACCATTTTTCAAAATCCATGTTAGATAATCTCCCAAACTTATAGAAACCATTCTAAAATCATGTAAGAATACTAACATACCAAATGTTAAGAATATTAACATCATTTTAAAGGGGGAGAAAAAATGGATACTACATTCTTAATGAATAGCCTTTGGGTAATGGTGGGAGCAGTACTTGTTATCTTAATGATCGGAGGTTTTATCCTCTTAGAAACAGGGTCAACTCGAATGAAAAATGCAGGACATATTGCAGGGAAAACAATTCTAACCTTTGGAATTGGCTCGATCGTATTTTGGGCAGTAGGATATGGACTAATTTTCGGTAAAGGTAATCCGCTGATTGGTTTCTCCGATTTCTTTTATTCAGGCTATGACGTTGATGGATTGCCACTTTCTGGTGCCGTATTCTTTTTATTCCAATTAGCTTTTTCAGGGATTTCGTTAACGATTGCGTTCGGCGGTTTTGCAGAACGAGCTAAATTAGGTGCATACCTTGTATTTGCTTTACTTTTCTCAGTCATTGTCTATCCGCCAATTGCTCACTGGATTTGGGGCGGCGGCTGGTTAGCAGAGCATGGGAAACAAGATTTCGCCGGTTCTACTGTGGTTCACTTAACAGGGGCCATGGCAGCTTTGGCAGCTACGATTCTATTAAAACCACGTATTGGGAAATTCAATAAAGATGGCTCAGCTAATAATCTAGCTGGTCATAACCAAGTATTCACAGCACTAAGCGTATTGCTATTATGGGTTGGCTGGTTTGGTTTTAACGCAGGCAGTACATTATCTGTTGATAAAGCGTTCTTTGGATTTGTTGCTGTTAATACGAACCTAGCCGCAGCGGCCGGAACGGTAGCAGCGATGATTGTCTCTTGGATAGTACTCGGAAAAGCTGATGTTCCAATGATGTTAAACGGAGCCTTGGCAGGGCTAGTTGCTATTACTGCTTCTTGTGCTTTTGTAGATACATGGGCCGCCGTCTTAATTGGTTTTATCGCAGGAATTCTTGTTTTTTACAGCATTCGCTTTTTTGAAAACAGAGGCATTGATGATCCTATCGCTGCTCTTTCAGTACATGGTACTGCCGGCGTCTGGGGAACGTTATCGACTGGTTTCTTCGCTACAAAAGAATTAGCAACAGTCGGAAAGCCAGGATTATTTTACGGGGGCGGTTTACACCAGCTCGGTATTCAAGCACTCGGAGTATTCACATGTGCCGCATTTGCCTTTATTGTCTCCTACATCCTCCTTGCCCTTATGAAAAAGTTTATGAATGGCTTGCGTGTTACAGAAGAAGAAGAGATTATTGGATTAGATATGAGTGAACACGGAAGCTATGGTTATCCAGAATTAGTGAAGGCAGAACAAACAAAAGCTTTTTAAATATTTATGAAAAGTGCAAGTCCTTTCTGGCTTGCACCTTTCTAGACTTTTTAAGTGGAGGTGAACAAACATGAAGTGCGATACCTATTCTGCGATTGCTGAATACAAGAATACCCAGATGAAAGAAGCTGCCAAGGATCACTTCCAATTGAACCAGCTTCACGACAACATAATCAAAAAGGTCTTAGAAATCTCAATGAAGGAAATTCAAATACGGAATGGACCTCTTCCATGCCCCTTCTCGTTCTTTGTCATGGGGAGCGCCGGCCGCTTTGAACAATCGGTTTGGAGTGACCAAGACCACGGCATTATTTACCTTGATTCATCCTCAGATGCAAAAGCATATTTTTTGTCATTAGGAAAGGAAATATCAAAAGGTTTGTATCAGGCTGGTTATCCTTATTGCGATGGCGGTGTGATGTCAGGCAATCCATTCTGGTGCAAATCACAAGCTGAATGGGAAAAACAAATTCTGAACTGGGCCGCCGACGCGTCATGGGAATCGTTACGGTATCTTTTAATTTTTATCGACGGACGCTCTATTTATGGTCACCATCGCCTAATAGAACAACTAAAATCATATACTTATTTAACCATTCAAAAAGAACAGATTCTTCCAAGGTTTTATCATAATACTCTTCATTTTAAAAAAGGAATTGGTGTCTTAGGACAGCTTTTAGTGGAGACTCACGGAATTCATGCCGGATCCTTAAATATAAAGGAAACTGCCTTCTTCCCTTACATCAATGCAGCCCGTCTATTGGCAATGAAAGAGCATGTCTTAGAAACCACTACCCTCTCAAGACTCGACAAACTCCGAATTCATGACAAGAAGATCTATCAAGACATGTTTTTAAAACTGTTAACCTATCGCCTTCAATTTTCTACCCATTCTGACTATGAATCTGGACACTATGTACCGGTTGATAAACTAAGAAAAGATCAAAAAAATGAACTAAAAGAAATCATCAAGAATGGTGTCGCACTGAACCAACACGCCGGAAAACTTATCGAAAAGGAGGGATAAAATGAAAATCAATGATTTAGCACAATACCTTAGACAAATTTCCGGCAGGGTTAGTTCTAATATCTATGCAGGCATTCAAGGACAAGCCAAACCACAACAGCTTTCCTTTGTCCGACAACTTCAAAAAGAAATGAAAGAAAAAAATAACATGTCCACTCCCCTTAATGAATTAGAAGTGGTCGTATTCGATTTAGAAACGACGGGGTTCTATCCAGAAAAGGGTGATTATGTCCTTTCAATCGGAGCAGTGAAAATGGTCGGTCCTCATATAAGGAATCATGATACTTTTTATTCGCTCATCAAATCAGACCTTCCTTTATCCGATGAAATCTCAACTTTAACAAAGATTCAGGAGGGGCAATTACGCGATGCTCCCATTGCCAGAGATGTCTTACTCCAATTTTTAAACTATTCACAAAGTCATATTCTTGTCGCACACCACTCCAACCATGAAAAGTCCTTTATGCAGAAAATGACTTGGGATCTCTTAAAGACACGATTTGAACATCGAATCATCGATACATCCTTCTTAATACGACTTTCGGACCCATCTATGAAATCTCTACCGCTTGAAGATGTATGTGATCGATGCGGGATTGCCATAAAAGATCGTCACCACGCACTTGGCGATGCCCTAATGACCGCGCAAATTTGGGGGAGCTATTTACACCAAGCTCAAATAAAGGGATATAGTAATTTACAGGAAGTGTATGAACATCTCGCAAAGCTTTGAGCCCAAAAACACTATTTCAAACTAGTGTTTTTTGGTAAATTTCTAAAAGTTTACAACGTGAAATCCTCTCAACTTTGTAACACCTCTATCTTACTTACCTCTGATTATCTCCCCATTTACAATCCTTAGCTCTGTCAAAATAACTTAAAAATAAAAAAATTTTAAAAAACTTTTCTTTGCTGTTTTCCTTATTAGAACAATAATGTAAACGCTAACAATATTTTTGATTTATTTGAATTGTCAGATTTTTATGTTGACCATGTTTTCGATTGGTTGTATGATTATCGAAAATAATCATTCAATTCATTAAGTGCCATCGCTCCCCATCATTTGGAGAAGGGTATGGTAATTCTTTTTTAAAAATTTTTTAGTCATTTAAAGCGGTCTATCACAAAAGAGGAGTGGTTAAGTTGGGGAGTCAATGGATTTTCCTTGACGGTGAGTTCGTCAAGAAAGAGGATGCTGTAGTATCAGTTTTTGATCATGGTTTTTTATATGGTGATGGAGTATTTGAAGGCATTCGAGTTTATAGCGGTAACGTCTTCCGACTCGGTGCACACCTAAAGAGACTATTTGAATCAGCACAATCCATTATGCTGAATATTCCTTACACACAAGAGGAAATGACGCAATTAATCGTCGATACAATCAGAAAAAATCAGCTAGAGAGCGCCTATATTCGTGTCGTTGTTTCTCGTGGAAAAGGGAATCTCGGCCTAGACCCTAAATCCTGCTCAAAGCCAAGTGTCATCATTATTGCTGAAGAATTGAGAATGTACCCTAAAGAGTATTACGAACGCGGGATTAAAATTGCATCGGTTGCGAGTCGAAGAAATCGCCCAGATGTTCTAAGTCCACAAGTTAAATCGTTAAACTACTTAAATAATATTCTTGTTAAATTAGAGGCGAATCAAGCTGGGGTTGAGGAAGCATTAATGCTGAATGATCAAGGTTATGTGACCGAAGGCTCCGCTGACAATATCTTTATTGTGAAAAACGGTGTTATCTATACCCCTCCTGTTTATTTAGGAGCACTAGAGGGAATTACCCGGAACGCCATCCTTGATGTCGCAATGTCTAAAGGTTATGAGGTTAAAGAATCTCCGTTCACTAGACACGATGTCTATGTAGCAGATGAGGTATTCTTAACTGGAACAGCCGTAGAGGTTATTGCTGTTATCGATGTGGATGGCCGTCAGATTAGTGATGGAAAACCCGGTGAGGTTACGAAGGACCTCTTAGAAGAATTTAGAAAAATTGTAACAACAGACGGTGTGGCTTGTTATCCAGAAGGTGCAAACCACGCAATCGTTAGTTAGGAGCTAAAAACATGCGTAGCGATATGATTAAAAAGGGAATTGATCGGGCACCCCACCGCAGCCTATTATATGCAACCGGGGTCAAAACGAGTGACCTTGAAAAACCGTTTATCGGAGTTTGTAACTCGTTCATTGAAATTATCCCAGGACACAAACACCTTAATCATTTCGGTGAGATTGTAAAAGAGGCTATTCGCGAAGCAGGCGGTATTCCTTTCGAGTTTAATACAATCGGTGTAGATGATGGGATTGCAATGGGACATATTGGGATGCGCTATTCCCTCCCAAGTCGCGAATTGATCGCCGATAGTGCCGAAACCGTAATTAATGCACATTGGTTCGATGGAGTCTTCTACATTCCCAACTGTGACAAGATTACACCAGGTATGCTAATGGCAGCAGCAAGAACCAATGTCCCTTCTGTCTTTGTCTCAGGCGGGCCGATGGAAGCAGGTGTTTCACCATCGACTGGAAAGAATCTTTCCCTCACTTCTGTTTTTGAAGGTGTTGGGGCTTACCATAACGGAACGATTAGTCAGCAGCAGCTGCTAGACATTGAAACAAATGCTTGCCCTACTTGCGGTTCATGTTCCGGGATGTTTACAGCCAATTCCATGAACTGCCTAATGGAAGTATTAGGAATGACTGTTCCTGGAAATGGAACCATTGTGGCAACTTCTGAAGAAAGACATGAACTTATTCGTCAAGCCGCCAGGTATTTAGTAGAACTTGTCAAAAAAGATATCCGCCCTCGTGACATTATTACTAGAGAGGCAATTGATAATGCCTTTGCCCTAGATATGGCCATGGGTGGTTCTACAAATACCGTGCTTCATACATTGGCCATTGCCCATGAAGCTGGGATTGATTATGACTTACGTGAGATTAACAAAATTGCTGAGAGAGTTCCTTATCTAGCAAAAATTATGCCAGCATCTGATTATTCAATGGATGACATTCATCGTGCAGGCGGTGTTAGTGCCATTATTAATGAACTTTATAAAGTGGAAGGCGCCTTGCATGATAACTGTATTACCATTACTGGAAAGACTCTTGCAGAAAATGTGAAGGAAGCAACAATCACGAATGAAACGGTCATCCGGACCAAAGACAATCCATATAGCCCAGTTGGCGGACTATCCATCCTTTATGGAAACATTGCTCCTAACGGCAGTGTCATCAAGGTTGGTGCTGTAGATCCTTCCATTAAAACATTCTTAGGTGAAGCAATCGTTTTTGATTCCCAGGATGAGGCACAAGAAAATATTAATAACGGTACGGTTCAAGCAGGACACGTGGTCGTTATCCGTTATGAAGGTCCAAAAGGCGGACCAGGAATGCCTGAAATGCTTGCCCCTACTTCCGCGATCATGGGCCGTGGATTAGGGAAAGAAGTTGCCCTAATTACGGATGGTCGCTTCTCAGGTGCAAGCCGCGGAATTTCCATCGGTCATATTTCACCAGAAGCAGCAGAAGGTGGACCAATTGCTCTTGTTCAAAATGGTGACAAAATCCTAATCGATTTAGAAGCACGCTCTATTGAACTTCTTGTTGATGATGAAGTTTTAGCAGAACGACAGAAGGCATTTGTGAAACCAGAGCCAAAAATTAAAACTGGTTATCTTGCAAGATATGCAGCACTTGTTACATCTGCCAATACCGGCGGGATTATGAAAATTTAAAACTTTAGAACATTGGGAATTCATTAGTACCCCTCCCCTTCCTAAAGGAAGTTAAGGTGCTAAAGCGGTAAAGAAAATCATTTGACAAAAAAATATCCATAAATCGATGACGGGAATAAAGGAATAAGAATTCGTATTTTCAGAGAGCTGGGGTTGCTGGAAGCCCAGTAATACAACTTATTCTGACATCATCCCTGAGTGTTAAGCCGAACAATCATAACTTAAGTAGGCTTAATCGGGTGTCCATCTTGAACACCTGTTACCAAAAGAAGCGTTCCTCAATATTTTAGATGTCGCTTCATAAGGCAGTATTCGTAAGAATACTGTAAAAACGGGTGGTACCGAGAAAATGAAAGGTCTTTTCTCCCCGATTATTCTGCTTTTGATGTTCTTGACTGCAGTCTATTCAGGGAGAATAGGGCCTTTTTTACTATGTTTCTAATAATACCGAAGTTTCAAACAATTTTTTAAAATTCAATCATCCGCAAGGAGGGATTACGACGTGAAAGTAGAAGCAAAAAAGCTTGAGGTCCAAACAACTACAGAGCCGAGAACCGGTGCAGACCTTCTCATCGACTTACTAAAAAAAGAAGGTGTAGAAACACTGTTTGGATATCCGGGAGGTGCCGTGCTTCCAATATACGATGCCATTTATCGCGCCCAGGGTACCATCAAGCATGTTCTTTTCCGACATGAACAAGGAATGATCCATGCAGCTGAAGGATATGCGCGAGTTACCGGAAAACCTGGAGTCGTTATTGCTACCTCAGGACCTGGGGCAACCAACCTTGTGACCGGGATAACAGATGCGATGATGGACTCCCTGCCACTTGTTGTCTTCACAGGGCAGGTAGCAAGAAGTGTCATCGGAACAGACGCCTTCCAAGAAGCGGATGTTATGGCGATCACAACACCCATCACCAAACATAACTATCAGGTACAATCTATCGAGGACTTACCACGTATCGTGAAGGAAGCATTTCATATCGCTTCTACCGGACGGCCAGGGCCAGTCTTAGTCGATGTCCCTAAAGATATTTCCGCCGGATTTCTAACGGAAGAACCTGAAGAAGCAAGCATTAATTTACCTGGATACCAGCCAACAACAAAGCCGAATCCATTTCAAATAAAGAAACTTGCTGATTCGATTTCAAAGGCTTCCAAGCCGGTAATTCTTTCAGGCGCAGGTGTTCTCCATGGAAAAGCATCAGCCGAGCTCACTGCTTTTGCAGAAAAACATCAGATCCCGGTCGTTACTACTTTACTTGGACTTGGTACTTTTCCGGCAGATCATTCCCTCTCACTAGGAATGGGAGGAATGCACGGAACGTATGCAGCGAACATGGCCATTTACGAAAGTGATCTACTTATTAACTTTGGTGCCCGCTTCGATGACAGACTAACAGGCAATCTTAAGCACTTTGCTCCATTTGCGAAAGTCGCCCATATTGACATCGATCCAGCCGAAATTGGAAAAAATGTGCCAACACATCTGCCAATCGTTTCTGATACCAAAGAGGCTTTAAGTGAGCTGCTTGTTCAAGAAATAGAATCACCAGCAACCGCTGAATGGCTGCAAAAATTGAGTCAAAACAAACAGGAATATCCGCTTTGGTATAAACATGATCCAAACGGCATGTGTCCGCAATGGGTTATCGAAGCAGTCCATAAAGTAACAAACGGTGACGCTATTGTCGCAACCGATGTAGGGCAGCACCAAATGTGGGCAGCGCAGTATTACACCTTTAAACAGCCGCACCGCTGGATTACTTCAGGGGGACTTGGAACAATGGGCTTTGGGTTCCCTGCAGCGATTGGTGCACAAATTGCCGAGCCAGATAGTACAGTCGTTGCGATTGTTGGGGATGGCGGTTTTCAAATGACACTTCAGGAATTATCGATTATTTATGAACGAAACCTTCCAGTAAAGATCATTATTGTCAACAACGGCGCATTAGGAATGGTTCGCCAATGGCAGGAACTTTTACACGGAAACCGTATTTCGGAATCGATTCTTCATACACAACCTGATTTTGTCAAACTTGCTGACAGTTATTCAATTAAGGGTTACCGGGTTAACAACCAGGAAGAACTGATTACCGTGTTGCCAGAGGTATTTGCTCATAATGGCCCAGTATTAGTTGATTGCCGTGTACTTCAGCAAGAAAAAGTATTCCCAATGATTGCCCCTGGTAAAGGAATTCATGAAATGATTGGGGTGAAACCATGAAACGGATCATCACAGCAACCGTCCAAGACCGCAGCGGAGTCCTAAACCGTGTCACCGGACTTTTGCAGCGACGCCAGTTCAATATTGAAAGTATTTCAGTTGGTCCATCTGAAACCGAAGGGATTTCAAAAATGACACTAGTCGTCGAGGTTGAAGATGAACAGCGCCTGGAACAGGTGACGAAACAATTAAATAAGCAAATTGATGTTTTAAAAGTTTCAGATATTACGGATAAAGCAATTGTCGCCCGTGAACTGGCCCTAATTAAAGTAGCTTCAAGCAGTCAATTGCGCAGTGAAATTCACGGGATTATCGATCCGTTCCGCGCCCTAATTATTGATGTAAGCAAAGACAGTCTCGCCGTCCAAATTACAGGACGTCCTGATAAAATCGATGCCTTGATCGAAATGCTCAGACCTTATGGCATTAAGGAAATTGCAAGAACTGGTTTGACTGCCCTCCAGCGTGGGCACCAACCGCAAGGAAGCGACCTAGCAACATACTCACTATTAAAATAACAATATATTTGAGAGGATGATTCATAATGGTAAAGGTACTTTATAACGGAGATATTCAAGAAGAGGTTTTACAAGGAAAGAAAATCGCAGTAATCGGATATGGCTCTCAAGGTCATGCACATGCCCTTAACTTAAAAGAAAGCGGCTTTGATGTAGTAGTTGGTTTACGTGGAGGAAAATCATGGGATAAAGCAGTCGAAGATGGGTTAGACGTTCGTACTGTTGCAGAAGCAACTGCAGCTGCAGAGGTAGTAATGGTTCTTCTTCCAGATGAAATGCAGCCAAAAGTATATGAAGAAAGCATCAAAGCAAACCTTGAAGCAGGAAATGCTCTAGTTTTCGCTCATGGCTTCAACATTCATTTTAGCCAAATCGTCCCTCCTGCCGATGTTGACGTATTCTTAGTAGCGCCAAAAGGCCCAGGACATTTAGTACGCCGTACTTATACAGAAGGTGCCGGAGTTCCTGCTCTATATGCAGTTTACCAAGACTACACTGGTCAAGCACGCGATGTTGCTCTTGCTTATGCAAAAGGAATCGGTTCTGCTCGTGCGGGAGTATTAGAAACTTCTTTCCAAGAAGAAACAGAAACAGATTTATTCGGAGAACAAGCGGTTCTTTGCGGCGGTACTACTGCCCTAATCAAAGCTGGCTTCGAAACACTAGTAGAAGCAGGTTATCAGCCTGAAGTTGCATACTTCGAGTGTTTACATGAATTGAAATTAATCGTTGACCTTTTATATGAAGGTGGCTTAGAAAACATGCGTTATTCAATCTCTGACACTGCACAATGGGGAGATTTCGTTTCTGGACCACGTGTAGTGAACGAAGATACAAAAGCTCGCATGAAAGAAGTATTAAAAGATATCCAAACTGGTAAATTTGCTCAGGGCTGGATCTTAGAGAATCAAACAAACCGCCCTCAATTCAATGCGATTAATCGTGCTGAAAACAATCACCAAATTGAACAAGTTGGCCGTGAGCTTCGTGCATTAATGCCGTTTATTAAAAACAAACCAGTAAATGCAAAGAAGGAAGTGGTGGTAAATGGTTCACGTTAACATCTTCGATACGACATTACGCGATGGTGAACAGTCCCCTGGTGTGAATTTAAACCAGCTGGAAAAATTGGAAATCGCAAGACAACTTGAACGGTTTGGGGTTGATATTATGGAGGCCGGCTTTCCGGCTTCCTCCCAAGGCGATTTTGAAGCAGTAAGAGCAATCGCCCGGAATATAAAAAATGTATCAGTCACAGGCTTGGCAAGAGCGACGAAATCGGACATTGACATTGCGTGGGATGCGTTAAAAGATGCAGCAGAACCAAGGTTGCATGTATTCCTTGCCACCTCCCCAATCCATATGCAGTATAAATTGATGAAAACACCTGAGGAAGTTACACAAATTGCTATAGACATGGTGTCTTATGCGAAAAAGAACTTCCCGCATATTGAATGGTCAGCGGAAGATGCATCCCGTTCTGATTTAGATTTCCTTGTTCAAATTATTACCAAGGTCATTGATGCCGGTGCTACAGTTATTAATCTTCCTGATACAGTCGGTTATACCACACCGGAAGAATATGGACGCATGTTCCGTTACATCCGAGAAAACGTTCCAAATATTCATAAAGCAGCATTATCTTGCCATTGTCATGATGATTTAGGAATGGCGGTTGCGAATTCATTAGCTGCAATCGAAAACGGTGTAACCCAAGTTGAAGGTACGATCAATGGAATTGGAGAACGTGCTGGGAATGCTTCTTTAGAGGAAGTTGCTGTTGCTTTAAACATTCGCAAAGATAAGTATCCTTATACGACCAATTTAGTATTAAAAGAAATTAAACGCACGAGTGATCTTGTCAGCCGCTTTACAGGTATGATAGTTCCGCCTAATAAAGCCGTGGTTGGAAAGAATGCTTTCGCCCATGAATCGGGAATCCATCAGGATGGCGTCTTAAAAAATACATTAACTTATGAGATTATTACTCCTGAGTTAGTCGGGGTCAAATCTAATGATTTAGTTCTAGGCAAACACTCCGGCCGCCATGCCTTCAAAGATAAAATTGAACAGATGGGCTTTGAACTACCGGATGAAAAATTGATTGAGGCCTTTACTGCTTTTAAACAGTTAACCGACCGTAAAAAAGAAGTAACGGATGAAGATCTTTTTGCTATTTTAACCGATATTCAAACAACCGCTGTTGATATCAAAAAATATGAACTTGTTGCTTTCCAAGTCCATTACGGCTCAGCCAACTTGCCGACAGCGACGGTAGCATTAACCACTCCAGAAGGTATTCGAGTCGAAACAGCCCGTACAGGTTCTGGTAGTGTTGAAGCTTTAATGAACACATTGGAAGCACTAATTAAAGAAGAAATCCATCTTACAGATTTTAGATTAAGTTCGATTGGTCAAGGACGGGACGCACTTGCTGAGGTCCATGTCAAAATGACCGTGAACGGAACCCCTGTAACTGGACGCGGTTCAGCACAAGACGTACTGGAAGCTTCTGCAAAATCATTCTTAAACGCTGTTAATCGTGTATTTTTCAACCAAAATGCAGCTGTAAAAGAAACGGTAGTCTAATAAATCAAAAACAATAAATGAGGAGGTTGCTTCTAATGAAAAAACGTATTGTCTTACTTCCCGGTGATGGCATTGGCAAGGAAGTTATTAACTCAGCAAAAGATGTATTAAATGCAATCGCTGAAGAATACAATCATACTTTTAGCTTTGAAACCCATGAAATCGGAGGAGCAGCCATAGACCTTTACGGCACTCCCCTTCCGGAATCAACCGTTGATGCTTGCAAACAAGCGGATGCGGTATTGCTCGGTGCTGTTGGCGGGCCAAAATGGGATAACAATCCCTCCCATTTACGTCCTGAACGAGGCCTGCTAGGAATCCGCAAGGCACTTGATTTATATGCAAACTTAAGGCCGATTAAAGGATTTAAAAACCTTCTTCATGCCTCTCCTTTAAAGGAAGAAGTAGTATCTGGAAGCGACCTCCTTATCGTACGTGAGTTAACCGGAGGCCTTTATTTCGGAACACCAAGTGAACGTCGTGATAACGGAAACTCCGTTGTAGACACGCTTGTCTATTCCCGTCAAGAGATTGAGAGAATTGTCGATAAAGGTTTTCAGGCAGCCCAGCAAAGGCGTGGTCATCTTACTTCGGTTGATAAAGCAAATGTACTCGAGTCTAGCAAACTATGGCGCGAAATCGTTGAAGAGAAGAAAGCTCAATATCCAGATGTAGCTGTGGAACATGTATTAGTTGATGCTGCCGCTATGAAACTAATCACGAACCCTAGCCAGTTTGATGTCATCGTTACCGAGAATCTATTCGGCGACATCTTAAGTGATGAGGCCTCAGTTATTACCGGATCACTTGGGATGCTCCCTTCTGCCAGCTTAAATGAAAATGGAGTCGGCCTATATGAACCTGTTCACGGCTCCGCTCCTGACATCGCTGGTAAAGGCGTAGCCAATCCAGTTGCGATGATTTTGTCGGCCGCAATGATGCTTAGATACTCATTCCAATTGAATGACGAAGCTAACATCATTGAAGATGCAGTCCAATCGGTATTAGATGCCGGCTTCCACACTGGCGACCTTCAGGTTCATGATGGACGTCTTGTTGGAACAGCAGAAATGACAAAACGGATTGCAGATTACATCAAATCACAAAATGCTTCGAAGTGCATCGCTAGTTGTTATTTTTAAGAAAAGCGGAAGCGCCCGTTTAGCGGCGTATGGACTGGAGCACTTTGACTGAGATAAAGGAAACACGGAGAGCGATAGCGATCCTATGTTGACTTATCGTAGGGAAAAGGGCGAAGTACACTAGCCGCTTGGTGCTGGAGCTAGACAGTTATCTAGGTTCATAGACAATTTTTGTATTCTAAAAAATTTCATTGGGTAAACCGTCTTGGCGGCGGTTTACCCCTAAATTTATCTAAAGAATTAAAATTCATTTACGTGAGGAAGGACGCTATGCAAACACCAAAAAATATTATCCAAAAGATTTGGGAAAAGCATGTAGTACACCAAGAAGACGGAAAACCCGATTTATTATATATCGACCTACACCTTGTTCACGAAGTAACCTCTCCTCAGGCATTCGAGGGTTTACGAATGAATGGTCGTAAAGTTCGCCGCCCTGATCTTACCTTTGCGACGATGGATCATAATGTGCCAACCCGCCAACGCCTTGTCATCAATGATCCTGTTTCAAAGAAACAAATTGATACCTTACAACAAAATTGTCAGGATTTCGGGGTTTCACTTGCTGATATTCATCACCCAGATAACGGAATTGTCCATGTCATCGGCCCTGAACTTGGACTTACGCAGCCTGGAAAAACCATTGTGTGCGGTGATAGTCATACCTCTACACACGGAGCATTTGGTGCGCTCGCTTTTGGAATTGGTACAAGCGAAGTTGAACATGTACTTGCAACCCAAACCCTTTGGCAAGCACCGCCTAAAACCTTAAATGTCAAGGTCAATGGAAAGCTAGGTACGGGTGTTACAGCTAAAGACTTAATTCTTGCCATCATCGGTAAATTCGGTGTCCAATTTGGAACAGGTTATGTGATGGAATACACAGGCGAAGCCATCCGTTCGCTCTCCATGGAAGAACGAATGACAGTTTGTAACATGTCGATTGAAGCGGGTGCAAGAGCTGGTCTTATCACTCCAGATGAAACGACTTTTGAATATTTACGCGGCCGTCGTCATGTACCGCAAGGAGAAGCGTTTGAACAAGCTGTTGCTGAGTGGAAGGCTCTTGCTTCAGATGAAGGGGCAGCCTATGACTTGGTTGTTGAGATTGAAGCAGCCGAAGTTGAGCCACAAGTAACCTGGGGAACAAATCCAGGAATGTGTATTCCGATTACGGCAAATGTTCCAAATCCAGACGAAACCGAGAAACCTAGTGAAAAGGACGAAATCCAGCGTGCGCTTGAGTACATGGGCCTTGAAGCAGGTCAGCCGATCTCCAATGTGAAAATTGACCATGTTTTCATCGGTTCTTGCACGAATTCCCGTTTAAGCGACTTACGAAGTGCAGCAGAAGTAATCCGGGGCAAGAAGGTTAGCCCTTCTGTAACTGCCATCGTTGTTCCTGGTTCATTTAGTGTCAAACTAGCAGCCGAAAAAGAAGGCTTGGATAAGGTCTTTACAGATGCAGGATTTGAGTGGCGTGAAGCCGGCTGCAGTATGTGCCTGGCCATGAACGATGACATTGTTCCACCGGGTGAACGCTGTGCCTCCACTTCAAACCGAAATTTTGAAGGCCGCCAAGGAAACGGAGCCAGAACACATCTTGTCAGCCCTGAAATGGCAGCCGCCGCCGCTATTGCAGGTCACTTCGTAGATGTTCGACATTTTGCTGCTGCACAGGAGGTTAGATAGAATATGGAACCATTAAAAATTCATCAAGGCCTTGTTTATCCATTAAACCGATCGAATATTGATACAGACCAAATTATCCCGAAGCAGTTTTTAAAGCGGATTGAACGCAGTGGTTTCGGACAATTCCTTTTTTATCATTGGCGTTTTGATGATGAAGGAAATCTTCGACCAGATTTCTCATTAAATGAACCGAAATATAAGGACGCTTCAATTTTAGTTGCCGGTGAAAACTTTGGCTGCGGATCTTCACGTGAGCATGCCCCATGGGCAGTTCAAGACTTTGGCTTTAAAATCGTCATCGCCCCAAGTTTTGCCGACATTTTTAAAAACAATTGCGTGAAAAATGGGATACTTCCAATTCAGGCTAGTAATGAACAAGTTCAGTACATGATTAAAAAGGCAGAATCCGAAGAATATCAATTAACTGTCGACCTTGAAAATCAGGTGGTTTATGATAATGAAGGTTTCAAGGTTTCTTTCGAAATTGCTCCATACCCTAAAGCCATGCTGCTAAATGGCTGGGATGAGATTGGTGTTACTTTAACCTATGCGGATAAAATTGAGCAATATGAACTTGCTCGTAAATAAACATCAAAAATGAGCCTGGAATCCCAGGCTCATTTATTATTGGTTGTCATAGCTCGTTTAAAATATTTCTATTCTCAGATTCTTCGTTAAAGGTCAATACCTCTTCAACCGGCTCGTATGATTCACCGTAAAAATGATGATCTTTATAAGTGTGAATCATATCATATGTTTTTCTCATGGATTCAAAAATCATTTCTTCTGATTCTTCATTAGGCGCCCAGTAGAGGATTTCCATCCTATTAACCTCGTTTGTCGCTAATGATTTTCTCTCATAGCCGATAGAAGCGGCATGCTCAAATTTTTCACGTTTATAAAAGTGAAGCCGTTTTTCGGTATCGCTATCTTCATAGTTGACTGGTTCTACTTCAAGGATGATAGGCTTTCCTTTTCGTTTTAACTTTTCTAAAAGTTTATGGCCAAGTCCCTCGCCACGTGCATTTTTTGAAACAAATAGATAATCAATAAACACAAAATTGTCTAATTCCGCATACATCAAAACATGATTTGGTCCCTCATCTTTATGATAGATGTTTGAACGTTCTTTCAGTAAGGTTTCCATGTGAGCCCTTGATTTCATTTCTTCCACAGGAAAATACTGATTCAACTTTTCATACCAATGCATGGAAATACTCCTTTATGTGCTACTTAGTTTTTTCATTAAAACTCAGGTAATTGATCAAGATTATTTTCTTTGATACCGTCTGGTTCACTGCGGATAATGTCTCGTCCATATTTATGGAATACATCCACATGAGCAATCATTCCAGCTTTTGCTTCATTTAATGCAGTAATATAATCTAACTCCCGGCCCGTGCTTGTTTTAAACGCGATAATGTCTCCATCATCGTTTTTCCTAACCGATACGAACTCCTCTTTTCCATCAGGATTACTCTGCCCTGCTTCCAGCTGAGCTTGCTGCTGGCTGGCCTGCTTGTACTCATCATAAATTCTTTCAAAATCTTTCTGTTCCAAATCTTCCACCTCCGAACATTTGTTAGTATTTTTCTTTTTAAATAAATTATCCTTGCTTAATGGACAAAAAAGGACCAAATACCTTGGCCCTTTAGAAAATGCTTTATAATTGTTAAAATGCTCTTTAATCAGCTGTTCAGAATTTAAACTTTTGAGGAAACTGTTTGATGATTCCCTCCGATAAGACATCCGCAATTTTCATAAGGTGGATTTCCCCTTCATCAAACGCACGGACATCTCCGTTCCAATCCTTTTTAAGTCTTGCTGTGACACTATCTGTAACCATTTTTAAATGCGCATGCAGCAACTGCCTCAACGTATTCTTATCCCAATTTGGATTGGCACCGCTAAGGAACGTGGCCATATCATCTGCATTTTTGAACCAAGCCATATTATATTTTTTCAAATCTGCCTGGTTATTGGCTTTGGCAGCTTCGAGGACCTTTCCGGCAAGCAGAATATGTTCTCGTAACATTTTGGCAAGCTTATTACCTGCCGCTTCCCCATAAAAAGGCTTAATCGCATTCCCAATTTCGTCCTGATTTCTCAAAAGTCTTGTAAGGATCACTTGCTTGTCAGGAAGATTTGCTTCAGTGCTAACAATATAACGACTCGTCCAAATCAAATGCTCCATCCAAAGTCTTCTTAAGTTAAACTTAAACTGGTGGGCAGATTCACTCATGGTCTGTTGCTGATTCGGCGGTGGCGGCGGGGCGGCCTGAACACTAATTGCAGGTAAAATTAAGACCATAGATAAGAGCAATACGGTAAATTTCTTGGTTAATTTTTTCAAATGGGAAATCTCCTTTTTTGTTAAGTTTTTTCAAAAGGATTTTTCCCCAAAAATGAAATTTTATTTATCTCCAATAAATGTCATAATAAGTTTAATAAGATTGTCCTTTGGAGGGAAATAATTGCCTTATTTAGAAAAGAACCATGACCCAAGAAGGAACGCCGCAATCCTTGCCGAATTTACCAGCCAATTTGATTTAACAAAGGTAATTCAAGAAGCCGAGCAATATTTTAATCCAACCCGATTGCGTGAAACCTCTCATCGTGGAAAGAATGTAAAGCATTCTACAGGATCTCTTTCGCAAAAACTAGCTGGAATATTTTTTCGCCTTTTATCCACCAAGTCAACTACTGTTTCTCGAGGAAAGGTTATAGTAGATAAGGCTGAAGGCGTTATACCCGATTGGAAAGATCTGTTGGACAATGAGTTCGTTCATCTAGAAAATAATATAAAGAAAGTAGTTAATGTAGTGGATTATGGGGCTGTTGGCGATGGAAAAACGGATAACACCCTTGCATTTAAAAAAGCGATTGGCAACGGAAACGTGAAGGTCATTGTACCGGCTGGCGTCTTTATCACAAAGGGAATCCAACTCCCTTCCTTTACTCTGCTAGTCGGGGCAGGCAAAGGTGTGACGACCATTAAACTTCATGATACAGCCAAAAAAGGCACAAGGCTGATTACAAACGCTGATCATTGGAAGGGTAATCACCATCTTTTCGTTGGGGCACTTAGTTTGGACTGGAATGTGGAAAGGCTTGGCAATGTGGCTAAAACAAGCGCTTGGGGGAACCACTCAAGCTGTTTAACGTATGCAAATGTTACCTATGGCTGGGTTAGGGACATTGAAGCGATGAATCCAGGCCTGCATTGCTTTGATATTTCATCGACTTTGTACAATTATGCTGGCGACGGTTTTCGAGCCCGCGGCGGAAGCAAGTATGTCTGGCTCGATAACTTAAACGGCTATGGCTTCGGTGATGATGGTATCACCACTCATCATAGTGAGTATATTTTCATCTCACGCTGCCACATGTGTGATCCGAGCGGCCGGGCCCACAAAAAGGGTTTTTCCAACTCCAACGGGATTGAAGTCGATGATGGTTCGAGAAATGTCGTATTAGTTAATAATTCTTCATCTAGATGTTTTGGCGGTGTAGAAATTAAAGCTCACGAAAATTCGTCTGCAGCTTCCAATGTCCATATTGTCGGACATATTTCCGTCAATGATAATCGCTCGTTTAATTTCCGGCATATTGGACATCACAAAAGTTCTGATGCTGAATCAAAAACGGCCTATAATATTTGTGCAGCGAATCTCGTAGCGATCGCGCCAATTTTTACTGAGTTATATAAAGGCTCAACACCGCGTGGGATGGTGATCTCCGCTTATAAAAATGTCGTGATTAACCATTTTACTTTGATTGGTGATCCAACTTATGACTACAAAGGCCACCCAGTTATTGCTGTGCAGTATCGGGCCAGAAATATCCTATTAAAGCATATTAAGGTCAAGAATTTTAAACATGCCGGAAGCGATATTAAAGTATTCGGTGGTGAAAATCGTGCGGATTCTATCCAAATTTGTAATGTGGCGAGCCAAGATTCTGCACCTAAAGTAATTGAGATTGGACCAGGTATCGAAGATGTTACAATTGAAAATCCAAAAAGCGTCCACAACTATTTGTGACGCTTTTCTCCTTTTTCAATCGTCATTTCATCGACCAGTTTTTCGGCTGCCTTGCGATATAAATTACTCATATGAACAAGGGAAGAAATCATTAAAACTTGCTCAAGATCCTGCGATTTTCCTTGATTGGCCTCTATTATTTCTTTTTCAACTTCCTTTCCCCTTTCCTCAATGTCTACTTTGAAATCATCAACATTTTTGCGGGTTAAATTCAGATAACTGATATAAAAAGAATCAAGTTCAATTTCCTCATTGATAATTTTTTGATTGATTCCAGCAAGGGTTGCTTTAATATCATTGATTGATAGTGCCCCTTTTAGTTGGTATATCAAACTCATCAAAATGAGATGTTCTTTTGAATATTTCTTATTATGGATTGGAAAAATGAGTTTTCCTTTCGCGTAGTTGTTGATCATCGTTTTGGTAAGGATCTTGTCGTCTGCATTTCGCTTTGTCCCCGAGAATTTATTTTCAAATAACTGGATTACCTGATCCATATATAAATCGATCTGTGGTATTTCCTCTAAGGTTAAACTTGCTTCTAGGCCGAGCTGTTCAATAATTTGATTGAAATTCTTCAATTTAAAAACCCCGTTCATTTGCTTTATATTTTTTATTATACCTAAACGAATATACATTGACTAGATGAGAGTATATAAGTATTATTATAAGTAGTTATTGAAACTACATGTTGTAACAGGAGGCATTACAAATGAACAATTACATTCGCGAACCTATTAATGGACTGACTCATTTAGCGGGTGCCATATTAGCCTTTGCCGGGCTCCTTGCGATGGTTATTAAAGCGGCTGCAACTACCAGTTCACCGACTGCCATTACTGCGGTCATTATTTTCGGCGTTAGTATGATTCTGCTTTACTCGGCATCAGCCACTTATCACATGGTAATTGCGCGCGATAAAGTCATAGCCTTTTTACGCCGGCTCGATCATTCGATGATTTTCATTTTAATTGCTGGTACGTATACTCCTTTTTGTTTTATTAGCCTGAACGGAAAAATAGGGGCAATTCTATTTTCTATTATTGCAGGTATTGCCATAAGCGGGGTTGTTTTTAAAATGGTCTGGTTTAATTGCCCGCGCTGGATTTCTACCTCTTTGTATTTAGCGATGGGCTGGATGATTGTGTTTGTATTCTCGCCGCTTATGGGAAGCTTAAACCCCAATGGTTTATTTTTGCTCATCCTCGGGGGAATTTTTTATACCATTGGCGGAGTGATCTACGGTGCGAAACCTAAATTCTTGGAGTCAAAATACATGGGCTTCCATGAAATTTTTCATATTTTCATTTTGCTTGGAAGTCTATCACACTTTTTAAGCGTGTTCCTATACGTTATTTAAATATTTGAGACTTCAAAACGCCCTCGACGGATGGCGTTTTTTGTTTTTGAAATAAACTTTTTAAATGTGGCACAAAATAACTTTAATAATGCACCACACACAGATAGAGGTGTTCTTAGTTGGTAAGATTAATTTTTCAAATAGTTGTGATTGGACTTTGTTCAATACTTTTTGGATTTGCCTTTAACACGTTTCTTATTCCCCATAAACTGACCTCAGGCGGCGTGACAGGCATCGCTTTTTTTATTCACCATTTTTTAAATATCAATACTGGCTGGATTATTTTGCTTATCAATATCCCGCTATTTTTCTTAGGATTAAAATACTTAGGAAAAAAGTTTATTTTGCTAACAGGCTTTGCAGTTTTTGTTTTATCATTCAGTATGAAGTTCATACCTATTCATGCTATTAGCAATGATATTCTTCTTTCCTGCATTATTGGGGGAGCACTTTATGGAATAGCCGTTGGTCTGATTATTCGGATTGGGGGTTCAACTGGTGGTACGGATATTGTTAGTCTTACGCTTGCGAAGAAAAAGAACTTGCAGGTGGGCTTTTTAAATATTTGTATGAACCTTTTAGTCGTGGGGATTTCTGGATTGATTTTTGGATGGGGTATCACACTTTATACGATTATTGCTATTTATGTGTCAGGCCGGGCAGTTGATATGGTTTACACCAATCAAAATAAATTAACGGTAACGATTGTGACGGATAAATATGAAGAATTGACGGATGCACTCATCCAATTGCATGCCCGTGGCGTGACGGTAACGGACGCAGAAGGAGCGTACACCCACAAGCCAAAGAAGGTGCTGACCACAGTGATTACAAAATACGAATTAAATGAGACTAAACATGCGATTAGAAAGGTGGATGCGAAGGCGTTCGTAAATATCATGCAAACGATGGAAGTAATGGGGCGTTTTCGGAGGGATTGATGGGGTGGGATGGGATGATGCCCTTTTAGGTAATTTTTTGGTTGCAGGGATAATCTCCTTGTTATGGTTACTGTTGGGATGTTTTTTAACCTTTTTCGGGCATCATTGGGGGCCTTTGGGTACGGCGACTCGTTTTTTTAACCTTCTCGGGCATCATTGGGGGCCTTTGGTTACCGTTAACTCGTTTTTTTTACCTTCTCGGGCATCATTCGAGGCCATTGGTTACCGTTGACTCGTTTTTTTACCTTCTCGGGCATCATTGGGGCCTTTGGGTACCGACGACTCGTTTTTTTTACCTTCTCGGGCATCATTCGAGGCCATTGGTTACCGTTGACTCGTTTTTTTAACCTTCTCGGGCATCATTGGGGGCCTTTGGGTACCGTTAACTCGTTTTTTTTACCTTCTCAGGCATCATACCTGGCCCTTGGCTACTGCTGAGCCAATTTTCTAACCTCGACAGCATCAGAAAATCGAGTCCCTTTCTCTTTCTTCAATCCCCCTCAGCTAATCTTCCAAGTTCCTCCATTAATACTCTAGCGTGATTATAGACCGGGTCCTTCGCTCCATATAGGAGCGTGACTGGGCCTCGGGCTGCCATTTCAAAGATTTGCCGGATATATTCCTGCTTTTGTCCATCTGTGCGAAGTTCCTCAAGGTATCTGTTTCGGAATTCTTCAAAAAGCTCAGGCTTATGACAAAACCATTTCCGTAACTCGTTGCTTGGAGCCAAATCTTTAAACCAATTCGACAGCTTTGCCGTATCTTTAGAAATCCCCCTCGGCCAAAGTCGGTCAATCAAAATCCTAAATCCATCCATTTCCTCAACAGGCTCATAGACCCTTTTCATCAAGATCTTATCCATACTTCACCTCCAATTAGTGTAAGGCACCCATAAACCAAATGTACGCTTCGTATGGACAAACTTCGTAGTTTGTCCACGAATGGTGTCAGGCACCAATATTAATACACCATTATCAAACCACCAATATTAATCTTCGTCCTTTACGTCGATGCTTTCTGGGATGGGTTCGTTTAGGATTTCTTCGATTAGTTGTTTGTATTTTTCCATTTGTTTTAGGTGGGTGTTGAATTGTTCTTTGTAGATCAGGTATCCTTCCCCATCAAAGAGGGCGCGGATTTTCTTTTGCTGAATGAGGCTTTTGACGGTTGCCTCTGGAACTGATAAATATTCTGCCGTCTCTTTTATTGTAAGGTACAATTTGATTACTCCTCTTTTAGAAAATTGATTTGGTTAACTACCCTTCCGGCTCTTCCCTTTGTTGTTTCCGCTTGTGATAAAGAATTAAGAATGGCTTCCTCTGTTGCTTCCGCCGCGGCAGTAAAAAGCTGATTCATGATAGGATGGTCTTCACGAAGTTGGCTGCGAGTTTCAATCCTCTCCTCAGAATAGTGAGCCATTTTGTGCGCCGTCGAAAAAGCAATGAGAATATCACCGCTGCCATGACTAAAATGACTGCCAGTTCGACCAAGGCCAATGCCGCAGCGTTTCGCTAACCGCTGTAATTGCCGGTCACTTAACGGGGCATCGGTGGCCAGAACGATGATAATCGAACCATCGGATGTCTCTGACAAGCCTTCCACCTCTGAATAACGAAACGCTCGTAATTCTTCCTTTTTCCCAAAATTGCTAAGAACTAAACATCCGACCGTATAGTCTTCAACGATTCGGGAGGACGAGCCTATCCCGCCTTTATAACCAAAGCAAACCATGCCTTTTCCTGCTCCAACCGCCCCTTCTACAGCCTGATGGTCTGATGCATTCTTAATTGCTTCAACTGCATGCTCTGGTTTTACAGGAAATAGACGAATTGAATTCAAATAACTATCATTACATTCCCCAACGACTACATTAATCGTGCCAGTCGTTTCGCCAATTTCCTGGTTCTCATCGAGCATGTATTGCAGCACTCCCTGTGTGACAGCTGGAACCGCGAAGGTATTTGTTAACATAATCGGCGATTCAAGCACACCTAATTCATTTAACTGCACAAGACCCGTTGTTTTTCCAAATCCGTTAATCACATACCTCGCCGCAATTACTTTTTCTTTAAACAAATTGCCTTTATGAGGAAGAATCGCTGTTACTCCTGTACAGGCATACTCCTCTCCTGACTCATCAAGCGGATAGTCCAGTGTGACATGGCCAACCAACACATCTGCCACATCGGTTAGACAGTTTTTCCTTCCCGTTGGCAGGTTTCCGACAATGATACCTTTTTCTCTAATCTTCATCGAAGAATCCCTGGCCGATGGTCGAGAAAGTTTTGATAAGCAAAGCCGCGAACAACATCTTCACTGTAGTATTTTAATAATTCATTAATAAGATTCTGGCTTTTCGAGGCATCCTCTAGGCTTGTAATAAAAGTTGAAATCCCATCAAAATCCGAGCCGAATCCGATTTGATTGACACCGCCCAATGAGCAAAAATGATCAATATGTCTCACAAGGTCTGAAATTGTTACTTCACCTGATTCCTTAACAAAAGGGGGATAAAAAACAACATGAATCAAGCCGCCCTTGGCAAACATCGCCTTCGCCTGTTCATCTGTTAAATTGCGCAAATGGTTGCAAAGTGCTCGTGCATTCGAGTGGCTTGCTATCGGATACTTGGCTAATTCAATGACTTCCCAAATGCCCATGTCACTCAAATGAGAAACATCAGTCAGGATTTGATGCTCATTATTAAACTCGACAATCTCTTTTCCGAGCACTGTCAGCCCCGCGCCGCGCGGTTCTCCGGCTCCATCTGCAGCGAGATTTGCTTGGTTCCATGTTAAACCAACCGACCGAACCCCGAGTTGATAAAGAATATGGAGTTTCGCTAAATCGTTGCCAATCGGATCTACACCTTCAAGCGTTAACATCGCGCCAATTTGACCAATTTTCAAGCGATCAAAATCAGACCATTCTTTGATATGGACCATGTCCGGATTTTTCCCGAGTACTTCCTTGTAAAAATAATCAATTTGCTCGAGAGCCACTTGAAATTTCTGATCACCCTTGATTTCAGGTTCAATAAATATCGCGAAGCATTGAACTTTGATTTGTCCTTGCTGTAATCGTGTTTTATTTGTATGTAATTCCGGAGCATCCGCGAACCGTAGTTTCCCTTGCGTTTCTTGAAGTTTCATCAGGGCATCACAATGCAGGTCAATGATATTCATTCAGCATACACTCCTTTTTATTAGGCTGTGTTAAACTGGTCTGTTGATTTCCGTTCCAGGCACTTTGCTTTCCGCGGGCGTGCCGGGGAGCCTCCTCGTCGCTTTGCTCCTGCGGGGTCTCCCCTGCCCCGTACTCCCGCAGGAGTCTTCGTGCCTTCCTCTCCAATCAACAGAGTGTCAATATCAACATAACCTTTAACACAGCCATTTATTAAAAATTTTATCACAACAAAAGGGGCTAGGTTGGTAAAAACCTAGCCCGACAAAAATTTAATATATTAGTTAGTTTGATTCTGCCATCTTTTTAATGCTAGGCAGTTTTTTTCCTCTCCTACAATTATGGACCAAAATGAAAAAA
This sequence comes from Neobacillus sp. MER 74, assembly GCF_023714155.1. Lineage (NCBI taxonomy): Bacteria > Bacillati > Bacillota > Bacilli > Caryophanales > Bacillaceae > Neobacillus > Neobacillus sp. MER 74. The sequence goes on from NZ_JAMAUV010000005.1 coordinate 265,759, forward strand.
ACTCACCGACTGGCGAGCCTGAAACAAATTTTAATATTTTCTTAGAAACACGGCCTCCTTCTCCATCAATTGATTGCGAATGCATTCATGACAAAAAGAGAGGATTTTTTCTATCTCCTGCGTTGTATTTGCCAGGACCCTGAGGGCAAACCCTGGCACAGCCAGCATCGTGAGGCCAATTCGCGCTTCTAAAACCGATTCAAAATAGTTATGGAGTTCTTCTAAAAAAAGCTGGTTTACCCGATCATCAATAACAATCATCGACCCAAAATGGGTATATCCCTCCATCAAACCAATCCCCTTGATATCCCTATCTGGTTGAAGTTTTACATGATCAAATACTATTAATCTCTCATCTCGGTATACTTCCATTTTGGCTTGCAATAAACCATATTGAAATAATGTGCCATCTGGGGCCCAGCCTGGAGTAAATATTTCTGAACAAATAAGAGAGGACCCGCTCTCCATTCGAACTACAGTCCGTTGTTTATAGCATCCATACTGGTAAGCGATAACGGGATCGGGCAGATATTCAAAAACACTGCCTCTTTTTAAATGGATCGTCATCTCTTGAACAGCCGGCTGGACTTGAGTTTTATAGATTTTGGTGGATGACTGCGTCGTGATAATCGCATGGGCTTCTTCTTCCAAACAAATATTAATTTTATAGGAGTCCCCCTCCACATAACCGCCGCCAGGATTCATAATATAAAAACAGGCTTCACCGCTATTTGTTAGGTAAACGGGTCTAGTAATTTTAAAAGCACCCTCAGTATAGGAATCTTTTAAAATTGTTTTCTTCCCCTTTCGCGAAGCGGTTAGTCGCAAGTATCCTGTCCAGTTTTCCACCTACCCTAACCCTACCAGTAATGCATTTGATTTGAGCCAATCAATAACCGCGTTCACTCCGACATCCTCTTTTAAGTTCGTAAAAATATAGGGTTTCTTGCCTCTGGCCGCCTTTGTATCTGCTTCCATGACTTCCAGGCTTGCTCCAACATATGGGGCTAAATCAATCTTGTTGATAATAAACAGGTCCGATTTAATCATCCCTTGACCGCCTTTACGTGGAATTTTTTCCCCTTGGGCGACATCGATAATATAAATAGAAAAGTCCACAAGTTCAGGACTAAAGGTAGCAGCTAAGTTATCGCCGCCGCTCTCGACAAAAATCAGCGCGAGGTCCGGATGTTTCTCTTTTAATTCATCGATCGCAGCAAAATTCATGGATGCATCTTCCCGAATCGCTGTATGGGGGCATCCTCCGGTCTCCACACCAATAATTCGTTCCTCTGGGAGCACACTGTTTTTAATTAAAAACTGTGCATCTTCCTTTGTGTAGATGTCATTGGTTACAACTGCCATTTTATATTCTTGATGGAGGTGCCTCGTTAATCGCTCTACTAGCAGCGTCTTCCCTGCTCCAACTGGTCCACCCACACCTATACGAATTGGTTCCATCGTCTCTCCTTCTTTCATGGTTATTTAGGACATAAACAATCGGGTATGTAGTCTTTCGTGGCGCATTTGTGCAATTTCAAGGCCAGGAGCGACAACTCCAAAATCATCAACATCGATACGGTCAATTTCTTCTGTTGTTTTCAATAAAAAAGGCTGCAGTTCTAATAGAATACGCTGACCAGCCGTCTGCCCAAGCGGTATTCCGCGCACGCCATTCTGAATAAGAGTCACCATACTTGAATAAAGGAAAGTCAAGATCCCCTGGCTTTTCTCAATACCTAAGTAGTGACAGATGATCGAAAAAGCAATTCCAGGGTGGCCAAACGCCTCCTTGGCTCGGATTTTCTTAAGATACACTTCTAATAATGGAATGGAATATAAATCAATCCCCATTCGAATCAATCGTTCCCCTATCCGCCGGTTTGCCTCCCGTGTTTCTTTGGGGATATTCTGTATGAACAGTTTCTGATCAAGCAACCAGAGCTCTTCCATATCATTTTGAAGTAAGGTTTCATACGTTATGCGGCAGGCAAGTCCATCCGTATAGGCCAATTGTTTTTCTAAGTAAATGCGAATCCATGCAAAAAAGGTCTCCTTACTATAGACGGTTTCTTCCTGGATATACGTCTCCAATCCAAATGAATGGGAAAATGCGCCTGAAGGAAAATTCGAATCGCCAATTTGCAGTAAAGCCAAAAGTTGATTATCCATGCGAGTGTCCGATATGGCGGAAAGCCTTTTTAACCTTTCTCTCTTCTCTTGAGTACGGAACACCCAATTGGTCGAGCAGTTCCTGAACGAGATAATCATATTGGACGAGCATAACCTCACCTTCAAATTGCGCTGGTAAATGGCGGTTGCCCAACTGATGAGCAATTTCCCCCATTTGCTTTAAACTTGTCGGCTGAATCACAATCAAGTCGTCGCTGGTGACACTGATGACAATCATATTTCGGTCATCCATGAATAATATATCGCCATCAATCAAGTCTTTTGGTTCCTTTAAACGAATCCCAACCTCTTTTCCATGGTCCGTTGTCACCCGCTGAATTCGCTTCACTAAGTCATCACTCGCCAGATATACTCTTTCGATATGGCGTCCAGTCGTTGAGATTTCCTCCACATTGCCAATTACTTTTTCAATAATCATTCTCTCACTCCTAAAATAAGAAATAGCGCTGGGCCATCGGCAATACGTCTGCTGGCTCACAGGTCACAAGGTTACCATCGACGATGACTTCATAGGTTTGTGGATCGACTTCAATGGTTGGCATTTCCGCATTGTGCTTCATATCCTTTTTTGATAGCTGGCGGATTCCCTGTACCGGTTTGATTTGTTTTTTTAGTCCCAACTTTTCAGGCACCCCAAGTTCAATCGCTGCTTTTGACATGAAAGTAACTGATGTGGTGTACTTGGCTTTACCGAAAGAAGCAAACATGGGCCGATACAGAACAGGCTGCGGAGTAGGAATGGAGGCATTGGGATCTCCCATCAAACTATGCGCAATCATGCCGCCTTTGATAACGATCTCTGGTTTAACGCCAAAAAATGCCGGATCCCAAATGACGAGATCTGCCAATTTCCCCACCTCCACCGACCCCACTTCCTCTGCAATCCCGTGTGTTATCGCTGGATTAATTGTATATTTGGCAATGTATCGCTTAGCACGGAAGTTGTCGCAGGCTCCCTTGTCTTCCGGTAGCTTGCCGCGCTGCTTCCGCATTTTATCAGCTGTTTGCCAGGTACGAGTGATCACTTCGCCTACTCGGCCCATCGCCTGGGAATCGGAACTAATCATGCTGAATACGCCTAAATCGTGGAGAATGTCTTCTGCTGCAATCGTTTCTTTTCTGATGCGCGAATCAGCAAAAGCAATATCTTCAGGCACCTCGGGGTCTAAGTGATGACAAACCATTAGCATATCTAAATGCTCATCTAAGGTATTTTTGGTGTAGGGTCGTGTTGGATTGGTGGATGACGGAAGGATATACGGGAAACTCGCGACCTTAATAATATCAGGAGCATGACCGCCGCCTGCCCCTTCCGTATGGTATGTATGGATGACCCGGCCATTAATTGCTGCCAGAGTATCCTCGACAAACCCGCCTTCATTTAAGGTATCGGTATGAATGGCAACTTGTATATCATACTGGTCCGCGACTCTGAGGCAGTGGTCAATAGCTGAGGCGGTCGTCCCCCAATCTTCATGCAATTTAAGACCAATCACACCCGCATTGATCTGTTCAATTAACGGATCCTCAGCAGACGAATTACCCTTCCCTAAGAATCCCAGGTTCATAGGGAACTCTTCCGCCGCCTCCAGCATCCGGTGAATATTCCATTCACCCGGCGTACAAGTGGTTGCATTTGTTCCTGTTGCAGGACCCGTGCCGCCGCCAATCATGGTGGTTATCCCTGATGACAGAGCTGTTTCGATTTGCTGGGGACTAATAAAATGAATATGGGCATCAATCCCTCCTGCGGTTACAATCATTCCTTCACCTGCAATGACTTCTGTGGAAGCGCCGATGATGAGATCTACGCCTTCCATTAAGAGAGGATTGCCACTTTTTCCAATTCCAGTGATTCTTCCATCACGAATTCCAATATCAGCTTTATAGATCCCGCTATAATCCAAAATAACGGCATTGGTAATGACGGTATCCAGTGCTCCTTGTGTTCGTGTCACAAGCGGGTGCTGCCCCATCCCATCACGGATTACTTTTCCACCTCCAAATTTCACTTCATCCCCATAAACGGTAAAATCCTTTTCTATTTCGATAAATAAATCAGTGTCCGCAAGCCGGATGGCGTCGCCTGCTGTAGGACCAAACATGTCTGCATATTGTTTTCTCGACATTCGAAAGCTCATAACGGGTTCTTCCTTCCTTGGTCCAATGGGCCATCCGTTTTATTATTCAGGCCATAAACTTCACGCTGACCAGCGAAGGGGACGAGATCTATTTCTTTCGCATCGCCAGGTTCAAAGCGGACAGCCGTGCCAGCAGGGATATTTAGATGTTTGCCAAATGCTTGGTCTCGGTCAAACTTGAGCGCACTATTTACTTCATAAAAATGAAAATGGGAGCCGATTTGAATCGGCCGGTCGCCCTGATTGAGGACCATGACCGTAACAGCTGTTCTCCCTTTGTTACAGATAATCGGCTCTTGTCTTAATCGATATTCTCCTGGAATCATTTCTTCTCCTCCCCAACCAAACCACTCTAAATCTAGCGAATCGGTTCATGTACAGTGACAAGCTTGGTTCCATCTGGAAACGTTGCCTCTACCTGAATATCGTGAATCATCTCCGCGATTCCATCCATCACATCCTCACTTGATAATATGTTTGCCCCCTCACTCATCAGTTCTGCCACCGATTTTCCATCTCTAGCCCCTTCGATAATTTCGTAGGTGATCAGGGCAACCGCCTCAGGATAGTTTAATTTTAAGCCTCGGTCTTTGCGGCGCCTTGCCAGGTCTGCAGCAACAACAATCATTAATTTTTCCTGTTCACGCTGAGTTAATTTCATCGCTTTCCTCCCCCAGTAAATCATAAAGTGTGCAGGCAATAATCTTCGCAGCATCAATCAAATCTTCGATGCGGATATGTTCATCGGCCCGGTGCCCGTTGGCCTCTTCTAACACTTTAGGTCCAACACCAAACATGATCGTTGGGATCCCTTTTTCATAAAAATGACGGGCATCTGCATAAATCGGTACTCCGTTAATGGCTAATTCACCCTTGCCCTTCATAATGGACTGCCAATTCGAAGACAGAGCTGAAATCAGTGGGGAATCTTCCGGAACAGGTCCGAAACTTTCCGCATGGAGAATTTTCCGAATCTCAATTTTTATTCCCGGGACCGTCTTTACAGCTTCTTCCACCACACCTCTAAATTCCGCTTCCGCTTGTGCGCCGTCTTCGCCAGGAATCAATCTCCGGTCGACTCTAATCGTACATTCATCAGGGACAACATTCGTGTTAATGCCTCCCGAAATGAGACCAACAACTAAGGTAGGATGGTCAATACCGGGTACAGTAGATTTTTTCGCAGCGAGAGTCTTTCGGTATTCATATAAACGCTTCAAAATCTCAGTCGTCGCCTCAAGCGCATCAATTCCTGTATGAGGCAAAGCAGCATGGGCAGACTTTCCAACTATTTTTACTTCAAAATGCAAACAGCCATTGTGGGCATTCACCGCTGAATAGGTAAAGCCCGCGGCGATCGCTTGGTCTGGTTTAATATCCCCTTGGTCAAGCAGCCTTTTCGGACCTAATTCGCCGCCCGTCTCTTCATCAAAAGTAAAGGCAAGGTTGACTTCCCCGTGCAGCTGCTGACTGATTTTTGCCTGTTTCAAGGCCAAAACAGCATAGGAATAGGCCGCAATATCTGATTTGGAGACAGCCACACCCCGGCCATACATCTTACCGTTAATAATCTCCCCTCCATAGGGGTCAACACTCCAGCCCAACCCTGGCGGCACAACATCACCATGTGCATTTAAGGCTATATTTGTTCCCTCTCCATTTCCAAACTTCGTGCGGCTGAGAACATTGGCCAGACTGATCATTCCAGCCGCCTTCACTGCCTCTTCCTCCACATCTATAAGGGAAACATCCTCAAATCCGAGTTCTTGAAGCTGATGATATAAAAAGGCCGCAATTGGATAACAGTCGCCTGCAGGATTATCCGAAGGAACTTGCACGATCTTTTGTAGAAAATCAATCATTTCTACTTGGTGTTCCTCCACCCATTGGACTAACCGTTCCTTATCCTGATTCATCAAATTCCTCCCCTCTACTAAAGACAAACACCAAACTTCCCTTTACTCACCCCTAATTGGTCATCATAAATGACTTTCCCTCGTAAAATTGTTTTCTTCACTTTGAGTAAAAACTCCTTATCCTCATAGGGTGAATAAGCATTTCTAAAGGCCAATGACTGTTTATCAACAATCGTTGATTCATCCAAACGGATCAACACTAAGTCCGCATCGGAGCCGGGCCGAATCCTCCCTTTTCGTTCAGCAATTCCAAACCTCTCTGCCACATTCGACGTCCCTAATGGCAAAATTTGTTTGAGGCTGATTTTCCGTTTAAGGGCTTCATCAAGCAGTGAAAGCCATGTAAATTGAACGCCCTGAATTCCTCCCCACGCATCCCAAATGGAATCCGTTGCTTTCATCGAATAAAGACATGGCGAATGATCGGACCCTATTGTGTCAATCCACCCTCTTTCAAGGCATTCCCAAAGTCCCTCTACTTCTTCACGCGGTCTTAATGGCGGCGCACATTTAAGGATGGCACCACTTTTTAGAAAATCCTCCTCATCAAAAATTAAATAATGCGGGCAGGTTTCAACGGTGACGTCTATTCCGCTTCTTTTGGCCTGCTCGATCAGTCCGATTACTTTCGCCGAACTAATATGCACAAAATGAAGGGCGGTTCCATATTTGGCAGCAAGTTCTAGCGCATAATTAACGGCTTTTTCTTCCGCTGATACCGGTCTGCTCGCGAGAAAGGCCCTTCGTTCATTCATTCCCACTCTTTGTTTATAAAAATCTGTCAACTTATGAATCTCCTCATTCCATTCTGCATGGAGGGCGAGGATTTTGTTATGTTCTTTTGCTGCTTGCATGGCTTGTTTCAACCCATCCGGAGATATGAATGGGAAATCTTCAATCCCGCTCTCACTCATAAATGCCTTCCAAGCAATAATCCCCGCACTCATTTGAGAGAGCTCTTTTCGGTCAGTGATGTTCGTTTCTGTTAATCCCCCCCACAGTGCATAATCAACATATGACTTAGAAGTTAAGTAGTCCTTTTTATCTTGTAAATTCTTACTATTAATGATGGAGGGGGCACAATTTAACGGCATATCAAAAATCGTCGTAGTACCACCGATTGCTGCAGCATGGCTGCCTGTCTCGATCCCTTCCCAATCCGTTCTTCCCGGATCATTGAAATGGACATGGGCATCAATAAAGCCAGGAACAACTAGACAGCCGCCTGCATCGATCACGGTATCCGCTTCCTCTTTCAATGGTTCTGCTTCACTTTTTACAAAAGAATCAATCTGCCCATTAACCACTCGAATGTTTACCTCTCGAAAGCCCTCCTCGATAAAAACAAGCCCATTCTTCACCCAAAGTTCTCTCATCTTAGGCCCCCTTAACTCCCTCGATACGTACTGTAGCCGCCAGGTGATATCAGCAATGGAACATGATAGTGGGATTCGGGGTCAGAAATGCCAAAGCGAACGGGAACGCAATCTAGGAATGAAGGGTCTCCGAGTAAGGTACCGCGACTACGGAAATAATCTTCCACATGAAAACGAAGTTCATAGATTCCTTTTTTCATATTTTTCCCTTCGAGGAGAGGTTGGTTAACCCGCCCATCCTCATTTGTGCTGCATGTCAAAATGAATTGAAATCGGTTATCTGAATCAACTTGCCATAACTCCACTACCACTCCATTTGCTGGCTTACCAATACTTAAATCCAGAACGTGAGTAGTTAACTTTCCTGTCATTTCGGTAGATCTCCTGGATTTTCTAAATCATCACGTGTCATTGAGAAACATTGAAACCCGTATGGAGGACGAGGTTCGGTAAATACCTTTCCATCTTGTGAGGCTGGAATTTCATCTAAAACGGTTTCCCACGTCCGATTGTTGGATTCAAAGCGAACCTCAACTAACTGTGGAAAACGCTCTAATACACGAAGCCCAATGCGGTAGATAAGATTTTGGATGGAGGGAGAATTTTCTTCATGAAAAACCGTATAAGCAATATCCCTTACTTGCTCAGCGGCGACATATCCATTTGCTTTAGTGCCCTTCGCTTCTTCAAAATCGTTATACCGCCACCCAATATTCAAAAAGATAAACAGCGGTCGATCAAAGGATTCTGGAAGTGTTGTATATTCATCCTGCACAAATCCATAAAAGGAACTGCCGCGTACCTTTAAAAGCTTAAGACCCTTTAAACTGCTGAGATGGTCAGTTGTGATAATTTCCTCTCCAGAGCGTTTCACTTCCACTTGCGCCAAAGACTGCTCATTTAATGAATAGCGGAATACTAATGGACTCGGCTCAAAACTATCCTTCGTCGGCACTGGAAGTTCGTCAAATGGGATTTGTTCACTTGAAATATCGACTGCACTCATATGTGAATACGTTTCAAGGAAACGACGGCCGACAAATTCAAGGAACCCTTCTTGGGTGGAACCTTTATAATCGCCAGCATGTTTTAGAATAAAATTTTTCATCGAATCGGTTGCGACCACTAATGAATTATCGCCATCTTTAAATGATGATAAGAAGGCATTTCCCTCGACTGCCACCTTCACGTTCATTCCAAACAGAATATTGGTTCGGCCCGTAAAGGCTGATTCAGGAATCGGACGGACGGCTGTAAGCGGGGCTGCGTAAGTGCGATAAACCCAAACATCTGCTTTTCCATAACGCATCGTTCTTTGCATAGCATCATCCCCTTTATTCAATAAGATCAGTTAAGCGGAACCCAACAATTTTATAGACCTCGTTTAAGGCTGTCAGGAATTCTTGCTCATAGGCATTAGCAACACGTACTTTCATTGCTGCAAGGATGGTATCCTTGTTTTGGCCCTTCACCGCCATGATAAACGGAAAGCCAAATTGTTCAACATACCTTTGATTTAGTGACATAAACTCCCTATGTTCATCCTTAGTTAACCGGTCTAGCCTGACGCCTGCTTGCTCCTTTTGTGAAACCTCTGAAATGATCAATTTAGTCCCGAGATCCGGATGTGCCCGTAGCAGTGCCAATTGCACAGCTTCTTCTGCATTTTTTACAACCGTCACCATTCTTTGTAAAAGTTCCTCACGAGAATTGCAGGGCAGACTTTCCCATGCCACCCTTGCCACCCATGGAGAGTGCTCAAACACCCATCCTACTCCACTCACAAACTCTTCTTTGTTCATTTGATTTACGGCGTCGATTGAAAGCCGCGGCTTGTTATTCACTACTCGTGCTCACCCCCTTCAGAATTTCATAGTCCTGACAGACTACGATGACCCCGTTATCGTTCAAAGGTAATCGCCTTTTGCTTCCTCTTACACCGTTGCTTTTGTATTAGTTCAGCAACGATACTGATAGCAATCTCCTCCGCCCCCTCTGCTCCAATAGAAAGACCGGCAGGACTGTTAATTTCCTGAGGGATTGTCAGTCCCTCAAGAAGACGTTGTGTTCTTATCCTTGGTCCAAGAACGCCTAAATACATTAAGTCCTTCCCTTTTAAATGATCCAATATCTCCTGATCCTTTTGAAATTGATGCGTAAGGACCAAGACTGAATCAGAACGAGTCAAATGAAGCAGTGGAATCGTCTCATGAGGATTTCCAACTAGCCATCCATCCGCATCTGGAAAGTAATCTACATTACACAAAGCAGAACGCCAATCGGAAACAATTACTGAAAATCCTGTCTGCGAGGCCACTTTTACCAATGGCACGGCATCAGCGCCAGCACCAAAAACAACTAGTCGAGGTTTCGGTTCAAACGAATGAATATAAACATTTGATGATAGTTCCGCAAAATATCTGATCCCGCTTTTCGGAAAGTTTTGATGAATTTCGTTTAATAGACTTTTAGCCTCATTTAGTACCCTTCCATGCCATTTTCCAAAATAATGTTGATCATCTGACAAAAATAAATAGTCAGAAACCGAATTTTCCTCGGTCATTTTTTTAATCATCGTGACTCGATGGCCATTGTCCAAATGGAACTTTAGCTTATAAAGGTGGTCACGTAGAAAGGCATCGACAGGTTCAAGAAGCACATGGATGACCCCGTTACAGCCTGCACCCTGGCCCCACGATAAATCGTCCTCCTCCCGCATATCATAAATGACAGATTTTACTTTCCCTTCATCCCTTGCTTCTTGAGCGCGATAGGATAAGTCTGTTTCTAAACAACCAGCACTTAACATACCAACCTTTGTCCCGTCACTTCGTAACAACATGGATGTACCTTCTTTACGATAGGCGGATCCTTTTACATGAATGATGGTTGCTAAACAATCGCCTTCATGATAAGAATCAGAAAATAAGGCGTTTAAGATTTCATGAATCCCTTCCATCTTGGCCCCCTATTCTTTCCTAGTTTCTAACACTATATATATTGATAGACCTCCCAAAATACACCCATGTTCTTTTTCAATTTTCTACTGACCAGGTAGTTTTAAGTAGATTGCCGAACATAAATAACAAAGTCCATGTCATCTTTTTTCACCATAATATCCAAAAGGGGATCTAGTATCTACACTGATGTTATAAAATCTCACATGGAAATTTTATGGTTTGTGCATCACATTATTTAAAAATCATGTCAGAAATCCTTTCAACAATGGAGCATTTGTGAGCACCATAGTGAATAATGTATGTTAAGTAAATTCACTCATTTCACAGTTAACATTTTAGTACTCGCAACTTCCTCCTAATCTCCCGGTAATGCATCACATGTGGAAGTAATTTAATAGACCAATTGAAAAATAGAATGGAGTGTTAGTATGACGGATACTCTCTTTATGGAAAAGGCGATTGAGCTCGCCTTAAATAATGTATTGACGAAACAAGGGGGTCCATTCGGGGCGGTCGTCGTCAAGGATGGAAAGATTGTTGGTGTGGGCCGAAATCAAGTGACTGGGACAAATGACCCTACTGCCCATGCAGAAGTACAAGCGATTCGAGATGCCTGCCGTAATTTAAATGACTTTCAGTTGAACGACTGTGAGATTTATACCAGCTGTGAGCCTTGTCCGATGTGTATCGGTGCCATATACTGGGCTAGGCCTAAGGCTGTTTATTATGCCTGCACGAAACAAGAGGCAGCAAAGATTGGATTTGATGATCAATTTATTTATGAACAGCTATCCCTGCCCGTCGAAAATCGAAAAATACCGATGATAAAAATCTTTCCAACAGATGGAGACTTACCTTTTAGAACATGGGAGAATGCACAAGATAAAGTGGAATATTAATTTGACAAAAAGGATGTTGTCCTATGGAGAGAAAACAATTAATTAAACGAATCTCTGTATCCTCCAAAAGAGAGCCAGCTGATACTGTTATTAAAAACGGAAAAATTATTGACGTTTTTACAGGGGAGATTATTGAAGGGGACCTTGCGATCGTGGATGGATATTTTGCTGGAATCGGTGAATATGAGGGAAAAAAGATGATTGATGCGAAGGGGCTATATATTTCCCCTGCTTTTATCGATGGTCATGTACACATTGAATCCTCAATGATCACGCCAAAGGAGTTTGCAAAGGTTCTCCTTCCGCACGGGGTGACTACAGTTGTTGCCGACCCCCATGAAATTGCCAACGTATTAGGAACGGACGGAATACAGTACATGCTTGATTCCTCGGAACATCTACCGTTTGACTTTTTCTTTATGCTTCCTTCCTGTGTTCCAGCAACCGAATTTGAAACTTCCGGTGCTACTCTCAATGCCGCGGACCTTAAACCGTTTTATCTCGAGCCGCGCGTACTAGGACTAGCTGAAGTCATGAATTTCCCGGCAGTCTTAAAGGCAGTACAGGAAATGCTTGAAAAAATCTTACAAGCTAAACAATTCGGTAAAAAAATTGACGGCCATGCGGCAGGCTTATCAGCCAATGATATTAATGTTTATATGGCTGCTGGGATTCGAACCGATCATGAAAGTACAACAGCCGCGGAAGCAAAAGAACGTCTCCAAAGAGGAATGTATTTAATGATTCGCGAAGGGACAGTGGCTAAGGACTTGCAACAATTGATAACAATCGTCAATGAGCGTAATGCCAGAAGATGCTTATTTGTCACCGATGATAAACATTTAGACGATCTTGTTCATGATGGAAGCATCGATTACAACGTGAGACTTGCTATCGCCACAGGCCTCTCACCTATTACCGCCTTTCAAATGGCCACCATCAATGCAGCCGAATGCTTTGGATTCGAAAATAAAGGAGCGATTGCCCCCGGATACAAAGCTGATTTCTTCCTGTTTGATGACATGAATAAAATTAATATTAGAACTGTTTTTAAAGATGGGAAGGCTGTTGTCAATAATGGTCAACTGACTATGGATTTAAACACCCAAACTTTCGTTGAAACAGAGCGATTGAGAAATTCAGTTCGTTACCATGAGCTAACAGAAAAGCATTTCCATATTCCTTTAAGAACGAACAAAGCAAATATCATTGAAATTATTCCAAATAGTCTAGTAACTCGTCATCTGATTGAAAAGGTTGAAAAGAATGATGGCGGGTTCTTTCAAACTTCTATAACCAATGACCAATTAAAGCTAGCCGTAATTGAACGCCATCACCTAAAAAATCAAATCGGTTTAGGTATTGTTAAAGGATTGGGGCTAAAATCCGGTGCCATTGCCACAACCATCGCCCATGATTCTCATAATCTTATTATTGCAGGAACGACAGATGATGATATGGTAATGGCCACAAAGGCGATCAAAGAAATGCAAGGCGGTCTGGTCGTTGTCAACCAAGGAGAGGTCATTGCTTCATTGGAACTATCCATTGCGGGTTTAATGTCCGATCGGCCATATCAAGAGGTGTATTCTGGTCTTAAAGAAATCAATCTTGCTCTTCAAAAACTGGGAGCAAATCATCACTTTAACCCGTTTCTAACCTTATCTTTTTTAGCACTCCCGGTCATACCAGAATTAAAACTTACAGATAAGGGGTTGTTTCTAGTCAGTAAATTTAAACATATCGATCTTGATGCAAATGAAGTGTAATAAAAACATCCTCTTGCCATTTGGGCTGAGAGGATGTTTTGGTGTATTTGCCCTTATAAAGCAACAGAATCCTGATTTTCAATTTTTCTATTATAATACCTATTGAGAAAGTGACCATTTAAGGAAGCAAGGATCTGCTGAAATAGCATGCCGACAACCACTGGCACCGCTACTGCGGCTGGAAAGTAGGAAACAGCGATCACTGCACCTGCACTTATATTTCTCATTCCGCCAGTGAAAGTTAGCGAAATAATGTTGGCGCGTCCACCTTTAAAAAATTTCCCTATTAAAAACGAAAACAAGTATCCAGTTAATGCAATCAAAAAGACGGTCAACGTAATGCTAACTAATTTAAGATTAATATTTTTTAAGTATGGTGCTACAACTGCTCCATTAAGCATGACCACAAAACCCAGGCATATTTTTGAAAAGGGAGCAAGGCGTGTTCCCAATTGGTCTTTAATTTTCCCCTTGGTCACTTGGTTTAAATACATTCCTATCAGCGAGGGGATAACGACCATTCCCAATAGTCCCTTCATAATACTGATATAGTCCATCTCAATGGTTTCACCCATAAATAACGATAGCGAATAAGGAACAATAATGGGTGAAAGCAAGGTATCGATTAAAATAATCGATAAGACCAGCGGAATATTCCCTTTGTAAATGGCCACCCAAATGAAGCTTGTGACCCCTGTCGGGATTACCATTCCTAGAATTAGTCCTGTAATCGTATATATATCACCAGAAAAAACGACATGACCTACACTCCAAGCCCATATCGGCATAAGAATATGGAGGATTAACATCGCAATAAAAATGGGGAATGGATGAATAATTACCTCTTTTAACGAATGGAAATTGGAACTTAAACTTCCTGCGAAGGTCATAAATGCAAAAATCCATGGAATTAAGTAAGAAAAGTCCTTTAGATAGATACTGAATATTACTCCAGTCAATACACTAACCGGAGTGATTAATGGCATAATTCTTTCTAGTTGTTTATTTATCTTTTGCAACATGTTGAGAGTCTCCCTATTTATTTGTGAAGCAACTTACATTTGCCTTCCAAGCAGTAAGTCCCTCTAGAACAGTTACTATATAATTATAAAGAATACCACAATTTCTCTTCATCCTAAATCAAGTAATCTTAAATTCTTTCGAAATACGAAAAAATATACATGTCAAACATCTACTAAAGATGTATAATAATTGCAATCTATTTACATTGTAATTGAAATGAGAAAGAAGTGAAACAGTTGGCAAAAGCGCAAAAATATCAGATATACATGCTATTAGTATTTGTAATGGCCACATGGGGGCTGAATGTCATTGCGACGAAAATCATTGTTACGGCCTTTATGCCAGAGACCATTACTGCACTAAGGGTATTCACAGCGGGCATCTGTGTATTTATCATCCTTGGTTTTTTTAAGAAAGTCAGGCTGCCCTCAAGAAAAGAGTTTCGGTATATTTTTTTCGCATGTCTTTTTAACGTGGTATGCCACCATTTCTTTTTGTCACTTGGGTTATTAAAGACTTCTGCAACAAACGGGGGTCTTATTTTAGGACTTGGTCCCTTGCTCACGACAATTGTTGCCTTTTTCTTATTAGGAACTAGGATCACGTTGATTCGATTGTTGGGAATCATAATGGGTTTTATGGGTGTTACGTTTATTGTGTTATTTGGAAATGCTGGAGTAAGTACAGTTTCCAGTGGAGATATTTATGTGTTCCTGGCAATATTCGCTCAAGCATTTAGTTTTAGTTTAATTAAAAAATGTTCCGAAACTCTGGATCCACGTTTGATGACAGGTTATATGCTAGTGATTGGTTCTGTCATCTTATTTATCATTAGCCGTTTTACAGAACCAAATGGGCTGAAAGAAATTTCTCATGGTTCTGTCAGCGTTTGGATGATATTTTTTGCTTCCGCTATTATTGCCACGGCTCTTGGTCATATGATTTACAATAATGCCATCGGTAAAGTGGGTGTAGCTGAATCGGCTATTTTTATCAATTTCAACCCGTTTTTCGCCTTGATTGGTGCCGTTATTTTTCTCGACGAGCAGATTACGGCATCGCAAATATTTGGTTTTATTTTCATACTTGCAGGTGTTTTATTTGGATCTGGTGCGTTTGAGGAGTTCCTATCTCAATCCAAGCACAAAAAGAATCAATTATATTTGAATAAAGTAAAGGACTTGCATTAATGTGGCTCAAGCTTGAGTCACTTTTTTTATCCACAAAAAACTCAAACCCAATACACCTCAAGTCCTAGAATAAAATAAATCTCTGGTTCATTGAGGATAGCGAGAGGATTTCTTATCCTTAACTAGAAGATGTAAGGAAAAGGGGATGGGAAAAGTGAAAAGAATTATCTTTCTGTTATTGGTGATCACCGGATTATATATTCTCTATAATCAAGTTTCTGCGTTTGATTGGTTTAGTAAAACAGATAATAAAACCACAGAGGCAGCAATGACCAAGGATATTGATGTTATTGAAGTAGATATTTCCAGTGTAAGTACAACAATTATTCCAGAGGATCGGAAAGATGTGAAAGCCATCTACAACGGCAATGATAAGCTAACCGTTAGAGAGCACGGCGACACCATCGAGGTTTCAGTCAAACATAAGGGATTTGGTTGGTTCGACTGGTCTCCTTTCTCAAAAAAGAAGAAATTAGTAATTTATATCCCAGAAGATTATCACCGTGACATGCGCATCAGTTTAGGTTCGGGGAATGTTAATTTTTCAGGACAATCCAAAAGTAATCCGTTAAAACTAGACGAATTATCTGTTGATATTGGTTCAGGCAACATGGACCTAAAAAACATGATTATCAACAATTTCGAACAAAATGTAGCGTCAGGAGATGTAGATATTAAATCACTACAAACAGAAACTGGATCGTTTGATGTAAGTTCTGGCAGCCTGGATGTGAAGGAATATACCGGTGCCATTCAAGCGAATGTTTCCTCTGGGGAACTTGATTTTCAAGTAGATCAACTGACAGATTCAATTGATATTGAAGTCAGTTCCGGAGATGTAAAGTTAGACCTTCCTAACAATGCGGATTTCACCTTAGACGGAGACGTTGCCAGTGGGGATATCATTTGTGAACTGCCATTGACATCAAAAAACATTAAGAAAAGAAGCATCGAAGGAATTCATGGCTCTGGTAAATACAAAATAGACCTGGATGTGTCAAGCGGCGATATTACAATCCGTTAAGTTTCAAAAGCGCGTGGATGTGTGAATTCATGCGTTTTTTTATTTTATTGCTTAAAGGAACCATAATCCGAAAAATATCATATCTTATTCTGGCTTGCGTTTTAAATATGGAAGGAGAGTTACCATGTATTACTATCCCTGCCAATATCCAATCTACCCTCCATTGTCTGCATACCCGCCTCACATCGTATTTCACCCGTATCCAAGGAGTTATCCGCCAGTAGATGTAAAAATATTTGAGGGCTCCGTCAAGTCATTTCGACTATTAATGGACCAAGGGAGTATTTTGTTAGATCGCTTAGGGGACGTTGGCTTCGCTCGGAAAATGATGAGTGCAGCCCAGCAAGGGAAAAAAGCGGAAGTTGATCATTTAATTAGTTCCGTTGGATTAAAAGTACCTGTTGAAACTAGCTTTACACCATCTGGCGTCCAATTCGAACTCTACGCTTCACCGCATCCAAACAATCCTGAAAGTTGCTGCACGTTAAAAGTGTCGATGAAATGGGGGAAGTAAATAAATATTTATCAAAAAAAGTGGTATCCCCATCACACGCGGATACCACAACTTTTTTTACTTTGCAATTGCACTATATTTAATTTTTAACACTAATATCGTTACAGCTAAAATTAACGTAATAGAGTTAGCAACAATGATTGGAATATCTTTCACAAATAGCCCATACACCAGCCACAGAAAAACTCCACTTGTGAACAAACTGTACATGACTAAGGATATTCCTTCGGTATTTTTCTCTTTAATAGTTTTAATTGCCTGTGGCAGGAATGAAAGGGTGGTTAAAATAGCTGCAGCATAGCCGAAAATTGGTATGAGTTGTTGCATTCTTTTGTCTCCTTAAAGCCATATATCCTTTAATGTCCATGATTCTAATTTAATTAATTTGGCTGCTCCTCCCTCACTAAATAATTCTACAGAAGTACTTAACGGGTCAGGATAAATGCGTGATGTCATTACTGTTTCTCCATTATTTACAAACAACTCCAATGATGACCTGTCAATAAATAGGTGGAGTTTAATAGATTCATGGTTTCCAGGTACAACGCTTGTTCTTATTCCGCCTTCTCCTTTACCCGAGTAATTGCGGTCAACACAAATTTTATCTTCTTTTACATCATATATTACAGAAGTTTTTTCTCGCCCATCCTGGGAACATCGAACACGGATACCAAACTTTTCAGCAGAACATTCCTTCAGAGAAAACTCAGCAATAATTTCTAGGCATTCACCCTGAATTTGTTTCAAAATTATTTTCTCTGAAATGGTGGTTTCTGGTACATAAATGTATTCATTCCGTATCTTCAGCAACTCTTCAATAGGGACCATAGATAAGTTGCCATTTTCATTGAATTTCAATTCACGAGGGATGGTCAATGCTCCTGCCCAACCGTGCTCTTGCTCGGGCATATGTGATTCCCACATATCCATCCAACCAATCACAATTCTTCTTCCTTTGTCATCTAGAAAAGATTGACCTGCATAAAAATCGAACCCTTTATCCAATTCCAAAAATTCACCGTGAGAGAATTTCTTAGAATTATAATCAAACTCCCCAATTAAACAACCATTTTGGTATAAGTTCTGGTAGTGATCTCCCTCAGGTTCAACTCCCTGTGGTGAAAAGAGAAGAATATGTTTTCCGTCCAATTCAATGAAATCAGGACATTCAAACATATAACCAAGTTTGCCTGTACTCTCTGCTAAGACACCTTGATATTCCCAAGAAATTAAATCGTTAGATTCATATAAAACGACTCTTCCGAGGTTATCCTTTTGACTTCCGATTACCATATACCATTTATCCTCTTGCTTCCAGACCTTTGGATCACGAAAATGGGGCGAGCCTTCGCTAGGAGGTTCCGCAATCACAGGATTGCTTGAATGTTTTTCAAAATGGACACCATCGATACTTTCCGCAATGCACTGATATTCGATAAATTCATCTGTTTCCTCGTTCAAGGTAACGTGGCCAGTGTAAATCAATGTTAATTTTCCATTATTGTCAACTGCACTGCCGGAAAAACATCCACTTTTGTCATACTCTTCACCTGGGGCCAATGCTATCGGGAGATGCTCCCAATACACCAAGTCCTTACTTTTCACATGTCCCCAGTGAATCGGACCGCCTTTTGCGCTGTATGGATGATGCTGGAAGAACACGTGGTACTCCCCGTTCCACTGAATTACTCCATTAGGGTCATTAATCCAGTTTGCTGGAGCCATAATATGATAGCCAAGGCGAAATGGAGTATTTTTTACGTTTTTACTTGCCTCCTGAATAGTAGCCTGTGCTTTTGCCAAACGTTGTTGATGTTCCTGTACCATGAATATCCCTCACTTTTTTATCAGCAAAAAGAAAAACGATGAAGCGATTAAATTCAATTGCTTTTCATCGTTATCTTTTACTAGTCATCTATTATTCTATAACTCCTTCAAATGCCAAACAAAGCTTTGGAAGTCTCCCTTTATTTCTACCGGTATAGAGAGTCCAACATAAGAAAGTTCATCCCCGCCAAATACCTTTTCACTACCGACAACTTGATATTGTTTCGTAATATCGATTCCCTTCAGTCTTAATACTGTTGTTGGTGCAGCTGGCTCAGCCAAAACCCGGAAATAGTATACGATTGCTTCTGTCTTGTCCTTAGTCGTGAAAAGCCATGCCGTTTCATTTCCATCAAAAGGACTTTGCAATCGATAAAAATCACCAAACTGAATTAATTGGCGAATTTCCTTATAGTGGGAAATTTGCTTTTTGACGATTTCCTTTTCATCTTCAGTTAGTTTGGTTAAATCAAGCTCATAGCCTAAATTTCCAGACATTGCAACATCTCCGCGCATTTCTAAAGAAGGACTTCGATGAACCTGATGGTTTGGTACCGCCGATACATGTGCACCTATGGTAACGATCGGGTAAACAAGACTCGTGCCGTATTGAATCTTTAGCCGTGAGACTGCATCTGTATTGTCACTTGTCCATGTTTGCGGCATGTAATAGAGCATTCCCGGATCAAATCTGCCTCCTCCACCCGAGCAGCTTTCAAATAAAACATGCGGGAAGGAAGAAGTGATAGATTCCATCACTTTATATAATCCCAGCATATAACGGTGCGCTGTCTCTCTTTGTCTTTCAGGAGGAAGAGCAGCCGAACCGATTTCGGTCATATGGCGGTTCATATCCCATTTCACATAGGAAATTGGTACACTTGCTAAAATATTACTAATTCTTTTAATCATTTCATAGCAAACATCTTCCCTTGAAAAATCCAATATTAGCTGATTACGGCTCTCCGAACGATTTCGTCCAGGTACATGCAAGCACCAATCTGGATGTTCTCGGTATAGATCGCTATCAACAGAAATCATCTCCGGTTCAAACCAAAGCCCAAAATCCATTCCCATTTCTTTGACCCGAAGAGCGAGATTATCCAAGCCTTCGGGCAGCTTTTGGCGATCCACGAACCAATCACCTAACGAAGTAGTATCATTGTTTCTCTTGCCAAACCATCCGTCATCTAAGACAAATAATTCAATCCCTAATTCACGGCCAACTTCGGCAATATCCATAATCTTTTCAGCAGTAAAATCAAAATAAGTTGCTTCCCAGTTGTTTACTAAAACAGGTCGCTCTTTATCCCGGAAAACGCCTCTTACAAGGCGGGAACCGTACAACTCATGAAAGGTTCTTGACATACTTCCGAGACCTTCTGATGAATACACCATAACAGCTTCCGGTGTTTGAAAATCTTCACCTGGTGCAAGCTTCCAGCTAAAATCAAAAGGATTTATTCCCATTGTGACTCTTGTATTATTAAATTGGTCCACTTCCACCTGTGCAAGGAAATTACCGCTGTACACAAAGTTAAAAGCATATACTTCGCCAGTATCTTCCGTTGTCCCTTTCCTTAATAGAGCTATAAACGGATTATGCTGATGGCTGCTTGCCCCTCTTGTGCTTTCAACGGACTGGATGCCATGACGCAACTGCTGCCTTTCAATATGCCTTTCCTTTACATGCGCTCCATGCAGATGTAAAAACTCAAAATCGGCATCCCTAAAATCAACGCTAAGACTTTGAGCACTTAACAGCTTTAATGACTCTGCTCCATCATTAATAAATCGTACCGAACGCGTAATGGCATTAAGTTGCTCGAAAACGGTATAGCTTAAGATCACTTTTAAGCCGATGAAGCTATCCTCCATAGTAATTTCAAGCGTTTCTGCCTCATCCTCGTCTTCAACATATGTCGCAGGAAGCCCATCTAACGGAGCCTTTCCTTTAAAAATCGTATGGGACGCATACCTTAAATCCGATACAGTTGAACCATTGTCTAACTGCACTTGATATGCTGGTTTCCGATAATCGGTATTCCCATACTGCGGATATTCCTGAGGAAGAGTATCTAATGAAAAGGTTCTGTCTTCTTTATACGGATTTCCAGAGAAACCACGGTCTAAAAGCTGTAATGGATTTGAATGACGATATTTGTTTATTTTTTTACCCCAGTATAGATGAAGCAAGTATCCGTCACGAACAATTTCCATTACATAACTAGTATCTTTTGCCTGCAAATGAAAGGTTTTATTTTTAGAATCAAATTGAATTCCCATAAAAAAATACAACTCCTAAGGTGTTCTATTTAATAGCACCCTTTACAACCCCGCCAATTATCCATTTTTGTGCAAAGATATACACAATCACCATTGGTGAAAGGGCTAATAAGTAAGATGCGAACGCTAAGTTAAAGTCAGTGCCAAACTCAGACTGAAATATATATTGAACTAATGGAAGTGTTGCATCAGCCGGATCATTCAAGATAATCAACGGCAGCATAAAGTCGTTCCAAGCCCATAAACATGTTAAAATTCCAACCGTTGCATTAATTGGAGTTAATAGCGGGAAAATCACTTTCCAAAATACTCCCCATGTACCGCAACCGTCTACGATAGCTGCTTCCTCTAGTTCCTTGGGAATCGAGCGGATGTAACCTGCGTAAATAAAGATATTTAATGCAGCTCCATAGACTATATATAAAAAGATTAGTCCACCTTGGTTATCCATGCCAAAAGCTGCGGTCTGTTTTACTAGCGGAAGCATAATAATCGGAAATGGGATAAACATAGCACTGACAAAATAGTAGTACAGTCCTTTAAAAAATTTCTTATCCATATTTCTCGCAATCGCATAAGCGACCATTGAATTTGTTAAGATTGTAAAAACCACCGTAACAACCGTAATCAAGGCACTATTTTTGAAGGCGGCAAAAAAGTTGGTCGCTTCGATAGCCTTGCTAAAATTCTCAAAATGAAGGCCTGTTGGAAGAGAAAGTACCGATTGCGCCATCTCGTCCGGTGTTTTTAATGCAATGGAAACGGCAATATACAACGGGAAAAGTATGAATAACGACCCTAAAGCGATTAAAATGGTAACGGGCCAGTTCGTTTTTTGTCTCAACATTACATATCCATCTCCCTTTTTTGAAGTACCTTAATTTGAATTACAGAGATGACAACAATCACAATAAAGTAGATAACGGAGTTGGCTGATTGGTAGGCGAACTCTCCCCCCTGAAATCCACCTTTATAAATTAATAGCGAAATCGATTCCGTCGCACGGCCTGGTCCGCCACCTGTTAAAGCAACAATCTGGTCAAAGACCATAAGGAAGTTTTTCATCGACAGTACCATATTGATAGTAAAGAATGGCGCAATCATCGGGAAAGTAATTTTCCAGAATTCCTGCCATTTATTGGCTCCATCAAGGCTCGATGCTTCATATAGTTCAGATGGAACGGTTTGCAAACCTGATAAATATAAAATCACATTGAATGCACATGCCTGCCATACCGCTACAATGACGATTCCTAACCAGGCAAACTTCTCACTGCCTAAAATATTGATAGAAAGGAACCCAATATCTAACTTATCTCCTAAATTTGGGATGACATTTGAAAAAATAAAATTGAAAATAAACCCTACAATTAATACTCCGAGCACATTAGGTAAGAAGTATGTTGCTCGAAAAAAGTTCTTTCCTTTAATTTTTGCGTTTAATCCTATCGCGATCAAGAGACTTAAAACATTTACGAGAATGGTCGAAATAATTGCAAATTTAAACGTAAATAAATAAGAGTTTAGAATATTTAGGTCTTTAAAAAGGTTTAAGTAATTTTTTATTCCAACAAAGTCGTAAGTGAAACTTAAGCCGTCCCAGTTTGTAAATGAATAATAAATGCCTTGAAGCGCTGGATAGGTATGAAAAATAGCGAAAAGAAGAAGCGCAGGCACGGTCATTAAATAAAAAGGTACGTTTTTGAGTTTCATAGTTTTCTTCTTTACTTTTTTACTAGTAGTAGGAATACTCCCATTTTTTAAGGTGAGTTCTTCTTTACTCACTTCTTTCACTCCTTTATTTATAAAGATGGAGAAATTAGGATTCTCCCAATTTCTCCATGATTAAATTATTATTTACGGTTGGCTACTTTTTCCCATTCAGTATCTAGGGTTTTCAAGTATTGCTTAGCATCTTTTTTCTGAGTTAATACTTGCAATTGTTTATTAAGGGCTACAGCAGTTGGTACATAGTGGTCAGGGAAGTCAACGACTGCACCTTTTTCAAAGCTTGCTTTTAATCCTTCTAACT
This sequence comes from Neobacillus sp. MER 74, assembly GCF_023714155.1. NCBI lineage: Bacteria > Bacillati > Bacillota > Bacilli > Caryophanales > Bacillaceae > Neobacillus > Neobacillus sp. MER 74. Next base: position 288,909 of record NZ_JAMAUV010000005.1, read on the forward strand.
CAGGTGCTTCCTGTACGATACCTTTTTTTGCTGAAAAGGCGTTTTGCTGTGTAAGGTATTCTTTCATATTTTCATCGCTTAAAAGAAATTCAATGAACTTTTTAGCTTCTTTCGGATGCTCTGTAGTCGAAGATTGAGCAAGTAATAAATCTACACCTGATACAACTTTTGAGTCACCAATTGGGTAAGGGAATACACCTACTTCAATGTTTGGATTTGCTTTTTTAATTTCTGGAATCGCCCAAATACCTTGGAGATACATAGCAGACTCACCTTTTGCAAAGGCTACGTTTCCATCATTATACGCTTTACCATTCTGATCTTTATGGCCATATTTGAGCAAGGTTAATAGCTTTTCAGCTGCTTCCTTGTGCCCTTCAGCAAATTTTGTATCTCCTTTATCTAACTTTTTAAAGAAGTCATCTCCCTGTGTGTTTGCTGCCAGCACATTGTAAGCAGGTAAGGCTGTCCAAGCATCTTTAAAGGTAAAATAAAATGGAATTTTCCCTGCAGCTTTTACTTTTTCTGCGGCCGCGATAAACTCTTCCCATGTTGTTGGTACTTCAATGCCTAATTCTTTGAAAATAGTTTTATTATAAATTACTGCATTTGCATTTGCCGCATAGGGAATTCCATATACTTTGTCCTGTTTTGAAATATCCTTTAACATGTCAATATACGCTGGCTGAATGTCATTTAGTGCACTGTCTTTCGAAACATCTTTCAAAGCCCCTGCCTTTGAAATCTCTGCATAGGATACATCCCCGCCCATTCCAATAACATCAGGAAGATCACGTTTGGCTACCCGCGTTTTTAATACTGTTACAGAATCTGGTGGATTAGTAACAACAATATCAATATTGGGGTTTTCTTTTTCAAATTTTTTGGCTAATTCACTAAATGTACCTTTTGCTTCAGATTTGTACTCTAAAAACTCAATCTTCACCTTTCCATTTGAACCACCTGAAGCTTCTTCCTTATTGCCACATCCCGCAAGAACAGAAAGCGCTATCATACCAGTTGCAACTAACGAGATTGATTTTTTCATAGAAAACCCCTCCAAATTTTAAAAATTTTTTATTTATAAATGAACTCGGGTGTGAATACAAATAGCTATTTATAACCTCACCAAATCCATTTGTATAACACTTTTATCGTTTGTTTGCACTGACACTATCTCGAAAAATAAGCTCTGTTGGAAGGACCACCTTGAGAGGTACTGTTCTTCCCTGTAAGCGGTCATATAGCAATTTAACTGCTGTTCTACCCATTTCATCCCCATGCATTTTTACAGTAGAAAGGCGTGGATTCATATAAGCAGATGCCTCAATATCATCAAAGCTAAACACCGATACTTCATTAGGAACCTGGATATTCGCTTCATGTAAAGCACGAAGTACTCCTAAAGCCATTGGATCACTTCCTACGACAATTGCGCTTGGAAGTTGTCCACTTTCCAATAGTTCCTTTGTTAATGAATAGCCGCTTGTCGGTCCCCAATCACCCTCTAAGACATTGGCAGGATTATAAAAACCTTTTTCTTTCATTATTTTTTCAAAAGCACATTTTCGCGTATCTACTTTATCAAAGGTTTTATTACTGCTAACTCCAAATACCGTTCCTTTTCCGCCTAAATAAGCGATATCAATATGACCAAGATCTATTAAATACTCCAATACTTGGTTTGTTGCTCCTTCAAGATCAGAAATCACAACATCTACTGTATTCACTCGAGGCAGATAATCGACAGCAACAATATTATCATTTTCATAGTAAATTTCTTTTAAATCCTCAATATCTACATCACCAATGACAATGAGTCCGTCTAGACCACTCAAACTCTCTGATGTAATGGTACTTTTTCCAACCGTCATGGTAGCGACGATATTAAGCGAATATTGATTACAAATACTTTCTACTCCAAGTCGGATTGACTGAAAGTATGGATCAACAGTTTCATCGTTTAACATGATCAGTCCAATATTATTGGATTCTGTTTTTTTATCTGCTTTTCCATTCTTTCTTCTCAAAGGTTTATAGTTTAACTCATTAACTATTTCAATAACCTTTTTTCTAGTATCCTCAGATACAGAGAGCGTTGGATCATTATTTAATATCCTTGACACCGTTGCAGTTGAAACATTAGCATGTTCGGCTACATCTTTTATAGTTGCCATTTTTTCACCATCATCCTTAATTTAGTTAAATTAACTAAACTTTATATTAATAATATAACAGATAATACGCTTTCATACAATATATTTTTAAATTATTTCAATAATACAGTAATATTTACTATATGTTTTAGTTACGTTTACTAAATAAATTACAAAAAAGAGTAAAGATAACTGTGATTTGTAGTTATCTTTACTTCCTACTGTTTACTATTAGAAAAAATATATCATTCAAAAGACTTTCTTTTATTCAGTTTAGGTCTGGTGGTTTGCATGGTGCACATAAAACAATCCTGGGCAGCTTTTTCACCTCAATCACTACAAAAACTCGGATGTAATATCCCCATTGAGGGATCTGTTGTTTTTATAAGCCCAAAAAAGAGAGTCAAAAAGTTCCCACTTTTCGACTCTCTTTTTACATTGGTTTTCTAGTTCCTAGGATCCACAAAATCAGGATAATCTGTTATAATTCCATCTACATTCATTTTTAAGAGAAATTCTGCAGCTTCATGACTGCGCACAGTCCAGGATTGTATTTTCATACCGTTTGCGTGTACTTGCTTGACTAATTCTTCCGTTACAATTCCGTAGCTTGGGTTAAAGTAATCAGCGTATGCAGCAAATTCCTTTAATGATTGTTCAGATGTGTCCGCTCTATTCGACGTAAGGACACCAATCGGTACTTTAGGCAACAGGCTATTTATTTTTTTCATGGATTCAAAATTAAAGGATTGAATAATGATTTTTTCATTTTGCGGTTTATTCAAGTTACGGTCTTTTAATTCTTGGGCTACCATTTCTTCAATTCCAGGATAGAGTTCAGGTGCCTTCAATTCTATTAAAATACCAATCTTCCCATGATAGCGGTCAAGAATTTCATCAAATGCAGGAATCTTTTCCCCTTTAAATTGTTCCCCTTTCCAGCTGCCTGCATCAAGACTTCTGATCTGGTCAAATGTTAAGTCTTTAACATACCCTGTACCATCTGTTGTTCTATCAACCTTTGTATCATGAATGATGACCAATTTCCCATCCTTGCTTCTTTGAACATCAATTTCAATATAATCTGCTTTCATGTCTACCCCTTTATCAAAAGCAGCAATGGTGTTTTCAGGCGCATAACCTGATGCTCCGCGATGGGCAACGGTATCCATTTTTCGTAACTCCCCAGTTGTTTCGGCAGCAAAAGCCTGCTGAAACGGACTAAATAATAAAGTAAAAGCAAGGCCCGTCCCCAATAACATTGTTTTTTTCATTTTTCCTCATCTCCCTTTTGTATGTTTATTACATAGAAAATTGTATGAGAAAAATGTTAAGTCACTATGGTAATCTCATATAGTCATTATTAATATTATGTAAAAAAGTATAGGTACTTGTTCATTCCTTATTTTACAAAAAAGACATTCTATTTCCTTTTGCCAAAATTAAAAAAGCAGAAACCGGATATCGGCCCTGCTCCATTCTAGTATAAATACGCTGTTCAATATACATTCAAGGGTGGCAAGCAGCCTTTTCCCCTCTAATCCATCACTTCAATAAATATATTCTTGTTTCATAGGGTTTAAGAGTGAATTTTTTCCGTAACTTCTTATCCGCACCGTCATAATTATGAAGAACAAGTTCAGAAGTAGAAAAAGATAAACTTCCCGGGATACGAAATCTGGTCGCCTTTTCACTAAAATTGTTAATTACAATCGCTTTTTGATTTCCTAATCTGCGCGTGTACACAAACAACTTCGGATGATTCGCTGCTAACAAATCGTAGGTGCCATAAACAAACACTGGATTCTCTTTTCTCAAGCGAATTAATTTTTTATAAAAAGATAGGATTGAGTCAGAATCATTTACTTGTGCCTCGACGTTAATCTCTGTGTAATTCGGATTGACCCCAAGCCATGATTGCTCCGCAGTTGTAAATCCACCTTTGTTGGTTGCATCCCATTGCATCGGTGTCCGCGCATTATCCCGTCCCTTTTCCCAAATAACTTTCATAATTTCGTCATGGGAACGTCCTTTTGCCGTTTCAACATGATAGTAATTAATCATACCAACATCATTGTATTCTTCAATGGAAGGGAACTGGACATTCGTCATCCCAATTTCCTGGCCTTGGTAAATAAACGGGGTACCCTTCATTAGAAAATAAAGGGCTCCAAGCATTTTGGCACTCTCTTTCCAATACTCCTTGTCATTTCCCCAGCTAGAAACCCGGCGCGGCTGATCATGGTTTTCAATAAATAGGGCATTCCAGCCTCTGCCTTCCAAACCTGTCTGCCATTTGGTTAAAACCTTTTTCAACTTACGAACGTCAATAGACCCTTCTGCATCCTTATCCCACAGATCTAAAAATTCGAATTGAAATATCATATTAAAATAGCCTTTTTCTTCGCCTACCCATTGATCTGCCTCATTTAATCCCACACCGTTTGCTTCCCCAACGGTCATGATGTCATAGTTTTTTATGGTTTTTTGCGAAAACTCTGTGAGGAACTCATCAATTCCATCCACATTCATCATTTTAGGAAAACAAGGTACGTAATCTAAGTGATCAGGGTTTGGCATATCAGGGAATCCTGGTTCTTTTTTTATATGTGAGATGGCATCGACACGGAAGCCGTCAATCCCTTTTTCCAGCCACCAGTTTACCATTTCGTATAAAGCATCCCTTACCTCAGGGTTTTCCCAATTCAAATCAGGCTGACGTGCGGAGAAGATGTGCATGAAGTATTGTTCTGTTTCTTTATCATATCTCCAAGCGGGCCCACTGAAAATCGACTCCCAATTGTTCGGCGCCTTTCCATCTTTACCATCACTCCAAATGTACCAATCACGTTTAGGGTTGTCTTTTGAGGAGCGTGACTCGATAAACCATGGATGTTCGTCGCTCGTATGATTGATGACCAAATCTAGGATTAATTTCATCCCACGCTGATGAACGCCCTCCAGCAGTTCGTCAAAATCAGCCATCGTCCCGAATTCATCCATAATATCCTGGTAATCGGAAATATCATAACCATTGTCGTCATTTGGTGATTTGTACATCGGAGAGAGCCAAATGACATCAACGCCCAACTCTTGTAGGTAATCTAGTTTGGTAGTCACCCCTTTTAGATCACCAATCCCATCGCCATTGCTATCCATAAAACTACGGGGATACACTTGATAAGCAACACTTTCTTTCCACCATTTTTTGTTCACTTGGGCACCTCAGTTCTAGACCGAATTCATTTATTAGCTTAAAAATTCTTGTATGCCTCTCAATCTAAACCCACCACATTTGCGAAACCGATTCCTCAATTAAGACCGATTTCAAATTGGTTACTGCCCGATTGAAACCTTCATTAATCGACATAATTGGATCTTCATGTTCGATACTGACCACATAATCATATCCGTAGGTTCGGAGTGCACTCATCATATCAGACCATTCTTTTAGGCTATGTCCACAGCCAACCGAACGGAACGACCATGCCCTCGTTTTCACTTCTCCATACGGCTGCATATCCGTTAATCCATACATATTCACATTTTCCTGATCAATGTACGTGTCTTTGGCATGGAAATGATGAATCGCATTTTCCTTTGCCAAAATTTTAATCGCTGCCACCGGGTCAATGCCTTGCCACCATAAGTGACTTGGGTCTAAATTAGCGCCAATGGCATCACAGGTCTCCTCACGAAGCTTTAAAAGTGTATATGGAGTGTGAACTAAAAATCCTCCGTGAAGTTCAAGCCCTATTTTTACATTGTGGTCTTTAGCAAATTGACCAACTTCCTTCCAATAAGGAATCAGTTTTTCTTCCCATTGCCACTTTAATACATCACCATACTCATTCGGCCAAGGCGTAACTGGCCAGTTTGGGTATTTAGCTCCTTCATGGTCGCCTGCTGTACCAGAAAAACAGTTAACAACCGGAACTTTCAGCAATGAAGCAAGTTGAATTGTTTTTACGAGTGTTTCGTGCGAGTTTTTAGCAAATTCTTTTTCAGGAGAAATTGGATTTCCATGGCAGCTGAAGGCACTAATCGTTAGTCCACGCTCTTCTACTTTTTGAATATACTCTTGGCGCGCCGCTTCACTTTCCAATAACGTGTCTAAATCACAATGGCTATTACCAGGATAGCATCCAGTTCCGATTTCAACCGCATGTAGTCCTGCACCTTTAACTGTATCAAGCATTTCCTCGAATGATTTTTCAGCAAATAAAACGGTAAAAACGCCTAGTTTCATAATGAATTTCCCTCACTCTCATAAATACGATCAATGATTTGTGAAACTTGAAGTGCCTCTTCAGGCTTTACCACTAGTTCTGCAATTCCAAGACAGGCATCGATAAAATTTTTCGCTTGCGGCACACCCGGATCTTCCTTGCCAGGAAGCCAGGCGGCCTCACTATTTAAAAGCATTCCGTGTTTCGTTGTAAAAAGTTCAAATGGAAAGACGCTTAAACCGCCGTCCGCTCCGGAAATGCTGACATTCGCCTGGTCGTCCTTGATATTCGCCGCCCAAGAAGTTTCAAATAGCATCGATGCGCCATTTTCAAATTTCATATAGGCGGTGACATGATCATCGACATTAAAGGTTTCATGATCAAACCTACCCCATTGGTTCACCTGATTCGGCTGTTTACTTAATGTGTTATATGTGGTGCCTGACACCGCGGTATGTTTTGGATTTCCCATCAGCCAAAGCGCTAAGTCGAGAAGGTGACAGCCAAAATCAATCAGGCTGCCGCCTCCTTGAAGGTCTTTATTGGTAAAACCCCCCCAGCCTGGTACCTTGCGGCGCCTTAATGCTTGGACTCTCACGACTAGCGGCAACCCTACTTCATCCATTGCCTTCTTAGCCGCCTGTGCTTCTTTCATAAAACGGTAATGGTAGGCGATCGCCAGAACTTTGTCCGCTTGTTTGGAAGCAGCGACCATTGCCTCGCATTCTTCGAAGCTAAGTGCCATCGGCTTCTCACATAGAACATGAACCCCAGCATTAAATGCGGCGATGGTAATCTCAGCGTGAAATTTATTTGGCGTACAAATACAAACCGCATCCACTTCTGGAAAAAGATCTAGATAATCCTCAAACGCATTAGGGATGTTATACTTCTCAGCTGTCTCTCTCGCTCGGTGGATATTCACATCGCTTAAGGCCGTTATTTCACAAATATCACTTAACTGTAAAAAAGCCGGGATATGGCGGCCCTGTGCAATACCGCCAACCCCGATAATTCCTATGCGAAGTTTTATCATTGTTCTCTCACTCTTACAATTTGTTTTGTTTCATTTGACTCAAGCGCTGCTAAAATAACCTCTAGTGATTTCATCCCTTCTTCACCGGGTACAAGCGGCTCCTGATCGTGAAGCACGGAATCTACAAAATGATTGATAACATGAGAGGTTCTTTGTCCACCCGCGTCATTGGACTGGATTTTCCCTAGCTGATAATTAACCACTTCTCCGTTCGAATATTGAACAACAAGTGAATTGGTTGGATCATCCTCTAATCGTAAAATCGCTTTTTCACCATATATAATAGTAGAATTATCTTCTTTACTTACATAAGCCCAGCTTGCAGCAAGTGTTCCGATAATCCCGCTTTCTGTTTTTAACACACAAACGGCATTGTCATCAACATCGGCAAATTCCTTAGCGCTCGTTTCAACAAAAGCACCTACTTCAACAATTTCTTCTCCTAGCACATAGCGAAGCAAATCGGTCTTATGAACACCTAAATCACCCATCGCCCCAACGAATGCTTTTTCCTTTTGGAAAAACCATCCTTCTTTGCCTTCGACACTCCAGCCTTCTGGACCGCCATGTCCGAATGCCGTACGGAAGCTATAAATTTTGCCAATTTCCCCGCTTGCTATTAACTGACGTGCTTTTTGATGAGACGGAACGAAACGTTGATTATGGGCAATCATTAACTTTTTGCCGCTCTCTTTCGCTGCGGCAATCATCGCTTTTGCTTCTTGCTTCGAAGTCGCCATTGGTTTTTCACAAAGAACATGTACACCTGCATTTAATGCCGCAATCGAGATTGGCGCATGAAGATAGTTCGGTGTACAAACGCTGACGACGTCCACTTCAGCATTTTTCAATAATTCTTCATAGCTTGTATATGCTGCTGCTCCGAATTTTTCAGCTACTTGATTTGCCCGCTCTTCGTTAATATCACAAACAGCTACAAGCTCTACCTGATTATTTGCTTTATATTCTAGTAAATGACGGTGCTGAGCAATACTGCCGCATCCGATTACTCCGACTCTTAATTTTCCCATTGTTATTTGCCTCCTTTAATTGCTTCTAGCGGTTTTGCATTTCCATAAACTGGACGCTCGCGTTTTACTGGCTGCGCCCATTTCACCGCATTAATAATGACGCGTTGAATGTGTTCGTTATGATAGGTTGGATAGGTTTCATGTCCAGGTCTGAAGTAAAACACTTTTCCATTCCCGCGTTTGTATGTACAGCCACTCCGGAAAACTTCGCCGCCTTCAAACCAGCTTGTAAAAATCAACTCATCAGGCTGAGGGATATCAAAATGCTCGCCATACATTTCTTCTTTTTCTAACTCAATATATTCAGAGATTCCTTCTGTAATCGGGTGGCTTGGACTTACAACCCAAAGACGCTCTTTTTCATCCGCTTCACGCCACTTCAAATCACAGCTTGTTCCCATTAATGTTTTAAAGATTTTCGAAAAATGGCCGGAGTGAAGAACAATTAGTCCCATTCCATCAAGGACACGCTGCTGAACTTTCTGCACAATTTCATCTTTTACTTCACCATGTGCCAGATGTCCCCACCATACTAATACATCAGTATTCGCTAGTACTTCATCCGTTAAGCCATGCTCCGGCTCATCAAGAGTAGCTGTTCCTGCTTGGATACCTTCAATCTGAAGGAAATCAGCGATTGTCCCGTGGATGCCGTTCGGATATATATCCCTTACAACCGGATTTTTTTGCTCGTGACGGTTTTCATTCCATACAGTTACTTTCAACATGATCAACCTACTCCTTTTTATCTTTTATTTACCTTTTATTTTAGAGAATAAAGAAATTAATGAAACGGCTTACATTGACAGATAGGGTGGAAAATATTGAACTCCATCGTTATCTATTTGAAAGGAAATTTCTGTCATCTTAATCCTCCAATTCTATAACATTACTTATTTGATTCCATCTTAAACTTTGTCTCTACAAATAAACATAGATGATATAATTGAAACATCGACTATTTTGCTATTTTATTTTTTCTAAAGGTGGGCATATGATGACAAATATATTATTCTGCGGCTATTCCTTTCACACAAATGGATATCATGCCCAACATAAATCCGGATACCCTGCGTATCTTTTTCGCCTGCAATCAGAAGGTGTCTGTGAAGTAGTGGTAAAGGGCAGTAAGATGGAACTCGAGAAAGGAGACCTTCTCCTCATTAAACCAGGGGATCACTATGAACTGCTGGTTAAAGCGGGACAAAACAGCGGGGATTATCACATAGTCTGTGAAGGAGCTTGGGTGGACGAGTGGTGGAGCCGTTCCGCTAAGCCGCCTGTCTCCCGAATCGATCTTGATGAAAAACTGCTCTCCTTATGGCGTCAAATCATAAACGAAAAACGCCGTCCATCCTCGAGCCAAAACGAAGAACTCACCGTTTATTTGCTGCGAGCACTCTGTTTATACCTGGAACGAGGTGTCAACGAAACGGTTCCTACCTTCAATCACCCGTATACCGTCACACGGATAATGAGGTACATTGAAGAGCATGCCCTAACACCATTTAGAGTGGAGGATGTGGCACGCCATGCTGGCCTTAGCGTTTCGCGTTCCGTTCATCTTTTTAAAAGCAGTGTCGGGAAAACGATGATTGAATATGCCTTAGAAATCCGTTTATCCGCTGCAGTCGAGCGAATGAAATACACATCCATGACACTTGAACAAATTGCCGAAGATTGCGGCTTCGGCAGCTATCCATATTTTCACAGGGTATTTCATAAGAAATATGGCATGGCCCCTGGGGCCTATAGGCGTCTGGAATACTAGAATTCAAGAACAGTAAATAGTAATTGAATGAGTTATTAAAAGCAGACGGTATAGCGGGAATCTTTTATAGATTCTCGTTACCATCTGCATTTTGTTCATCTATTGTTATAGGAATTTGGTGACTGCACGATTGACGTTCAACCAATTTATGTGGAATGATAATGCGCTTGGTCGGTTCTGTTCTATTTTCGATTTTTTGAATTAAACTCCTGGATGCTTGATATCCTAGTTCAAAAATATTAATATCAATGGAAGTTAAGGGTGGTTTTGACATTTCTGATAAAAGGACATTATTAAAGCTAACGACAGAGATTTCTTCTGGAACCCTGATTCCCAGCTCATCTAATGTGCTCAGTACACCTAGTGCCATTAAGTCGTCAACTACTGCGAGCGAAGTGGGGCGTTGTTCAAGCGCCATTAATTCACTCACCGCTTCTTGACCGCCTTCCCGAAGAAATTCTTCATGAAGGATGTATTCATTTTTTATGGGAATGTTTTCCTTTTTTAAAGCCTGCTTATACCCATTCAAACGGTCAACTGTAACCATTAGCTCTAGACTTCCGCCAATAAAAGCGATTTTCCGATGTCCATGGTCAATTAAGTATTCAGTAGCCTCTCTCATTGCACGAACATTATCATTATCAACATGTGTAATTTCTTCTGCATCTTTAGAAGGTTTTCCAATTACAACAAAAGGAAAATCCCTTTCTCTTAAATACGAAATGGCTTTATCCTCCACCTTGGAATTAAGAAGAATCATTCCATCTACTCGTTTTCCCTGAACCATGTGGATGACTGCTTCAAATATTTCCTCGTCTGATTTTCCAGTCGTCATATGCATGGCATATTTTTTATTATGGGCACTTTCACTGATTCCCTGTAACACCATTGAAAAAAAAGGATTCTGAAACACCACATCACCAGAGCTCGGCATGACAAGCCCGATTGTTTGGGTAGATTGAATGGCAAGGCTTCTGGCATTTTGGTTAGGATGATACCCTAGCTGCTCCATTGCCTTTTTAACTTTTCGTTTCGTTGCTTCGCTGATTCGCGAATTATTGGCAATTACTCTTGAAACAGTTGATGGGGCGACATCTGCAAGCTTTGCCACATCCTTAATGGTAACAGCCATTTTCTTCTCCCCTCTCATTCAAAGTTCATTGATTCTTACTACTAATTTTAGAATAATAGAGACGCTTATTTTTGCATATTCCAACATTTGCGAAAACGATTGCACATTCCACTCTTTATTATAAAGGCTTTATAATCAGTTATACAGCTAAAAAATAAGAGACCTCTCGATTTCAATAACCATATATCAGAAAATTAAGATTTTATTTCCAATTTTCTATTGAATTGCGCTGAGAAATAGATATAATAAGTTTTGAAAACGATTGCGCAAACGTTTGCACAATACAACAGCCTCCTATGCATTTTACATACGATTTTTGTGCAATTTCATGCAAACGGTTTCCTAGATTACTAGGTAAGGGAAAGGAGATTTTTCATGAAGAGAAAGCAGAAATCACTTCTGTCACTTGTTACAGTAGTTGGACTAATTCTTCAATTATTTTCTGGACTTGTGACAAGTCAAACAGCCAAAGCGGCAGAAACAGAACCAAAGCAGGTTGTACTTGTTGGCAGTCTGCAGGCAGTTTTAGGGAATTCAGGAGATTGGGATCCATCCTCTTCCAAAACGCAAATGGCTTACCAAGGAAATGGTTTGTATAGCTTTACCGGCACACTGCCGGCAGGAGCATACGAGTACAAAATCGCCATTGGAGGAAGCTGGAATGAAAATTACGGAGACGGCGGCGCGCCTGGCGGAAACAACATTAAACTAACTCTGACCGAACAAAAAGAAGTCACCTTCTACTACAATGACACTACCCATGCCATTGCTGACAGTACCCATTATACACTTTTGGCAGAAGACAAGATGCCTCGTTTAGTTGGAAGCATTCAACCTGCCATTAAGGCAGGGTCTGCCTGGAGTCCGGCAGACTCAACAGCGTTAATGGAGGACACCCATTTTGACAACATCTATTCCTTTACTGCAAAGGTACCTAGAGGCAGCTACGAATACAAGATTGTATTGGGAAAGGACTGGACGGAATCCTACCCTGCTTCAAATGAGAAGCTGAATGTACTCTCTGATACGACAATCACATTTTTCTATAACAACCAAACAAAAGAAGTTTATTCAGATTATAAACCTGTTGGATCTGATGGCATGATAGATAAGAATGCTCTTTATCATGATTCATGGGACCAAGTATACCGGACGCCGTTTGGGGCAATTCCTGCAGGGAAACCCGTCACATTACGGGTATCGGCAAAAAAGGGTGACCTAACAAGTGCCAGCCTGTATGTGAAAAACTATAATACAGGCACAATAAAGGTGCTTTCAATGAAAAATGCAGGCTGGACAGACACAAAGGACAAAGGTGCCATTGAGTTCTGGGAAGCCACCTTTACACCGTCTGACAAAGGAGTTCACGGCTATAAATTCATTGCCGGGGATCAGGATACAACAGTGGAATACGGAGAAGACACACAGGATGGGCATACCGGTAAAGCGGAGGATAAAAATGCAGGTCTCTTCCAATTGACCGTTTTCGACCCGGGCTATCAAACACCGGATTGGATGAAGGAAGCTGTTGTTTATCAAATCTATCCTGATCGTTTTTATAACGGCAACAAAGCAAATGACCATGTAAAGGATCAGATTGGAGCCCGAGGCAGCCAGCCAATAGAACATCCCGACTCCTGGTCATCCTTGCCTGATAATCCATATGAACAAGGCACTGGCTCCTACACAGGGGACGGTGAATTTACAAACGACTTCTTTGGCGGCGACATTGCTGGTATTAAGGCGAAGCTTGATTACCTTCAATCACTTGGCGTCAATACCCTATATTTAAACCCCATTGCACTTGCACCGTCCAACCATAAATATGATGCAACAGACTATAAACAGGTGGATCCGATGTTTGGCTCGGAAAAAGAATTCGATGATTTCTCCAAGGAATTGTCTAAACGGAACATGCACCTGATTTTAGACGGGGTATTTAATCATGTGGCTGATGATTCCATCTATTTTGACCGCTACCACAAATATAAAACAGTGGGTGCCTATGAATACTGGTCTCGTATTTACGATTTAATGAATGACGAAAAATTGTCTGAAACTGCAGCTAAGGATAAGGCCAAACAACAACTCATGGCTGAAGGACAAACCTTTAGCCCATACGGCTTTGAAAACTGGTTCCATATTGAAAATGTTAAAGTTCCAAATGAAAAAGTCAACGGTGTTTCGACGGGGGAGCATTATAAGTATGAAGGCTGGTGGGGATACGACAGTCTTCCTGTATTCGAATCCGTTAATGGCACAAAGGTTGAACATCCAAGTGAACTTAACAACACAGCATTGGCTAATTATATTTTTTATGACAAGGACTCAGTAGGAAAAACTTGGATTAATCGAGGTTCATCTGGCTGGCGCCTGGATGTAGCTAATGAAGTGGACAGTTCCTTCTGGCAGGAATTCCGCAAACAAATGAAGTCCAAGACTATGATAGGAGCTGGAAAAACACTTCAAAAAGAAGAAGAGCCACTTATTCTAGGTGAAATTTGGGATGATGCATCCAAGTACTTCTTAGGGGATCAATATGACTCAGTCATGAACTATCGTTTCCGCGGAGCCATTTTGGATTACTTAAAGAACGGTAATGCCGCTAATGCACAAAACACACTTCTCGCTATACAGGAGGACTATCCAAAGGAAGCTTTTTATGCCCTCATGAACCTGATGGGATCCCATGATACAGCTCGGGCAATCTTCCTGTTAGGCAATGGAACCGATACGTATTTCAGAGCGGAACAAGATCCGAACTACAAATACGATGAAGGTGTGAAGCGATTGAAGCTGGCTTCTATCCTGCAAATGGGTTACCCTGGAGCACCAACCATTTATTACGGAGATGAAGCGGGTCAAACAGGATCCAAAGACCCAGATGACAGACGCACATATCCGTGGGGGAACGAAAACAAAGACCTCATTGCACACTATCAAAAGATTGGTCAAATCCGCAAGGAAAATGCTGACCTATTCGCTCATGGCGATCTGCACCATATATACGCAAAGGGTGATGTGTTAGCCTATGTCCGGACAAAAGAAACAAAATCTGGACTTGTCATTATTAACAGAGGGAAAACCACACAAACGGTTGATATCGATACAAAAGTGCTGCTCGCGAATGGTCTTCGTTTTGTGGACCAATTGGACCCTAAATATGTGACTACAACGAAGGATGGCAAGCTGTCATTAACAGTTCCAGCTGAGTCCGGAAGAATGTTAATAACGGTTAATGATGTTAAACAACCACAGCCTGTTAAAGAAGTTACCGGCACAGCAGGTTCTAAGGAGGTTACTTTAAGCTGGACAGGAACAGGTACAAAATACAATGTCTATCAATCTACAGTTTCAGGTGGATTATGGACAAAAGTGAAGGAAACTACAGGTACATCTGTGAACATTTCCGATTTAAATAATGGTCGTACCTACTATTTTACTGTAACGGCCGTAAATGAAAGTGGTAATGAATCTGTACCTGCAGCCCCATCCGGCCTTGTGCCTCATTACGATGCTGCAAAGGCTAGTATTAAGGACCTGACTACATTAGATAACGGGGAACTGAATCTGGCACAGACCTCCAATGTTAAAGCAGCTTTTTACCTGCCAGGCGCGACAGAAACTGGTGCAGCAGAAGGAATCACGGCCGTTCTCCAAGTAAGAATGAAAGGCCAAACCGCTTGGACATCTTACCAAGCTTTGTATAATGGCCAGGCTCAGGGAGACCAGGCAAATGAGTTTCAGGGAGGCTTTACAGCGTATGAGGCGGGCAAATATGAGTACCGAATGGCCTTTACGCCGGATTTAGGGAATACATGGGTTTACTCAATTACTGGTGAAGTGACCTTTTCACACAGCACGTCTGATACTACCCCGCCTGCTAATGATGTAACTTTGGACACTCCGATCAAGGAATCCGGTCAGGTCAACTTGAATTGGAAACTCACGCAGCCGGATCAGCCATTTAAAACGGTCATTTACCGTGACGGCCAAATTCTTTCAACATTGGACGGCAGCGCCGCCACCTTCCGTGATTATCAGGTGGCAAATGGAACTGCCTACCAATATCAAGTGCGTGTCTATGACCAGGCTGGAAACCATGTAGAATCTAACAAGGTACGTGTAACCCCTGAAATTGTTATGGTACAAGTAACCTTTAAGGTTCATGCACCGGATTATACTGCTTTAGCAGCGCAGGTCAATATACCAGGCAGCTTGAATGGTTGGAATACTAGTGCCTGGACTATGAGCCGTAATGGCGCTGTGACGCCTGATTGGGAATACACAGTGGAACTTGAAGAAGGAACTGAGCTTACGTATAAATATACGAGGGATAATACTTGGGATCATGAAGGGTTAACAGATCATACACCATCCGATCATTCGGATGACGATATCAGTAACTATGGCTATGGTGCCCCAGGAACCGATATGAAAATTGTGGTCACGAACCAAGGCAACAACAAAATGGTGGTACAGGATACGATTTTGCGCTGGATTGATATGCCGCTGGCAGTCAGTCAAATTGATGTGAATGGTACGACTATGACCGTCAAGGGGAATGCGATCAAGGGTTCTGACTTCACCATCAATGGGGAAAAAGTGACAGTCGGAAATGATATGAATTTCACTCAATCCTTTACCCTTAAGGCAGGACAGACACAAGTACCTGTTCATATCGAACCAACTGACTCCACAAAGTCCTCCATCTTTAAAGAGGACGGCGGTTCTATTAGCAAGAATACAAAGAACTATGTCATTGATATCCTAACAAAAACGATAAGCGAGACCAAGTAAGCGGTCATCGAAAAGGTCTGCCGGGATCATGGCAGACCTTTTTTCCAATTAACTTTTTCTAAATACATGACGAATTTAATAACTTTTTATCAACTTATCCTTAAAACCGATTACTTCCTCATGGGTCGGTATGGAAGAAATGGCGCCTACTTTCGTACAAACCATTGCTCCCACTTTATTACTAAAGAAAATGATTTGTTTCAGTTGTTCGAAGTCTTTTAAAACTCTCTTTGGTTCTGTTGTTCTAGCCAACTGGTAAAGTGTTGCGCCTACGAATGCATCACCCGCACCGGTAGAATCGATAGAATCTACTTTTATACTTGGAACCAGCTCCATATTTTGCCCATTAGAAATCATCGTTCCTTCTTTTCCTAAAGTAACCGCAACGACTAATGCTCCCAGTTGATGTAGAACTTCGATTCCATCACTCAACTCTTTCATGCCAGAGATAATTTCTAATTCCTCATCGCTTACTTTTACAAAATCAGCGATAGCGATTCCCTTTTGCGCTAACTCTACAAATTGGTCTCTTCCCCCTTTCCAAAGGTCAATTCGATAGTTAGGGTCAAATGAGATAAATTTACCTTCTTCCTTTGCCGCTTCCATGACACTTAGATAAGTAGATTGAAAGGGATCCGTTAATAAAGCAGTCGCTGATCCAAAGTGAAGAATACCCGCATCCATGATTCTATTTTTATCAAGATCATTTTCCGTTAAGAAGGCATCGGCCCCACGATTAAAGACAAAATCTCTTTCGCCATTTGCTTTTAATGACACAAATGCTAGCGTGGTTGGATGCTCATCATCGAGAACCAGCATCGAGGTATCAACATTCACTTCGTCTAAAGTATTTTTTAAAAAATACCCGAACGGATCTTTGCCAACTTTCCCACTGAAGAGGGCACTGCCCCCTAGTTTCACAATCGTTGCACACACATTGGCGGGAGCTCCCCCTGCCTGTTTTTCAAAATGTTGCCCTGTAACTAAATCGATGTCTACATCTGTGCAGAAAAAATCAATTAATAATTCGCCGATACAAATGACGGATGTATTGGTCTTCATTTCCTCTCACTCTTCCTTTCTTCTAAAATCATTCTTCTTGCAAAAACAAAACTCTAACTCGATATATTCGATTAGAGCTTTGTTGAATAATGAAATTACTTCCCCCATATAGATTCTAGTTCTGTTAATTTTAATAAAGACACCTGGGTGTCTCCTTCATTTGAAAACAAAACAATTTTTTCATATGGCTGATTTGGAAAGATTAAACTAGTAATTACTACCTTCCCATCATTTGCAAATAATTCAATGGAAGAGGTATCGACAAAAATTTGAAGATTGATTTTTTCATTTTCCATTTTCAAAGGAGCTTCTTGTACCGCTGCGAAAGATTCTGAAAAACTATTTTCTCCTGCATTAGTTCTGTCAACTGCTATTAGTTCCCTTTCCACATCATAACAAATCACTGTTTTTTCATCTTTTGAACTTTGTAAGACGATACCAAACGAATTGGAAGTTTGTTTTTCAAACTCTAAATTAACTTCGACCAGTGGACTGAACATATTAAAAGATGCAGGCTGACCTGATTCAATCGTTAGGTCCTGATAAACTTCTGAGCTTTTTCGAATCGAATTGATTTCTGAAACCACCTTTTGAACCAAGCGAACTCCAGCCTCACTAGAAGTTAACAATAATTCTCGAGGTAAAGTCATCGCACTGCGCCATTCTTCCGTTGGTACTTGGTTTGCATAGCGCCAGTTACTCATCCAGCCAATATAAATTCTTCTGCCATCATGTGAAGGGATATCTGACCAGCTGACACCAGCATAATTATCCCGCCCATAATCTACCCAAAGGACCGTTTCATCGTGATGATCATTTACAAATGTGGAACCATCAAAATCACCAATAAAATACTGGGTTCTTGACCCTTCTTTAAACTCCGGGTTATCACCAATGCTGACAAACATGACCCACTTTTGCTTGTTTTCATCTCCATCAACTGACAAACGAAACAGGTCGGGACATTCCCACACGCCGTCATGTGAACCAGCCTGATGGCCAAATTCACTAGCAAACTCCCATTCTTTTAGATTAGCAGATGTATAGATGGTTACGGTTTGCCCAGTTGCTAAAACCATCACCCATTTATTCGTTTCTTCATGCCAGAATACTTTTGGATCACGGTAATCGGTAATGTTGACATCAGACAGGACTGGATTTCCTTCGTACTTCGTCCATGTTCTACCATTGTCGTCACTATAGGCGAGACTTTGACGCTGACGCGGACGTTCGGAGTCCGGATAAGTATCGGCACTTGTATAAATGGCGACTAACCCTGGTTCATCCTGGAAAAAACCTGATGTGTTATTCCAATCAACGACTGCACTACCTGAGAAAATGGCTCCATGCTCATCAGGATAAAGTGCGATGGGCAGCTGTTCCCAATGAATTAAATCCTTACTAACGGCATGACCCCAGTGCATGGGTCCCCAAGTTGTACCAAAGGGATGGTACTGGTAAAAAAGGTGATATTCATCATTAAAAAAGACCATTCCGTTCGGGTCATTCATCCATTTTTCCTCAGGGGAAAAATGAAATTGCGGCCGATGCTTTTCTTTATATCTTTGTGTCATTTGGTCTCACTCCCTTGTTATTTTACATTGGAATAAGACTGTACAAATACTTGCACTGTACAGCCTCAGCCAAAACTTTAATCTATTATTTTGTCGCTCTATCGTATCCTGCTTGTTTGATTTTTATCCAATCTTGTAACCCCAAGCGGTCTAATTCTTTCACATATCCATCCCACTCTTTTTCCACTTTGCCATTTTGAATCCATTCCGCACGTTTTCTCATCACAAAAGCAAACATATCTGTTTCAATGGTAGTAAGTTTGTCACTATCCTCTAATGAGAAGAATACTCTTGGATAAATATTTTCTGCAGTCATATGCGGTACCATAACATCCTTCATTAGCCCTAATCTCCATGCTGCATCATCTGGCTTCGTGGTAACTTTTCCATAATACTCATCTAAAATCGCTAATGGCCCGCCGACATTTGTTTTTTGTCTTAATTCTACTGGCGCAGAACCTTCTAATGGTAAATGTTTTAGCATTTCTGCCGCTTCATCCAATTCAAAGATGTTTTGCTGCGTTTTATCGCCATATGTTCCCCAGTTGTTTTGTACAGATTGTTTTGGTTCATATAATTGATCGATCCATTTTGCTGTCAATTCAATATTTTTATCTGCACTTGTAATAACCATTCGACCTCGATCAAAGCCCATTCCATTGGTTCTAGCTACATTCACATGACCATCAGGACCAGCCAGTGGCTTCATTAAGTCATACTTGTCATTCATTCCGGTAATATTAGCTTTATCCCAAGTAAAATATAAACCATAACGATTATCTTTACCTTTTGCTAGATACGTATTCCAATCTTGTTCAAACGCTTCCACATCGAGTAGGCCTTCTTTATATAACTCATTGAGGAATTTTATCCCCTCTTTATAGCCTTTGTCTGAGGCAGTAAAGGTGACTTTCCCATCATTGCTTACAACCGTATGGTCCCAGTTTTCCCCAAGGCCAAATGAACCAAATAAGAACGCTAAATCTTCCCCGCCTGCTTGCTTACCAATAAACGACATTGGGATTTCATCAGCTTTTCCATTACCATTTGGATCTTTTGTTTTAAAAGCGATCAATACTTGCTTTAATTCTTCAGTTGTTGTCGGCATTTTCAAACCTAATTTGTTTAACCATTCGACATTGATCCATGGGAAATCATCGACGGAGTGAATACTTTCTTTCCCTGAACCTAACTCCTCAATCCATGGAAAGGAATAAATATGTCCATCCGGAGCTGTCATCATCGCCTTATATTCAGGTGCAGCCTCGAGGACCTTTTGTAAGTTAGGCATGTATTTCTCAATTAAATCTTCTACCGGAATAATCGCCCCATCTTTTGCTAGCTTTAATAGATCATGGTCATTAAAACCTGCATCTAAGATCGCATCCGGTAAATCACCGCTCGCCATTACGAGGTTCCTTTTTTCAATAAAAGCATCTGAGGTGTAGTTTTTCCACTTAATATGAACTCCAGATTGATCTTCTAAACGCTTATAAATCAATTTTTTATTAGGGTCAGCCGGCGCTAATGGCGAGCTTTGGGTCATAAAATTCAATGTCACTTTTTCCTTTAAAGGAAAAGAAATATCCTTTAGTTTGTATTCTTTGGATGATGCTGTTTCACTTTTGCTGTTGTTACTGCAACCCGAAACTAGTAAGATCGTAGCAAGTGAGGCAGCCATAACTTTTTTTACATTTTTCATATACTTATCCTCCTAAATGTTATGTGTAAGCATTTACAAGTAAATCTATTAAATTGGCTCATTATTTCAATGAGCCCGCCATTACACCTTTTTCAAAATATTTTTGGAAGAATGGATACATGACCATTAGCGGCAGACTGGAAATGACAATGGATGAGTATTTAATCATTTCTGAGAGCTTTTTAAGTTCAGCCATTGCCTGCTGATCACTAATCATTCCCGGCCCCGCTTGATTTTGGATTAATATCGATCTCAAAACTAATTGTAATGGGTGTAAATTTGGATCTTCGAGATATATCATTGCATCAAAGTAAGAGTTCCATTGACCAACAAACGCATACATCGCCAAGACGAAGATGATTGGTTTTGAAAGCGGCAAAACAATTTTAAAGAAAATTAATAGATCTGAGGCTCCATCCACTTTTGCTGCTTCATGCAATTCGTATGGAATTCCTTTGAAATACGTCCTTGCCAGGATAATATTCCAAACATTAACAGCCCCAGGTAGTAAAATCGCCCAGGGGGTGTTTAACATCCCGAGGTCTTTTACAACTAGGTAAGTAGGGATAAGCCCGCCACCGAAAAACATAGTGATCATAAATAGTGTCATGAAGAAGTTTTTTCCGACAAAACCATTTACCGATAACGGGTAGGCCGCGAAAATGCAGACCACAACAGTGACAATCGCAAATCCTACCGAATATAGAATCGAATTGATAAAGCCTCGTACCATTGCATCATTGGATAAAATCAGCTGATACCCTTTAAAACTCCATTCTGAAAAATTGAATGAAATCCCTTTATTTAATAGAACCGTTGGATCCATGAATGAGGCAAGGACGACATAAACCAAGGGCACTAACACGACTAATACAGCGATGCATAGAAAGATATTATTAAAGCCTAATATGATTCGGTCTATGCGGGTGTGCTTAATATTCATATCAAGACTCCTTTTTCGTTAATATAAACCTTCTCCTTCGTTTAATTTCTTCACGATTTTATTTACAACAAATAATAGAATGACGTTTATGACTGAATTAAATAGGCCAACTGCTGTCGAATAAGCATAATCACCTGACTGCAACCCTACCTTATAGACATACGTAGGCAGGATTTCTGATGAAGGTAAATTCATTGAGGTTTGCATCAAATATGCCTTTTCAAAGCCAATCGACATAATCCCTCCCGCTGCCAAAATAAAGGTCACGGCCATTAATGGCTTCAGTGTCGGCAAATCGATATGGATCATTCTTTGAAGAATATTTGCTCCATCAATTGTTGCTGCATTGTGCAATTCAGGGTCCACATTGGCTAAAGCGGCAACGTAGATAATCGATGACCAGCCTGCAGCCTGCCAAATGCCAGAGATGATATAGATTGACCGGAAGTAATCTGGATTTGACATGAACATTAGCGGTTTTCCTGTTATGAAACTAACAAGGTGATTGATGGGACCTGTTGGTGATAGGAAAATGAACACCATACCCACGATTACAACTACCGAAATAAAGTTTGGTGCATAGAGCACAAGTTGAATATTCTTTTTAACAGCTGCCCTTCGTAGTTGATTTAGCATTAACGCAAGGATGATTGGGACTGGAAATCCTATAATTAGTCCAAAAAAACTAAGTTTAAGCGTATTCATAAAAATGTCAGCAAAATTTGGTGAAGATAAGAATTTGGTGAAATTTTCTACTCCCACCCAATCGCTTCCTACTATCCCTTTGATCGTACTAAAATCTTTAAAGGCAATAACGGCTCCATACATGGGGATGTATTTAAAGATGATAGTTAGAATAACAGCTGGTGCGATAAGCAAATAAAGATGGTAGTTTTTGATGATATAATCGATTTTGCTTTTCAATTTCGATACTGCTTTCTTTTCAGATGGGATTTTTAAAGCGGTTTCTTTTTGGGTATTTACTAATTCTTGCAATCTTTTAACCTCCTATCTATATTGGTTTATCTGGTTCTAACTTTAACAAATTTGAAAAAGGGAAGAGTTTAATATCTTTGGAAACGGAGGTTTAAAATTTTCGGCAGTTGAAAACGATTGCATTAAGGCTGAGGAAAATTTAACAAAGTATTCACGCATATCGTCTGTTAATTTTTGTATGATGAATATGGAGTTTTGAAAATGAGAGAGGATGTGGGAAATGCCTTTTAAAGCCCGAACAGTCCCAGTTGATTTAATCAAACTACGAATTTTACACAACCGAATGAATCTTTCACACGAGGAGAAGCGGTATTATTTATACCAAGAAAAAGGTTTTGCGGGTGAAGTTCAGTTTGATTTGTTAACAGAGAAGATTAGGAGTGAGTGTTATATTTTAAATGATTTGGTGCTGAAGATTAATGACACAACGTTCCAACTAGATACCACGATCATTTTTCAAAAGACAATTAGCGTTTTTGATGTAAAAAATTCCGAAGGCGATTATTGTTTTCGCAACGGCGTCTTTGAAACGCTCGCTGAAAAGGAAATTAAGAATCCGCTCGATCAGTTGAAGCGCAGCAAATCCTTATTCCGCCAATTCCTCCAAAAGCACGGATATAATCTATTAATTGAGGGAAAGGTTGTTTTTATTAACCCCCGGTTTACCTTATACCAAGCTCCTCTTAACGAACCTATCATTTATCCAACGCAGTTAGACACATTAATGGAAGAATTAAATACAGCTCCTTCGAAATTATCCGACCAGAATAAGAAGCTAGCTGAAATGCTAGTTTCGTTACATGATAGAGACTCCTCATTTATTAAGGTACCTCCATATGACTATGAGCAACTGAAGAAGGGGATTACTTGCAGAGATTGTGGTTCATTTATGATCACTGTCTTGGGAAAGAATGTTGTGTGTAATGATTGTGGATGCAAAGAGATAGTTGAAGCTGCTGTTTTACGTAATGTGAATGAAATTAAGCTCCTTTTTCCTAATCTGAAAATAACGACCAAGGTTGTGCATGAATGGTGTATGGTGGTTAAGTCTAAGAAAAGAATAAGCAGAATTCTAGAGAGAAATTTTAAGACGGTAGGGTTACGTAATTGGACTTATTATGAGTAATCCTTGGGAACTTTGTGAAAGACTTTTTTCAGGGTTCTCTATGTGGTTTTGTCCATCGGAACCTTTGCGATAGACTTTTGCCTGATCCCTTGGGCTGTTTTGTCCATCGGGTCCCTTCCGATGGACATTTTGCGTGGTCCCTTGTGTGGTTTTGTCCATCGGAACCTTTGCGATAGACATTTTGCCTGTTCCGTTGTGTGGTTTTGTCCATCGTACACCTCCGATAGACATTTTGCCTGTTCTCTTGTGTGGTTTTGTCCATCGGATCCCTTCCGATAGACATTTTTCCTGTTCTCTTGGGCCGTTTTGTCTATCGGAACCCTCCCGATAGACATTTTGCCTGGTCTCTTGGCCCGTTTTGTCTATCGGCATCCTTCCGATAGACATTTTGCCTGTTCCCTTGGCCGTTTTGTCCATCGGATCCCTCCCGATAGACATTTTTCCGGATCCCTTGTGTGGTTTTGTCCATCGGAACCCTCCCGATAGACATTTTTCCTGTTCCTTTGTTTGGTTTTGTCCGTGGGAACCCTCCCGATAGACATTTTTCCGGTTCCCTTGGCCCGTTTTGTCTATCGGAATCCTTCCGATAGACATTTTGCCGGTTCTCTTGGGCCGTTTTGTCCATGGGAACCCTCCCGATAGACATTTTGCCGGTCCTTTGTGTGGTTTTGTCCATCGGATCCCTCCCGATAGACGTTTTTCCTGTTCCCTTGTCCCGTTTTGTCCATCGGATCCCTCCCGATAGACATAGTCCCTGTTCTCTTGGCCCGTTTTGTCCATCGCACCCCTTCCGATAGACATTTTGCCGGTTCTCTTGGGCCGTTTTGTCCATCGGAACCCTCCCGATAGACATTTTGCCTATTCCCTTGGCCCGTTTTGTCCATCGTACCCCTTCCGATAGACATTTTGCCGGTTCCCTTGTATGGTTTTGTCCATCGGATCCCTCCCGATAGACATTTTGCCGGTTCCCTTGGCCCGTTTTGTCCATCGCACCCCTTCCGATAGACATTTTGCCCGTTCTCTTGGCCCGTTTTGTCCATCGCACCCCTTCCGATAGACATTTTGCCGGTTCCCTTGGCCCGTTTTGTCTATCGGAATCCTTCCGATAGACATTTTTCCGGTTCTCTTGGGCCGTTTTGTCCATGGGAACCCTCCCGATAGACATTTTTCCGGTTCTCTTGGCCCGTTTTGTCCATCGGACCCCTTCCGATAGACATTTTGCCGGTTCCCTTCGGCCGTTTTGTCCATCGGAACCCTTCCGATAGACAATTTGCCTGTTCTCTTGGCCCGTTTTGTCCATCGGAACCCTCCCGATAGACATTTTGCCGGTTCCCTTGGCCCCTTTTGTCCATCGCACCCCTTCCGATAGACATTTTGCCGGTTCTCTTGGCCCGTTTTGTCCATCGGAACCCTCCCGATAGACATTTTGCCGGTTCCCTTGTGTGGTTTTGTCCATCGGAACCCTCCCGATAGACATTTTTCCTGTTCTCTTGGCCCGTTTTGTCCATCGGACCCCCTTCCGATAGACATTTTGCCTGTTCTCTTGGCCGTTTTGTCCATCGCACCCCTCCCGATAGACATTTTGCCTGTTCTCTTTGGCCGTTTTGTCCATCGGAACCCTCCCAATAGACATTTTTCCTGTTCTCTTGTGTGGTTTTGTCCATCGGATCCTAAAAACCACCTGAGCCAATAGGGATATCTTATAATAAAAAAATCTCCTCTAGTACCTTAACTAGAGGAGATTCTTACTACTAATTGCCATTATCCTGGATTTATTTGATTTCTTTAAGACCTGTATTGATTTTTTCAACGGCCTCTTTCGCCGCAACCTTTACATCTTTTCCGCCGATTCCAACATCCTCAAATAATCTTCTGATGGCATCACTGACAACCGGATAAGCAGGAGTAACCGGGCGGTTCTTTGAATATTTTTGGCTTTGCTGTACAAATATGTTTTTAGGATATTCGTTCAACTCTGGGAAATCTTTTGCGACAGAGTATCGGGCAGGGATATCACCGGTAATGGTTACATACTTTTTCACACCTTGATATCCAGTGACATATTTGATAAACTTCCATGCCTCCTGTGGGTGTTTTGACTTTGATGTGATGCCAAGCGCCCATCCGCCATTGGGAACAAACTGATACTTACCCTTTGGCAGGGGAGTTACTCCAAAATCTTCTCCCAGTTTGAACTCAGGATGATTTTTTTCCAAATCTGTCAGTGTCCAAGAGCCAAGCACAGTCATTGCCAGCTTCCCTTCTTCAAAGGCACCACCAGGTATTTCTATCGAAGCAACACCATATTTATGATACAAGTTCTGGTAAAATCGCAGAGCATCTATTGCTTCTTTTGAATCTAAAAAGCTGCTTGCAGTAGTTCCATCAGGACTTAAAACATTAGCCCCAAACTGCCAAAGGAGTGGTGTTTTAAAATAAGCAGGAGATTCTCCATCATTAAATCCCTGAGCTGGGTCTATTCCAATTACTCCTTTAGCAGGATTATTTACTTTCTTAGCAATCTCCAATACCTCATCCCATGTTAAAGGGTTATTGGGATTTGTTGGTGGATCTGGGATTCCAGCCGCCTTTAGTAAATGTCGATTGTAATATAATGCAATACTTGACTCGACAATCGGGGCGAGATAAATTTGTCCCTTATAACTTAATCCTTTTAAAGTAGAGTCAGGGATATCATCGATCTTCCCCTCTTTTCTCATGAAAGGGTCGATTGATAATAACGAACCCGTATTTGCATACAGACCGAGCGTAGGACTGTCAATGGTCAAAATATCCGGAGGGTTCCCCGCGGCAAGTTCCGTTCGCAACCTGATTTCATAATCACTATAGGGAATCGACTTCATATTCACCAAAATATTAGGGTTAGCTGCTTCAAAAGAAGCAACTAATTCTTCATATGCTTTATTTTCTGCCACATTCCCGCCATTTCGCCAGAACGTCAACTGGATTCGTTCGGAATCCTTTACCGTGTCCCCTTTCTCTTTTTGGCCGCTGCCTGAGAATGTATCAAAAAAGGACAATGCATACACTAAAATACCCATAAGAATCACTGCAAAAATAGTGAACCATTTCTTCATCTACATTCCCTTTCTTTCCTGAAAACTTAGGAATCTATAGCATTACGAAATTCAACCGGTGTTTGTCCCACATGTTTTTTAAAAACTGTACTAAAATAGCCGGAGTTAGAAAAGCCAACTAAATTTGCTACATCAATGATTTTAAGCTGCTTGTCTCTCAGAAATTGCTGGGCTTTATCCATTCGTATTTTCACCAGATAATCACTAAAATTCTGACCAACATAATTCTTAAAGGTTTCCGATAAATGAGCACTATTGATATGAAATAGTTCCGATAATAAGGTCAGTGAAATCTCACTGGCATAATGCTGATCCAGATAATTTCGAACACTATCGACGATTAACTTCCCATTTGAAAATCGTGCCAAACGCACCTTTTCAATTATTAATTGGGCTAAGTGAAGGAGGTTTTCAAGCACTTTACTCTGCGAATTAAGCTCCCAAATACTTTGTTGGCAATTCCAAATATTTTTTTGAATATCATTTGTTTCAATATCATATTTTTTGGCAAGTGACCCTAAAAGAAATAACACTCGATTGGCAGCAAACGAAAACGATAATATCGATTGGTTCCCATCTCCTTGTAATAAGGAGTGAATATTTTCTCTAAACGCTTCGAAACTAGCATTTTCAATCGCATTAGTTAACTTTCTCTCAAAATCAGGTGAAAATTCAAACGCTTCCTCTTTCGTTATCGCCGCATCAATCACCTGCGATTGGGAGCCTAGCTGACTTTGGCTCCAAGCAAGCAAACTGGAAATATAACCTGTCTTAAAGTTTGCTAGACCCGTGACAACATTGCCAATTCCAATAACTGTTTCTAAATTCAACAACCTTTTCACATTCCGTTGTAAACTTTCAACTAAATTAGAAGGATTATTTAAATCAATTCGTATTAAAAAATGAACCATATTAGCATAGCTTGGGTCGTAAAAGGAATAAGTTCCTATATGCTCTTTTGAGATTTCCTTACATAGCATTTGAAAAGGAAGCCAGAGTTCTTTTAATCGATTGGGATTACCAAAACTCTCTCGAATTTCCACAGTAACAAATTGGACAACAGCGTTCTTATTGACGAGTTGCTCTAATTGAAGCTGACGTAGTCTCTCGATGACTAAATTAAGCTCCAGCCATTCCTCTTTCACCAAATAAAGCAAGTATTGTTCCTGCACTTCTTGCAGTTGAGATAGAACAAGCTGACGCATCTGCGCCGTTTCAACCTGTTTTTGCCTCTCCGTCTCTATTTCTTTACGGATTTTTTGTAAGGATTCCACTAGTTCATCCGGGGCAACGGGCTTTAATAGATAGTCCTTAACCCCTTCCTTCATGGAACCACGGACCAATTCAAAATCGGAATAACCCGATAATACGATTACTTTAACGTTTGGAAATTCCTGCTGACAGCGTTTAGCCAATTCAAGGCCATCCATAATGGGCATTCTCATATCTGTCAGGACTAGATCAATATCCATTTCCCCAAGCAATTCGAGTGCTTCTTTCCCATTGGAAGCCTCGCCAGCGATTTGAAACCCTTCCTCTTCCCAATCCACTTTCATCCGGAAGCCTTTACGTATTTGAATCTCATCATCCGCTATGATGACCTTCATCATGTATATCACCTCGGTCAAAATTAATACACAATGTAATCCTCGTGCCTACATTTTTTTCAGATTCAATCTTATACGAGAAATCTTGACCG
Source organism: Neobacillus sp. MER 74 (assembly GCF_023714155.1). Lineage (NCBI taxonomy): Bacteria > Bacillati > Bacillota > Bacilli > Caryophanales > Bacillaceae > Neobacillus > Neobacillus sp. MER 74. The sequence continues at coordinate 317,264 of NZ_JAMAUV010000005.1, forward strand.
TAGTAAAGCTTTAATCGGCCAAGCACATTTTTTAGCCCAATACTGTTTCCTTTGCTCTCTAAGACACTAATTGCTCCATTCTTTATTTCTTCATTCATTAAATCAGATATCACTTCTTCAGACATGCCAATCCCTTTGTCTTCTAAAATTATCAATACTTGATTGTTAATTTTTTCGGTTTTTATAAAAATATCAGCCGTAGTTTTTTCTATAAAACTATATTTAACGGCATTTTCAACAAGCGGTTGGAGAATGAATTTAATAATAGGAAGATTTTTTGTCTCCGGATCCTCTACAAGATCAATCGTAATTGCATCCTCATATCTCACCTTTAAAATATCTGTATAGCTGCGGATATAGCTGATCTCTTCACCCAATCTCACCACATCATTTTGTGTATTCAAGGAGTACCTCATCATCCGGCCTAAGTAGATACTTACGTTCATAACTTCTTTACTTTTTCCTTGTACGGCTAATCCGCCAATAATTTCAAGTGTATTATTTAAAAAGTGAGGATTGATTTGCAGTAATAAAGCTTTGTATTCCGCATCTTTCCTACGAATGTTCGCTTCATATTCAGTTTCAATTAAATTCTTCAATTGGTCGACAGTATGGTCGAACACTTTTACTACGTAACCAACTTCATCGTTTGACGATTTAATCGTTGGCATAAAGTGTTTGGCTCCTGAAAAATCGCCACGTTCGATAAATTTCATTGCTTTTGCTAGTTTTCCTAACGGGCTGACGATATTAGAAGAAAGCACGAAAGAAGCCACAATCGTTAATAAAAAAACGAGGGCGCTAATTAAAAATAGGTTACGTTGCAGAATATTTACTTTAGAGAATAAGTCAGACTTAGTCACTTCACTGACTAGAATCCAATCACCTACTGCTAACTTTTGAAAAAACACAAAGTATTTTTCGCCTTGATAATCCGTTTCTAATAAACCCTTTTCCTTCTGACTAGTTTTTATTTTATTTAAACTACTTTTCAATACCGATTTAGGGGTATCAATCTTCCCCTCTAACACATTTGCTCCCTGTTGATCTAATAAATATGCATGTCCATTTTTACCAATCGAGATTTTACCTAAGGCTGTTTCTAGCAATGTTGAAGGGAAATTAACCTTTATAAATCCGTAGGAAACAACTGTATTTAAATCAACGAGGGGCAACATATAACTATTACTAGTTCCTTGTGCCGGCATATATGGATCAATATGTGATTTAACAAATCGCTGTTCATTAATAGTAAAGTCTTGAAACCAATCTAGGTTGCGTAAATTGGAATTATTTCCCCATGCTCCTTCACCGTTATTTAAAACGACGGAGATAGACATCCCATTTGAATTGTTCACCATCATCGAAGAAAGCAGCATTTTCAGTTGATTCTTCTGTAACAAGCTCTGTTCTCGTGGTATCTCTTCATCTTTTTTTTCTAACCTTAGCCACTGCTGTGTGGTTTGATTGACTAGGACCTGTTTACCTAAATCCTCCGCCTGGGTTGTAATCGAGTCCGTATACAGCGAGTACTGATCCATCGCTTCTATGGTTAGATCCTGCGTCTGGTCTTCAATAATAGATGTAAACCATCGTGGGATAATAATCGATAAAATGATTAAGGGAATCGTTAACAAACACGTAAATATTATGAATAAGCGATTCCGTAAGGAAAAAAACATGCTATCCCCCCAAACAAAAAAGAAAACCCTTACAATCTATTTCTCAATTAATAAGATTTGGCTATTATTATTTATTCAATTTAACATATCCCCCATCAACTTACCACGGGTGATTTCATTCCAACAAAAAAGCAGAAACCGGAATTCGGATCTGCTTATTTCTGTTTTATATAGGCTTCACGGTATTCATTCGGGGTAATCCCCTCAACCTTTTTAAATACTTTTCGAAAATATTTGTCGTCTTGATAGCCGATCATATTCGCTATTTCATAGATTTTTAGCTGGCTGTTTTTTAATAAAGATTTCGCCTTTTTCATTCGAAATTTAACAATATAATCGGAGATATTCACATTAAATTCTTGTTTAAATTTTCTCGAGATATACTCTCGGCTAATATAAAAATGATCGGAAATCTCTTGCAGTTTTACCTCGCGATCGAAGTTTGCCTGCAGGTATTTTTCAATTTCATAAATGATGTTGCTATTTTTCTGAAGGGTGCCTTTATTAACCTTTTTCAAAAAGATAGCAATCTCTCGTTTCTTTCTCTTAATGTATTCTTCTAACATGAAGGAACCGTTTTCATCGAAAAATAAATCCAGCCTTTTTTGTATATCCTCTATTGCTACATTAGGAAGATGATAATATTTAAACCATCTATTGCTGATGACTAAATATTCATTTTCAACATGGAGCAGCTGTTTTATGGATAGATAGTTTTTTGCCGTAATATCCGTGGTTATTTGATGAATTACTTCATCAAATGCCTCCATTTTACCGACTTGTACAGCCAAATCGATATTGGCAGAATAGTCCATAAGATTCCTTAATGCATGGTTAGCCGGGGTTTCGTTCACATAGATTCGATTTGCCATTTTATCTAAAATATTTGAATAAGAAAATATCTGTTTGGCATGAAGATAGGAATCCATTAATCTGGCGTTCTTACTCACTAGTTTCCCTAAAGTAATCGGACAAGAGATATTCATCGTACTTTTAAGAGTCTTATAGATTCGATTTAATATTTTTCCAATTTCCGCAAACTTTTTCCAGAAGATAATTAACACTTCGCCTTTACTGGATAAATATCGAAATCCAATTCCTGATTCATTTTCCAGCATGATTTCATTTATGACATTGAGAATCGTATAGTACGCTAAATCACGATCTCCTTGAAATACCTCCATGGTCTTGCCATTAATCCGGACAAGAGCCACTTGATAGTTTTCAGACGGTTGAATTCCGAAACCCTCATATAAATCGCCATTCAGATTATCACTATTCATCAGTTTGGTAAGCTTTCGGTCTCGATAAACAGGCTTCATTTCATTGATTAATTGTGTGCTGCTTTCTTTTCGGGCACGCTCTAGGGCTTCTTTTTTCCATTCATGCACGGCGGTTTCCAAGGTATGATTTAAGATTTCGGGATCAATCGGCTTTAGGAGGTAGTCAGAACTGCCGAAATGAATCGCTTTACGCATGTAATGATAATCATCATAACCTGTCACAACGATGGTTTTGCTGGTAGACTGATTTTCTTTGATCCATTCTAGCAGCAAGACACCATCCATTTTTGGCATTTTCATATCTGAAAAAATAATCTCTGGCTTATATTTTTGGATGAGATGAATGGCTTCCTCACCATTTCCTGCTTCATAAATTTCACTAATCCCATTTTGTTCCCACTCACCCAGTATCTTAATTCCTTCACGAACGTGCTTTTCATCATCAACGATTAATGCTTTCATGAATGCTCCACCTCTTTTTGGATAGCCTTTGGAAATTGAACGGTAACCGTAAATCCGCATCCTTCAATACTATGAATCGACATATGTGCTTGATTATTGTAATAAATTTGTAAGCGGTCATAAATATTTTTTAACCCAATCGTTTCTCTTTGTTCACTTTCTCTTAATTCACCATTTAATAATTCCTGCCTGATTCGTTCCAACTGTTGACCGCTTACGCCTATTCCATTATCTCTGACCGTAATGCAAACCATCCCGTCCTCTTGCAGCTGACCGTCAATTTGAATGGATGCGTTATCGATTTGCTGGTCAAATCCATGCTTAAAGGAATTTTCTACAATAGGCTGCAAGATCATTTTCGGAATGTGTATTTCTTGGACTTCCTTTGAAATAGTTAAATCAAATTCAAACTGCTCATCAAAACGTTGTTTTTGTAATAATAAATATGCTTTTACATGCATTACCTCCGAATGAACCGGGACAATATCTTCCTTCATATCCATGCTGTATCGCATGATTTTCGATAATGAAGTGAGTAATGAATCAACAGGAGCAGCCTTAGATTTTAACGCTAAGGTCCCAATCGATTGAAGGGCATTATATAAGAAATGCGGGTTAATCTGCGAACGTAATACTCTCAGTTGTGATTCTTTGTTTTCAATCGCGAGTTTATATTCTCTCTCAATTAAATCATTGATTTTGGCGATCATTAATTTGAAATGTCTTCCCAACATCCCCATTTCATCGTTACCTAACGAATCAAAGTCCGCCTCAAATACACCTTGTTCAACCTTTTTCATGTTATCTATTAATACTTTAATCGGTGCCGTAATCTTAAAGGAAACAAACATCGTAGCGATAAATACAAATACGAGCGTCACAATCCCAATGACAATATTAATTAGTGCTGTTTCCCTAGCACTTTGATAGAGAACACGGTAAGGAATCCGTTTAACAATATACCAATTCTTATAAGGAGCGGAGAACTTATCATAGACAATCACACCATTGAATTGCTGATCCTTCCATTCCGTACTTTTACTAGGGACAGGCTCCTTCTTTACAAACTCAAACCACTTTTCCTTATTTTCCTTGCCAATCATCGTTTCATTGGAGGAATAGATAATCGCCCCATTCTCATCCATAATATATAAATCTTCCATATTCTTTGTAAATAATCGACCGGCAATCGCACTTATTTTTGAAAGATTAATATCAATCGACAAAAATCCTAACATCTTATCAGAAGGAACGTCACGAAGGATGTTATGAAAGCTAAGGACATTTTTCTTTTCCGAGTTTGGTATGACGGAAATATTGTTATAGCTGTACATTTCATGTGGTGGTTCGATGAGTGAAAAGCCGTCATAGCGAGTTAGCTTGGAATAATAGGGATGCGACAAAATACTTTCATATTTACCTCTTCCGCTTATTCTTGAATGATAATTCGTATACGAATCTTTTCCTATATCAATATAGAGATGCATTTGTTCAATCTCTGGCCGGGTATTAAATAAATAGGCAAGAGCACGGCGAACTTCTTCCTGTTTGTTATTTAAATTCTCTGAAAGACCATCCCTCATCACATTCATAAAGGGTGTATATCGATAAAGTACGGACGACATCTGAGCGACATCTTCTAGATAAACCGTAAGTTCTTCCTCACCTTTGACAATTAGGTCATGATTGGTCGAAACAAAACGTTCATTGAGAGAGGTTGTTGTTTGATAATATGTAATCGCGATTGAGCTTCCAAAAGGCAGGACTGTTACAAGCATTAAAAATATAATCAGCTTTTTACGTATACCCCATTGCATAGACATCTTGGTTAGTTACCAAAGAACTAACTTTCCTCCACTTAATGAATTTTCTCTATTGTAACAACATTCCCTATCCATTCCTATGGCATTTATTGACTTGTCATCTATTTGGACTGTTCAATATATTCCACCCTACTGGTCAATGTAAGCCGTTTCATAATTTTCTAGATTCTCTAAAATGTAATTATGGAGGTGCAGGTTATGAATAGCCAAAGTAAGTTGGAAAAAGTAGAAACCCCCGTCTTAGAAGTTCACAGAAGCGCAGCGGTTTCGAAGTCAGTTTCCTTAAATAAACACAAGAAACTGAAAGATGCAGGATTATTTGCACTATTTGTGGGACCAGTTTTGCTAGCTTTTACCCTGATTGTTCTGATTCCTTTTTTTACAGGTATTTATTATGCCTTTACAGACTGGAACGGGATCACGGGAGCGGTCAAATGGGTGGGCTTGGACAACTTTAAGTACATCTTTACCGAGGACAAGCAATTCCAAGATTCCTTCAAACTCACCACGAAATATACGGTTGTTGCGATCCTTTTAACAAATGTAATTGGGTTTGGATTAGCATTACTTGTCACACAAATGCTAAAGACAAGAAATATCTTACGAACCGTTTTCTTCATGCCAAACTTGATCGGCGGCCTTTTATTAGGTTTTATCTGGCAATTCATTTTTGTAAAGGGTTTTGCATCGATTGGACAGTTAACAAAGATTCCCCTTTTTGAAATGGCTTGGTTAGGAGATGCGAATACCGCCTTCTGGGGAATTGTGATTGTCAGTGTTTGGCAAGGTGCAGGCTATATTATGATTATCTATATCGCTGCACTGCAAAACGTTCCTCAAGAATTAATTGAAGCAGCGAAAATAGACGGAGCTAATAGATGGCAGATTCTTCGCCACATAACCATGCCACTCGTTGCACCGGCGGTTACTATCTGTTTATTTTTAACTACTGCCTCATCCTTTAAAGTCTTTGATGCAAACCTGTCATTGACAAATGGCGGTCCTTTTAAGTCTACTGAAATGTTAGCACTAAACATTTATACAGAAGCCTTTGTGAATAACCGTTACGGAATTGGCGAGGCAAAAGCACTGATATTCTTCCTTGTCGTCGCAGCCATTTCCATCATTCAAGTGACGTATTCGAAGAAAAAGGAGGTCGAGTCCTAATGGGAAACAGGTATACAGGAAAAACTTTTATAATGGAGATTCTTGCCATCCTGCTTGGTCTAGCCTTTTTAGTCCCTTTCTATTATGTGATTTCAAACTCCTTGAAACCTTTCGCAGATATTTTATCTAACACCTCAGCCTTGCCGAAGGTTCTGGAGCTTCAGAACTATGTGAGTGCTTTCGAAAAATTGAACTATCTTAAAGTATTTTCAAACTCTTTAATTGTTACTGTTGTCAGTAATGTAGTTCTTGTCATCTTTTGTTCGATGGCAGCCTATATGCTGGTTCGAACAAGGAAGAAAATTAGCCATGTGATTTTCATGATATTTGTGGCAGCAATGATCATTCCGTTTCAATCGATCATGATTCCGCTTATCAAAACAGCCAGTACTTTTGGACTTTTAAATAGCGTATGGGGCCTTGTCATCATGTATCTGGGCTTTGGCTCAGGGATGACCATTTTCTTGTATCACGGATTTATTAAAGGGATTCCAGTTGAACTGGAAGAGGCTGCTATCATCGATGGCTGTTCAAGGTTTGGCGTGTTTTGGAGAATTGTCTTTCCATTATTAAAACCAATTACAGTGACCATTGTGATTTTAAATAGCTTATGGATTTGGAATGACTTCCTATTGCCATCACTTGTGCTTCAGGATCCGGAATTAAAAACGATTCCTTTAGCAACGTTCTCCTTCTTTGGACAGTATACAAAGCAATGGGATTTGGCATTAGCTGCCTTAGTCATGGGCATTATTCCATTATTAATCTTCTTTTTTGCGATGCAAAAACACATTATTAAAGGAATTACTAGTGGCTCTATCAAGTAGAAAATATACCATAGGAACAACCTCTGCTGTCTGCATGACAGATAGCAGAGACAAATATAAAATAGATTTATATACCAGGAGGGAATTTTAATGGGGATCAAAAAGTATTCTTTACTAGCAGGTGTTCTATCCGCTTCACTACTATTAGCAACAGCTTGTTCTAGCGACAGTGCATCTACTGATAAAAAAAGCGGCGGGAAAGACGGCAAAGTAGTGGTCGATCTTTTTAATGGAAAGGTTGAAATTGCCGACCAATTGAAAGCGTTAACAGATCAATATACAAAAGAACATCCCGACGTTACTTTTAATATTGAAACCGTCGGTGGCGGTGCAGATGGATCTGCAGCATTAAAAGCTAAGTTTGCTTCCAACAAGGCTCCTGATATCTTTGGCAATGGCGGTTATCAAGAGGCTCAAACATGGAAAGATAAATTCGAGGATTTATCCGATCAGCCGTGGGTAAAAGATGCCTATGAAAATGCCTTAAAGCCAATGACAATCGATGGAAAAATCTACGGACAGCCAGTTAATATGGAAGGCTATGGCTTTGCTTACAATAAGAAACTATTTGCAAAAGCCGGTATTACAGAACTGCCAAAAACATTTACGGAATTAGAAGCAGCATCGAAAAAATTAAAAGCTGCCGGTATTACTCCTTTCTCTGTCGGCTATGCGGAATGGTGGGTTTTAGCAAACCATGGTCTAAACGTACCATTTGCTTACCAACAAGCAGATGACGAGAACTACATCCAAGGTTTAAACGAAGGGTCAGCGAAAATCGAAGGCAATAAATACTTCAATGACTACTTCAAGCTTGTTGACTTAACGATCAAATATGGCAACAAAAATCCTTTAACAACGGACTACAACACGGAAGTAACCCAATTTGCCAACGGCGAAACGGCAATGATTCAGCAAGGTAACTGGATTCAACCAATGCTTGATAAACTAAATCCAGGCATGGAAGTTGGCTTTATTCCATTGGCACTTACGGATGATGCTGCACAGGCAGATAAATTAATGGTTGACGTTCCAACGAACTGGGTAGTTCATAACAAAGCTCCTGAAGCGGATAAAAAAGCAGCAAAAGATTTCTTAAACTGGATGGTTACCTCTGAGGAAGGGAAAACAGCTCTAGTTAAGGAGTTCAAGTACATCCCTGCTTTTAAAACAATTGAAGCAAAAGCGGAAGATATTGGACCTCTAGGTGCAGAACTTCAAAAATATTCACAAGAAGGCAAAACCTACTCTTGGCAGTTCATGAAATATCCGGATGGTGCAGGCCAAGAATTTGGAGCTACTCTTCAAGCGTATGTTGGCGGCCAAAAATCGAAAGCCGAAACAGAAAAAGCTTTAGATGCAACTTGGGCTAAGTTAAAGAAATAGTCAGAAAAGCGGAAGCGTCCGTTTAGCGACGTATGGACTGGAGCGCTCTGACTGAGATAAAGGAAACACGGAGAGCGGAGCGATTCGATGTTGACTTATCGTAGGGAAGAGAGCGAAGTACACTAGTCGCTGGACGCTGGAGCTGGACAGTAATAATAGTTCAAACACTAAATTTTTCATCTTATAGGCAAAGGCTCCTCTCTATCTGAGAAGAGCCTTTTGATTATTCACGATCCGGGCTATTGACCATAATTCCAGCCACTTGCGTTAACCGGTCATAAAACGCAAGCCCGGCAGGTTGTTGATCAAGTCCAATTTCTTCAAATGCTTCTTTCATGCAGCGAAGCCAGCATTTTGCCCTTCTAGGCGTTACTTCAAATGGCAGATGTCGATGTCTCATGGCAGGCGGTCCAAATTCCTGACTATAAAGGGCAGGCCCCCCCAAGAATTGCGGCAAAAACATCCGCTGTTTACGCTTTATTTCTTCCATATCCCCTTCAAACAATGGTCTTAGTTCTGGGTCGGCATATACACGCGGATAAAAAGCATTGACCAATTTATCTATTGTTTCTTGCCCGCCTATTTCATCATAGATCGACTTAAAATTGTAATCCACTTTTCGTCACCATCCACTATTAATTTTCCCTCTGTTTTTGATTATTATAATGTTAAAAAGGATGGTGTTTTGTGATGTAAATCACTATAAATAGCGAAATACAAAAGTTTCCAATCTTAATGCATCAGGGTCAGACCGAAACTGCTAGAATGGAGCGACCAATTCCACTTTAATACGATCTGGATCTTCGAAAAAAACAGCATAATGAGTATCTCCACCGGCAAATGGATGTTTATCCTGATAAAGAATATGGACCCCTTTTTCTTTGAATTGCATTGTTATTTGATCGACTTGTTTTCTTGATTCCGCATGAAAAGCTAAATGATTAAGCCCAACTCGTGAACGATGGTACGAGACATCCAAAAATCGTTCTTCAGTTTGTACAAAAACAAGATAGGTGTCTCCATCTTTCCAGCTGATACCCGACTCCCATTTTTGATATGGTTGATATCCTAACTCCATTAAAAACCACTGCCAAAATTCGATCGTTTTGCTTAGATTGGAAACATAGATTTCTACATGGTGCAGCATCGTTTCAATCTCCTTATCGGCTTATCTAATTTTCCCGAGCTCCTCTATGAACGCAGGCCGGCGCATATACTTTTCTCTTAATTCCCCAATTAGCTTATGTGACTGAATCGTTCCACAGGCATTTTTGTAGGTTTTTATGATGGAACAAACCTTACGATATTTTTTTCGATCCGTAGCCTGTTTAGCTTCATTCTCAATGTACTTAATAAACAAGGCAATTACTTCTTCTAAATAATCCTTAATTATATATGGATACAGTTCTGTAATAGTTCGAATATTTTTTTGGCAATAAATTAAAAGTTCATCAGTCAATTTCTCCTCTTGTAAGATAGAAAGGTATGCTGAGGGCTGATAATCCATTTTTTTAAATTCAGCGACAGTTTTTTTCAAAACGCCCTCCCATTCACTTGTTGTATATAGTTCTTTTAGTTTTATGTAATATGTAAATTCACCTTTGAATAACAGTTTGCTCGCCAATTGTTTTTGTTGTTCAATATCTCCAAGCAATTCATAGGCTTGGTATCGGTATTCCCGCCACTTATGGACAAGTCCTCGATATTCTTTATCCGCTTCTTCTCCATCCAAACAAAGTTGAATTACTTTTTTGAAATCACCTTTTCCTAGTTCATTAACAATTGCCTTTTCACGGAATTCGCTAGATTTTATATTTTTATAGATAAATTCTCCCGCAGCGGCTGCCCCATCACATCGTTCAATGATTTCAAGCTGAAGTAATTTTATTTGTGTTTTTTCATATCTGTCACTCCAAGAAGCTTCAGTTTTCTCAAGGAGGGATTCCAACTGTTTTTCTAACTTTTTTCTCAAATCTTTCATAGGAGAATAGTAGGTGCAAATTTTTAATAAAGCATATCGCCAATCACTCCAGCCATCATAATGTACTTTTCCGGCTTCTTTCATGATCGCCTCAAAAAGACCTTTCTTCTCTTTTTCATTCAACACGGGCAGACTGGCAATCACCACATCGTCAATTGTTCGAATCGCCCAATTCATAACATCACCGATCGAACCATTTGAGTCATCAGCAAAATTGAGCATTTTTACAACTGGCTGCATGACAACAAGTGATAATAAAATCGCACTCTCGTATTCACCTTTTTCTACTTTATGTCGTGCTTTTTGGAGGGTAAACTCTGCACCTTGTAATGCAGGACCAACATGACGCCAATCGATAAACCCTTTTCTTTTTGCCCCATTAATTGAGGCAGAAATAAGTTTTTTCGCGGATGAAATTTCGTCTTTATGAGGAGTGTATTTAAATAGTAACTGTTTTTCAATTTCGGGATAATCTTCTGACAGGTCAAGAATAATCTTAATTAGTTCTTCTTTGTTTTGATTTGATAGGACGGTAATTAAATCGATTTCGCTCGACTGTGAGGTAGTGTTCGGATTAGATGGACTCATGATTTCCCCCCCCATGATAATAACGTATTGTCAAAACTTTTATATTAAAAAAGTTAATAATCCTTGATTTAAAGGGATTTAAATGCAAAAAACTTGCCACCCCCGTGAAATTAGGTTAAAAGTGAGGTTACCACACCGAACACCTAATCC
>NZ_JAMAUV010000060.1:0-1379 GCF_023714155.1 Neobacillus sp. MER 74
TTTGACCATTCACGTTTATTCTTATATTTACGATGATTTATTTTTGATGCAAGGTTATGATAGACAAGATTATACTTCCGTTTATCACCTTTGTTGAATTTAGATGTGTATTCCTCCACATATTTATCTAATTCGTTAAGGTAAATATTCGACAGTATAGGGCTAATAATGCCACCTTGTGGGGTGCCACTGTAAGTTTTATGAAAAACCCAATCTTCTACATAACCAGCACGTAGAAATTTCCAAATTAAGTTGATGAATTTCTCATCCTTAATTCTCTTCCTCAAGATGTTGATAAGAGTATGATGGTCAATATTATCAAAGAAACCTTTTATATCGCCTTCAATAAACCATCGGGTCCCTGTGAATGTGTTTTTGATTTGTTTGAGTGCAGTATGACAGCTCCTGTTTGGTCGAAATGCATGTGAGTTTTCAGAGAAACTGGTTTCATATATACTTTCAAGAATCCTTCTGACAACTTCCTGAACTAATTTATCTTCAAAAGTAGGTAATCCCAAGGGTCTTAGTTTGCCATTCTTTTTTGGGATATAAATTCTTCGTGCAGGGTTTGGCTGATATGTTTGATCTCTTAGCTTTTCAATAAGATTATTTATTCTTTTTAAACTCATTCCATCTATTGTATCTTCATTGATTCCTTTGGTGTTGCTACCTTTATTTGGGTAGATTTTATCGTATGCATCCAGGAAAAATTCAATATTATATAGATTCCGATACAAACGCTGAAAAGTATATTCTTTTTCTTTCACCTTGGAAGTCAGACTGTTTAATACTACTTTCGGATTTCTCATAGAGCCTCTCGCTCCTTCCCAATTTGGTATTAAACCCGATAAACTGCTCTCCTTCGCCATGTAATAGGCTTTCCCTATCTCAGACTACTACGAGAGCTCCGTTGCCATATTGGATATTCAGACACATTTGTCATAGCCTTTTACGGCGTTCCAACTTAGGCAATCCCCATTTAGACATTTAGAAACAGGCTTTTCATAGTGTCGGATGTGACTTTCGCTCGTTTCTTCCATACAGAAGTTGGTTAGAATGGTATCACTTCATGTCTCCCGAGGTATTTAGGATACATGCACATTCATTTCAGCGTTTATCGTTACCTCCCGCTGAAGGTCCGAGTAGTCCTCCTTGAGCTATCATTCAAGCAATTCAGCTTTCATCCTTGTCTATGAATTTCATCTCGCCATTCAGTCGTGCCTTGGTAACTAGGCAACTTATGGCTTTGCCAACATGCTACACTCCCCGCTCAGTTTCCTTCGCGGATAAGTTGACTGATGATAGGGTATTGAATGTGATAAATCCCTACTGCTTTGCCAAAACAGATTTTCTAAATGCCCTTATGGGCGCACTACCTC
>NZ_JAMAUV010000061.1:0-1357 GCF_023714155.1 Neobacillus sp. MER 74
AAAGGAAACACGAAGAGCGATAGCGATTCGATGTTGACTTATCGTAGGGAAAAGACCGAAGGACACTAGTTGCTGGACGCTGGAGCTAGACAATTATATAGGTGAACTCAAGTTTACAAACTTCTTCAGCATTATCTAGTTTTGAGGGAATGAATCCTCAAATAAAATAGTCTGGCAGCAATGGCGAGAAGGTCACACCCGTTCCCATACCGAACACGGAAGTTAAGCTTCTCAGCGCCGATGGTAGTTGGGACACGCGTCCCTGTGAGAGTAGGACGTTGCCAGGCATTTTAAGAACAACTCAATTGGGTTGTTCTTTTTTGTTGTGATGAAGAATTGTCCACTGTTTATTTTTCCAGATGAATGCTTGTGTAACTCTATTAAACAAAAAAGCCTAGTTCCAATCGGAACTTGGCTTCATTTGTTTCAATAATTCTTCCCTCGACTAGCCTTAATGATCCGTTTGATAATCCACCAACACACCGGAAAGTTTATAAAAAACGTCATTGCAACAAAGGCTGCCATGGCGATCAAACTATTATTCATTTCATCCCCAGGACTCTGTGAAACTACCGCAAAAAATCCCGCATAAAGCAGGATGGTAATCAGCAGCGCTAATACCCCATCAGACAACTTCCTAAACATATTCATTCTGTTTTTCTCTAACCCCTTCTCCCTACGGCTCATTCTCAAAATGCTCAACCCACCAAACTTTCCAACTAAGTAGATTTTACTAGAAATTTACCATTTTAATCAATTTCGGTGCCTGACACCACACATTGGTTAATTTTGTCCTTCATCGTATAATGGAGGGCATTTTTTTTGATTGCTAGGGAGATTTTTCTTTATTGACGACTGAGGCGATTAAAAAAGAGAAAGAACGGTAGCCAATAGGAGGTATAGGTGACCGAAACTATGAAAAAAGCGAAAGGGAGGTAGTCAATAAGGGGTATAGACGCCCGAAACTACAAAAAATGAGAAGGAACGGTATCCAATAAGGGTTCTAGAGGCGAGAAATGGTAAATGGAGGTCGCTTCTTAGTATAGGGGAGGAAGACACTATAAAGGAACTGTCCTATTTGGTAACGGGTTCCGTTTCCTATCACAAAACCCGAAAATGCAATCGAAAATGTAGCCCAATTTGTACTGCCTTTTGTATACGTTTTTGCAATAAAAAATAAATGGCTCAGTTCACACTGAGCCAATTTTTAATATCCATTTTGGGGGTTGATTCTTCATACAGATAGGTAAGGCTTTGAAGTTATCGCTACCTTTTCCCCCCGTCCACACCGTACAAGCGACTTTCACCGCATACGGCGTTCCAACTATACCAATCCACTTTAACCATAACACTGTTC
>NZ_JAMAUV010000062.1:0-1134 GCF_023714155.1 Neobacillus sp. MER 74
ACGTGAGTCTGTCTAACAATTTTAAATTTGTTTTGAACATTTAGAAGAAAATGGATATTAATGTCGAATACATTAAGTAAAGGAGATGTTAATATGCCATTTATTCTTGGGGAAGATAGAAAACAAATCAATTTGTTACCATACACTTTAGATGACTATGTTCATGAAGATAATCCAGTAAGAGTAATTGATGCATATGTAGATAGTTTAAATTTAGAGGAACTAGGATTTGTTATTTTTTCTGGTAACAGTGCTGGTCAAAAACCCTACAGAAGACAAGATCTTCTTAAGTTATATATATATTGTTATATGAATAAAATCAGATCATCGCGAATGATGGAAATCGAGGCAACTAGAAACATTGAATTAATGTGGTTGATTGGGAAAATCAAACCTGATCATGGGACTCTCTCTTCGTTTATGAAAATTAACAAAAATGCCATTAAGCAGTTGTTTAAGGAATTTACACTTATGTTAAAAGGGTTTGGTCTTATTGATGGAGTCCTTGTCGCAATTGATGGTACGAAGATAAAAGCAAGTAGTGCAAAGAATAAACACTATAATGAAAATATAATAAGAGAGAAATTAGAATACTATGAAGCAAAAATTGAGGAATATATCAATGGCGTATTAGATACAACTGATGATGAAAGTATGAAACAAAAAATTACCGATAAAATAGAGTGCTATCAAGAAAGAATAAAGCAGCTAAACTCTATAAAAGAAGAGCTTAAAGAACAAGGAAAAAAACAAATTTGTTTAACCGATTCAGATGCAAAATCTATGAAGAACAATGGGAAATTTGAAGTTTGCTTTAATGTTCAAGCAGTTGTAGACAATAAAAATAAATTATTTGTAGACTACGATGTAGTCAATGATGTTAATGATCAAGGGCAATTATCAAACATGGTTAAAAAAGCAAAAAAAGTATTTGAAAACAAAAATATAACAGCTATAGCTGATACCGGTTATTTTAATATGTCTGAAATAACAGAAGTAGCTGATGAGAAGACTGAGATCTTAATAAAGCCTCAAAAAGGAAAACAACAAAAGGTTGAAAACGGATTTGATAAATCAAACTTCAAGTATGACCAAAAAGATGATGTTTTTATTTGCCCGATGGGCTACTGTTTG
>NZ_JAMAUV010000063.1:0-989 GCF_023714155.1 Neobacillus sp. MER 74
TTTACAACTCCATATTTTACCATATGATGTACATGCTCCACGCCGCCCTTGGAGGCTTACCCTCCCATGTCTCAACGGGTCAAAAGCCCTATCATTCCTTCGTCATGCCTATCCAAGGGGTGGAGGCCAGTTATGCTAACGGGATGGGTCTAAGCCCTTTTGTGGAACAAACCTGGTACTCCGTACATGTTTGAAATCCTACGAATAAGCCAACATTCGATAACTGTAAAACTAACAATCACTTTTTCTTATTATTTATTGGAGTCTTTCCTTTTGGGAAACTCGAAAGTGTTTCTAAGAATCTATAAGTTCTTATGCTGCTAAAGTAGTTAAAGGTTGTACTTTTTCTGGACAATAGGATTCATTTCGTTTAGCAATACCTACAAATATACGAGCTAATTTACCAACCAATTTCATAATAGATTTCATTTTCTTCATTTTTTTAACTTTAACATTATGAGCGTGTATTGCTTTAAATTCTGGGTTGTTCATCACAAGGCTCATTGTGGCTAAGTAAAGGAATCGCCGTAGTCTTGACCTCCCACGTTTAGAAATGACAATTTGACCTTTCCACTTTCCTGAACTTGCTTCAGCTAGGTGCAATCCTGCATGTCTTAGTAAAGAATTGCCGTGGGCAAAGCCACTTAAATCTCCTGCTTCCCCTAATATACCAGCCAAAGAAATTTCACTAATTCCTTTAATAGTAAGCAATTGCTGGGCATAAGGAATTTGTTTAAGTGCTTCTGTGACCTGTTGTTCAACTCTTTCGAGTTGTGTGGTTGCGAGATCGTATTCCTCTAATAATTGTTGTAGATGAAATTTATAAGCATCAAGTGCTTGCTTAGTGCCAATCGAACGATTAGCTAAATGAATTAGTAATTGGGCCTTTTTTAATCCAGGCTGTCTCTTCATCAGTGATTTCCACCCGATAACAACGTTTTGAGGTTGCATTGAACGCAATTCCATTGGTGTAGGAAATAAGCGAAGGG
>NZ_JAMAUV010000064.1:0-924 GCF_023714155.1 Neobacillus sp. MER 74
GTTGTGCGAAATGTTCCTGGCTTAAATTGAGATTGGTCATACAATGCTCAGGTAAAGGTCAGGCAGTTCCTGTCGGAACTGAAGGGTTATATCGAAGAATCAAATGATGGGGTAACGCCCTGAAGGGTTCTCTCTTAGTCGAATAGCACTGGATTTAGTAAGAATGATAGTGTTGTAAGCTCGGCAAAAAGGCGTGAGAAATTACCGTAGCAGTTTGGCTGCCGAAAGCCTACTCGATGGAGTGGTGTAATTCATAATGCTTGAGTTGAATGAATATGGTGAGAATGCAAATAAACCTACAAGAAAAGGTTTAGCTGACGAACTTCTGAATGTACGGGTCTACAAGCACAATACATAGAAATGTGTATATCGCCTTAGAGTGAGGTTAGCAGTGGATGAGTAAAAATAACTTATATAAAAGTCCATGATATGTTACAGGCATATGAACAGCTAACAGGCTTACAGGAAGCACCTAAGTTCATTCTATAATAGATATAATTCAACATTGTAAGCTGATAACGTGGAGGGCTTACTTCCGACGAAGCGTTGAAAAGGAAAGCGATAATGATAATAGTTGCCGTATAACTTTTCTTTATATCAGTGAAAGTAGTGGTACAGTACCGTTGAAGTGTCTAATCAACATGGAGGGATAGCCACAAGACTATTAAAGATTCCTTTAATCATGCAAGGCAATTCTTTATCGGTTAATAAGGTTCTCGTATGACTAAAAGAGGTTCACCTCCTACGGGAGGCACCGACTTATTGAAACGGAAGAAATGAAACACATTAAGTATCATAATACTGAACAGTGTTATGGTTAAAGTGGATTGGTATAGTTGGAACGCCGTATGCGGTGAAAGTCGCTTGTACGGTGTGGACGGGGGGAAAAGGTAGCGATAACTTCAAAGCCTTACCTATCTGTAT
>NZ_JAMAUV010000065.1:0-888 GCF_023714155.1 Neobacillus sp. MER 74
CCACACATGTTAAAGCAAGTGCGAATAAGCGTAAATTCGAGAAGAAAGTTGTCCGAAAAGAATCGAAAGCTTATGAAGCACGTTTACAAGACGAGATTAATAAAGACCGCGAAGATCACGGAAAAAATCCATTTCCTCCAGATAAATTCGATAAAAAGGAATTAAAAGAAATTAAAGAAAGTACTACTGACCCGGAAAGTGGTTATTACGTAAAGGACGAGCGAACTAAACAATTCGCATACTCATTTCATGCGGCTTCAGATCGAAATGGTTTTGTCCTTGGGACAATTGTAACTCCAGGGAATATCCATGATAGCGTCATATTCGAGCCACTACTTGAGAAAATCATCGAAAAACACGGGAAACCTGAAGCTGTTGCTGCTGATGCTGGATACAAAACACCTGCTATTGCTCAATTCGTATTTGAGAATGATATGACTCCTGCTTTACCATATACACGTCCACGTACAAAGGATGGTTATATGAAAAAACATGAGTATGTTTATGATGAATACTACGATTGTTATATTTGTCCGGAAGGACAAATTCTGAGATATGCAACGACGACGAAGAATGGAAAGCGTCAATACTTTTCAAATCCTCTTAATTGTAAAAGTTGCCCATTACTTTCCGAATGCACGCAAAGTAAAGATCATAAAAAATTGATTGAGCGGCATGTGTGGGAACATTACATAGAAGAAGCCGATCATCTTCGTCATACACAAGAGAACAAAAGCATTTACGCAAAACGTAAAGAAACAATTGAACGTGTCTTTGCGGATGCTAAAGAAAAGCATGGTATGCGTTGGACAACCTTAAGAGGCCTAAAAAAATTGTCCATGCAAGCGATGCTTACTTTTGCTGCCATGAATTTGAAAAAGATGGCCA
>NZ_JAMAUV010000066.1:0-845 GCF_023714155.1 Neobacillus sp. MER 74
CGCCGCTAGACTCCGAAGAGTCCCGCTCGACTTGCATGTATTAGGCACGCCGCCAGCGTTCGTCCTGAGCCAGGATCAAACTCTCCAAGAAAGTTGATTAGCTCATTTGTTACGTTGGCTTAGCTTCATTTCTGAAACTAAAATTTATTGTTTGTTTCACGTCTTGTTTGTTTAGTTTTCAAAGAACAATGTCTTTGTCGCTTGTGCGACTTTTCTATATTAACAGAGCTTTGATGCTGTGTCAATATCATAATTAAATATTTTTTGGTGGAGTCTAGGGGGATCGAACCCCTGACCTCCTGCGTGCAAAGCAGGCGCTCTCCCAGCTGAGCTAAGACCCCATATAATTATTAGAAATGGTCGGGAAGACAGGATTCGAACCTGCGACCCCTTGGTCCCAAACCAAGTGCTCTACCAAGCTGAGCTACTTCCCGTTAAGTGCGCCCTGAGAGATTCGAACTCCCGACCTTTTGATTCGTAGTCAAACACTCTATCCAGCTGAGCTAAGGGCGCATATGAATTTAATTAACCTTAAAGTGGTGCCGAGGACCGGAATCGAACCGGTACGGTAGTCACCTACCGCAGGATTTTAAGTCCTGTGCGTCTGCCAGTTCCGCCACCCCGGCAAAAATAGAGAGCGGAAGACGGGATTCGAACCCGCGACCCCCACCTTGGCAAGGTGGTGTTCTACCACTGAACTACTTCCGCATATCATGGTAAGTTATTTTGCTATTGCAAACAACTTTGTTTATTTTACTTCGTAAAAAAACTTGGTGCGGGTGAAGGGAGTCGAACCCCCACGCCTTGCGGCGCCAGATCCTAAGTCTGGTGCGTCTGCCAATTCC
>NZ_JAMAUV010000068.1:0-552 GCF_023714155.1 Neobacillus sp. MER 74
ATTGCAAACAACTTTGTTTATTTTACTTCGTAAAAAAACTTGGTGCGGGTGAAGGGAGTCGAACCCCCACGCCTTGCGGCGCCAGATCCTAAGTCTGGTGCGTCTGCCAATTCCGCCACACCCGCATTATCGAAAGTTATTTCGCTTTCGTAAAAAACTATGGTGAGCCATGAAGGACTCGAACCTTCGACCCTCTGATTAAAAGTCAGATGCTCTACCAACTGAGCTAATGGCTCGTACTAAAGGTGCCGGCGAGAGGACTTGAACCCCCAACCTACTGATTACAAGTCAGTTGCTCTACCAATTGAGCTACCCCGGCGTAATGTTTGAAAGGTAAATATGGTGGAGGATGACGGGATCGAACCGCCGACCCTCTGCTTGTAAGGCAGATGCTCTCCCAGCTGAGCTAATCCTCCATATATTCAGCCTGGCAACGTCCTACTCTCACAGGGACGCGTGTCCCAACTACCATCGGCGCTGAGAAGCTTAACTTCCGTGTTCGGTATGGGAACGGGTGTGACCTTCTCGCCATTGCTGCCAGACTATTTGGTT
>NZ_JAMAUV010000069.1:0-490 GCF_023714155.1 Neobacillus sp. MER 74
GCTGTGGAAGCACCGCTGGCAAACGCTGGATCGTCAGGTGCTATGGCTGCCGACCGGGCCAGAAGCGCTGTGGTGCGTAGCGCATCCGGCCAGCGAAATCAAAGCGATGTGCAGTACGCTGGAGCAGAGCCATCCGCTGGGACGCCTGTGGGATATCGATGTAATCTGTCCGCAGAACGGGCTGGTGGGACGCCAGTCGCTGGGCGAATCGCAGCGCCGCTGCCTGCTGTGCGATGAGCCGGCGCACGCCTGTGCGCGCAGCCGTCGTCACGACACCGATCTCGTCGTCGCCCGCGTTGAGCAGATGATTGACGCGTGGTTCGCCCGCGATTAATCGGGATTGTTTTCTGTATCCTCACTAATCCGAGTTGCACGCAGACAACCCGCATGCAACTCGAAGTATGAGCGTTAAAAGTCGATCGGCGCGCGAAAGGTCATCGCGTTGCCGTAGGCAGGATGGGTGATGGTGAGCGTCTCGGCGTGCAGCAGC